>CAYUUW010000046.1:4008-9779 GCA_964448005.1 uncultured Candidatus Peribacteria bacterium
TGCTGGCTTTCCAAACCCTTGGAATCCACCGCAGCCACCGAAAAGAAGTACTGGGTGCCGTTCTGCAGAGCGGAGACCGTGGCGCCCAGCTGGCCAGCGGGAGCATCCAAGGTCTTGTCCAGCTGATCGAAGCGCAGGCCGTAATGGATGCGGTAGCCCTGAATGGGGTAAGCATGGCCCAGCACCGGTTGCCATGAAAGGCTCACCGAAGCATCCCCTGCCATGCCTTGGAATCCCTGAACCTGGGGCGGATAGACCGGCTGAGAATCCTGCACCTGAACCGAGGCTTTGGCCAAAAGCTCGCTGCGGTTGGAAAGGGCGTCTGTCAGCAGCACGTCCATGGCGTAAGCGCCTGCCAGGGCAGGAGCGGCCAAAGTCGCCGTGTAGGAGCCGGCATCGGTGCCTGGAGCCATAGAGGTCTCCATGCCCTGGAAACGGATCTTGACCGAATCCAGCTCCGGCTCAGACAGAGCCACCACCTGCAGCGCCTGGCCCGGAGCGACGATGCCTTGGGGGTTCACCGAAAGCTGGTAAAGCACGGGCGGGGTCGTGTCGATGCTCACCGAAACCGACGGAGAAACCTTCCCCGCCTCGGACATGACGTAGAACGAATGGGTGCCGCTGCTCAGGCCCTTGGCCTGAAAGGTGAAGAAGCCGTCGCCGTCCGTTTCCCCATCGCCGATCTTGGCGTCATTGTCGAAGAACTTGAGGTTGATGTTCGGATCCCCTTGGCCGGTCAGCACCACCGTGGAGCTGCCGAAGGCCGATCCGTCCACGGGCGATTTGATCGAAAGGCCGGAAACGCTGCCCGAGGAGACCGGAGCCCCGCCCTTGGGCGAAACCGAAACGGATTTTTCGCCGGCCAGCTTCCAATTGCCCTGGTCGAACACTTGAAAGGCCTGCTGGCCCGTCTTGGAGAAGCGCAGGGCCAGATTGAAGGTGAAGCGCCCCTGGTCCGATTCCTTGAAGGAGTACTGGCCGTTGTTGGGCAGCACCGCATTCTCGTCGTCCGGCGTGGAGAAAAGGACGGTCCCCGTGTAGTTCTTGGCTGGATTGCCGTTGGCATCCCGGGCCACCACCGTGACCGTCAGATCGGTTCCCACGGTGACATTCGGGCTGAGGTCCTCGATGTCGAAGTAGGCCAAAGGGCCCGGCAGAGGGCTGTTCGCCGCAGGAGCCGCATCCAGAAGCTGGGCGCCCAAAAGGTTGCTGCTCAGAAAATTGCCGCCGATGCTGATTTTGGGGGAGCTGGCGGGAGCCGGCTGGGAAAAGACAATCTCTTCGCGGTCGGAAAGGATCTGGCTCAGGGCCACATCCATAGCGGTGAAGACCGAAACGCCCGGGTGCTTGGAGCTGACCTTGAAGTGGGCCCGCCCCTCGGCATCCGTCACACCCTGCTTCAGGGGGGCGATGGAATCCTCCTTCCGGCTGGAGATGAGCTGCACCTGGTGATTCTGGATGGGGTTCTGGTAGGCGTCGTAGAGCAGCACTTCCAGGAAGGTCTCCTCTGCGCTGTCCGCAGGCAGCATCTGGCGGGTGGAGCTGAGCACGGATTGCGTCGCCGAAAGCTGGTCCGGGTAGACCCGGAAAGGAGTCTCGCCGGAAACCATGCCGCCGGAGCGGAGCAGGGACACTCTGTACTCGCCGGCCTTCTTGGTCTGGTGGCCGTAGAAATCGGCTTTGGCGAGGCCTTCCAGGTTGGCCTCGGCAGGAACCCGGACCACCGCGGAATCCGGCTTGGTGACCAGGAAAATAACCGCTTCTCCGGGGGTGATGAGGGAGCTCCGAAGGAGCGAGGAGTAGCCGGCAATGGTGTCCGATCCAAAAGCCTGGGCAACTTCGGGAGCCGCCAAGGCGGCTGGGGTCAGCGCCTGAAGCAGCAGGCCGAAGGCCACAATGATGGATGTCAGTCGTCCTTTCCGCATGGTGTTTTTCTTTGTGTTTTCCGTATTTGAATCCACTCATTATAGCAGAAACAGGCCTGAAAGGCCAGGGGTCAGGCTTTATTCGTGCTCAGATAAGCCATTTTTGAATTGACATTTAATATAAATATATTATAATTTTTATTGATTGGCGGAAACGCCGAATGATCCCAAACAACCAGGGCGGAGAAAAAAGACATGAGTGACTCAACGACCTATCTCGACGGCAAAGTTCCAGCCAGCTACAAATGCTCCCGGTGCGGAGCTGCGGGCTGCAAGCTGTGGCGCCCCTCAGCCCTTGAGAATGCCCGTCTTCTATGTGCCGACTGCGCTGCCGGTGAAGAAAAGGATGATATCAGCGGCATCGATGAAAATGGGCGGTTTACGGACAAGAATGGAATAACATCCAACCAGATTGGCTGGATGGTTCCATCGATTCCCAGCGAAGACAGCAGCTTCTTCTGGTTCTACACTTTGGCTCCGGATTCCGGTCGGAAGTGGTGGCTTAAGTTGCCGACTCGACCACAAAAGTAGTCCATAGTAGTCCATCTCCTTCCTGGCAGGGATCGCCCTCAGTCACACGTTCACTGCGAACGTCACTGGCTGGGGGCTCTTCACTATGGATGAAACAAGAAACTTTAATGGCGCCTAAAGCCCAGCCGTCATTCCGGCGAAAGCCGGAATCCATAGCGGGGAGGCACTTAAGGGGCAGGCATTCACCCACCCCCCTTCCTCCACTGGATTCCGGATCAAGTCCGGAATGACGGTTAGAAGAGCGGAATCTATTTTTTTCACTCGAGACTCCGCTAAATCTACTCCTTCACCTTCTCCAACAGCATCATCCTCGCCTCGCCCAGCATGCTTTTGCACTGCGCCAATCGATACCCCTTCATACGCTCGGCCAGCAGCGGCACCTGGAACGCATAGCATTCCAGAAAGACCGCCTTCGGCCTCAAATCGGCCAACTGATCCAGGAGCTTTCGGTAAAGCTCCAGCCCGTCGTCCCCTCCCCCAAAAAGAGCGAGTGAGGGTTCGTGCCTGGCCTCCTCGTTCAATCCATAATCGTCCGGCACATAGGGCAGATTCGCCGTGGCGATCAGGTCCCCCTCCCCAAAAAGCTCCGGCGGCACATTATCGAGCAAATTAGAGCGAATGAGCCGGATGCGATCACCTAAGCCATAACGATCAACATTCCCCTGCGCCACCCTCAGCGCCTTGCGGGAAAGGTCCGTTGAGACCGCCCTCGCGCCGGGCACGTGCTTGAGTACCGCGATCGGAATGCAGCCCGTTCCGGTGCCCACATCCAAAAGCCGGTCAGCTGGCTTCAGATAGCCGATCACAGATTCGACCAGAACTTCGGTGTCCGGCCGGGGGATAAGAGTGTGGCGATTGACCCTGAACTCCAAGCCGTAAAACTCCTTTTGACCCAGCAGGTAAGCCACGGGCACCTGCTTTTTCCGCTGGGCGATGAGCCGGCGAAAGCGCCATGTTCTTAAAAAAGAGATTTCGGCATCGTCGTGGGCCAGCAAATGCGTCCGCTCCTTTTTAAGCGTGTGGGCCAAAAGCAATTCTGCATCCAACCGACCCGACTCTAGTCCGGCCAGCTCCTTTGCCCCCCAGCGGATGAGTTCTTTGATCGTCATGCGCCCCATTGTATACCCCTCCCGCCAATTGTCATTGCCTTGAAAAAAGGAATCCAGTGGAGGAAGAAGGCAGGACAGGGAAAAGCCCACACCCAATATCACCCTCCTGGATTCCGGGCCTGCCTGCCGGTAGGCAGGTCGTTGCCCGGAATGACAATTGGAAAATGGATGGCCTTAAATGTTCCTAAAGAGCATTTAGAGCCTCCAGCGTTTTCGGCCCCACTCGCCCGGCGCCCTGCTCAGCGGCAGAAGCCACAATCCCCTGCCGGGTCTGAAAGGCCAGAACGGCCTGCTGGGTCTGTGCGCCGTAAAAGCCGGTTTCCAGCTCCTTTTCCATCAGCCCCATTTCCGCCAATTTGCGCTGAAGCAAAGCCACCTGATCCCCCTGGTCCCCAGGACTCATTTCTCCCGAGAAAACAGCCTGAACGGGTTCTGGGGCGATTTCCTGATCCGGCTCCGAAGCGCGCATCAGCTCGTCGGCAAAATGGATGGCCTGCTGCTCCCAACGCAGCTCCGGCAAAGTCAGGCTGGCGATCAGGGGCAAGGGCCGTTCGGCAGGGACCCAGGCCTGGATCTGCTGGGGATAATCCTTCAGCTTGGCGATCCGCTCACGGAAAGCGGATTTGAGGGCTTCTTGGGTTTTGGGCCCGAAAAAGCCAGCCCCCAGCTCCCGCTCGCTATCGAGCACGCCATGCTCCCGCTGGAATTGGAACACCGCCTCGATGGTGGCCTGGTCATATTCGCCGTGGAGCATGCCATGGTAGTAGCCCAGCTCCCACAGCATCTGCTGCAAAGCCTTCACGTCTTCCCCTTCGGCCTCCTTTCCTAAACCGGAAGCCAGGGTTTTCAGATCCTCCTCCAGCTGCTGCTTCTCCTTTTCGAATGCCGCATTGTAGCCGGACAAAGCCTGCTCCAGCGCTGATTGGGTCTTGGGCCCGTAGTGGCCGGCCCCCTGCGCCTGGGCATCGGGAATCACTCCGGATGCGAGCTGGAAATCCAGCACCGCCCGAGTCGTAGCTTCATCGTACAAGCCGTTCGATTCGCCTTGGTAGTGGCCCAAGGTTGCCAAAGCCGCCTGAAGATCCTTGATCCTTTCGGCGCTGGAGACCGGGGTGACCGTCTGGCTGACGCTTTGGGGGCTTTGCACGCTTTGGCGGGTCAGCCTCGAAATCACGCTGCCCGGCAGCTGAGCGCTGACCCAGCTGAAATCCAGGCCGGGCTGAACCTGGGCCGGATCGGCATAAACCTTTCCATCCACCAGGCGAGCGCCCCAATTCAAGGCGCGGGCCAAGCCCTCCTCCCCGTGGCCCATCCACACATCCACCCGATGGTAGCCCTGCCGCTCCACAATGGCTCCCCCTCGATCATGCACTTCGCCCACGCCCAGGCCGGGAATGGCGATGCGCGTGCCGAAGGCGTAGGTTTTGGGCGCAGCCAGCATGCCCACGTACACCGGCGTGCCGTCGGCCCCGTTGGTCCCCCGCCCGTTCAGGCGGATGTCGCCCTCGTAGCTGCCCCGAATGTAAAAGGATTGGTCCGGCAAGGGCGAATAGTAGGCGGTCACCAAAAGCTTCTGCCCCCTGGAGCCAGCGCTCGAATTCGTCTGATCCAAAGGTGCATCCTGAGCAAGAGCAAAGGATGAAAGAATCTCCACGGCGAACAATGCAAGAAAGGCTCCGGCAGAGAATCTGATTTTTAAGGCGGGCATTTTTTGGGGGTCAAAAATCCCACCATTATACCTTTTTTGAAGCTGAATGGCAAGCCGGGGCTAGTAAGCCCCACACTGAATGTCTCCGGATTGAACCTTTTGAAGCAGCCTTTCCTCCAAGCCTGCCAAGGCAGCTTGAATCTTTGGGCGACCTGAGGCGGCGGATGAAAAGCGAGACTTGAGCTCCATAAAAGCTTCATAGGCTTCCCATGAGCCTTGTGAAGCCAAGCTGAAGGACCAGTAAAGCCTAGTTTGGACTTCCCGCAAGGATTCTCCTAGCAATGCCTCCATCCTAGCCCTTGCATAGGAGCTTGTATTGGCAGCTTCTAAAAACCCTTCATGCCTAACTGGTGTAGCCAAAGGAAGGAGGATAACGGACGCAGGGGCTTCGTCCGAAAGATCCAAGCCGGCAGGCGAAGTCTCTCGATGAAAATCAACGGCAATCAGGTTTCCATCGCTGAAAACCTTTGGATTGGAGGACATGGGTGGAGGGGGTGG
>CAYUUW010000047.1:0-9421 GCA_964448005.1 uncultured Candidatus Peribacteria bacterium
AGGGGGGTTTGGGCATCGCTGCCTCCACCCCGGTGATGGCGATGGCCACTTGGGCCGGATCCACAGGCTTGCCCTCCTTTTTGGAGGCTTCCGCCTGCTTGGCCTCTTGCTTGAGGAGATCGAGGAAGCTCATGGGCGCGAGTGCATAAATTAATCCTTTTATTCTATCATGCAAATGCTAAAAAAGCAAGTTCCTGAGCCGGGACCGAGGGGGGCGGAAGGAGAGTGTGGCTTGACTTTAATAATATTTTTGTCATAGTATAAATTAAGCAAGCTTACCCTCTGCCATGCAACCCGATCTTGATCCCGAGAGAAACGTTATCCGTCTGCCCATTTCTGGACAGTCTCCAGGCGACGCGGGTCCGGATCGGCCCAGAGCTCCGGAATCGCAGGCTGCCCCGCGGGAGAGCTTCGCTGCTGTTTTGCAGATGCCTCCCCTGCAGCCGCAAAGCACGATGGAGGCCATTGAAGCCGCCCGCTACTGGGCGGGTTTCCGGGGCAGGCAAGCCAGGACCGATCGGGACCAAGCGAAGGTCATCATGCATTTGTCGCAAGCCTTGAGCATGGCAAGCACGCCAAAATTGATTCTGGATACGGTGCGCTGCCATGAAAGCATTTTCGGTACCCAGGATCCCACCTCGGGCTTCAGGCGGGAATGCTACGCCAAGGCGATTGAGCTTGAGCCAGAAAACTCCCTGCATCACCTGGAATACGCTTTGCTGTGCGACGAGGCTAAAGAGAAGATCGACCATTTCATCACGGCCATTGAGCTTGGGGATGTGAATGCCATTCAGCCTTTTTTGGAGTGAGCCTTGCTGGAGGCCGGGCTTTCCTACCAGGAAATTCTCCGCAAATCGAACAGAGTTGACTTGGCCTGGCTCCAAGGCATCTGCCAACTGGCCCTGGAGGATTTGCATGAGTTTACTCTGTGCCAGAGGCTGCATCCGGAAGACCGCAGAATATGTCGTCTGACCATCAAAATCCACATCCTGGCAGCAGAGATGTTCCATTCGCGGGGAAATGGCAAGCTAGCAAGGGAGCACTATAAGAATGGCTTAATTCTTGCGGAAGAACTCCTGGATGCCGAGGAATAGAGGAGCCCTCTTTCCTTCTTCTGCTCAAGGCCCCCGCGGATCAGGCCAATTTATTGACGGATCAGGTTTTTTGACATAGAATTGCCCAGCACTTCCAAAGGTGCACAGGGTAAGGGGCTTGGATTCTCCGAGAAAAGCGTCCGCGGCTACCAACCCTGCTGATCCGAATGGGTCGAAACCCCCCGCCTCTCAAGGGGGGTGCATGAAAGGCGATCGGGCTGAACCGCCGCAGCTCCGATCTAACGGGTCGAGCCTGCCTAAAATGGCTGGCCCTGAGCCTGCTCCATGGCGGAACGCGCCTACATGGGCGCAACCGGCTGAATGGGACGGGATGGCGCGGACAGATCCGCGCTAAAATCACCACTGGATGGTCGAACTGCTCTGATCCATCCCATTAGCCTCGCCTCCGTCCGCTACCAACTTTCAGCGCAAGCTGCAAGAAGGGAAACGGATGGGGGCTTTTTCTTGCTTCTTCGCCCAGCCAATTGAAGGGTCGACCATGCCAGATGTAGACCTCGAAATTGGTATTGACAAATAATTTATTGTAATATAAATTGATCTTGCTCCAGCTAGTCAGATGATTCAGGGGCCTTCGGCTTCCTGATCTATTTGACTCCTGGCGGCTTACCGTTCAGAAGTCTGCCCAACTTCCACGGGACATCATTGTCTGGGTACACCATAGAGAGCCGCCTCCCTTAGGCGGTTGATGCGCTGTTTAAGGCCTGCCCTTAAGCCTTGGCCAGTGCCCCCCCTCTCAGGGGGTTCTGGATGACGGGCCCAAAGTGGCAGCCTAGGCAGCGGGGTGCAAAACCGGGGCGCAAGCCTCCTTTGCACCAAAGGAGCTGTGGCCAATGAAAATTGCCCGCACTTGCTCCTGCCCCCCTCTACGGAGGGGGGCTTTTACATTGCCCGCAATCAAAACCTGATGACCCAAGTGTTCGCCGGCACTCCGCCTGCGGGTCAGGAGGGCCAGGGGTGAGGAGCGAGCAGGCGAGATTCGCGAATCTCGCCTGCTTTTGAGGGGCGGTTTCCAATTCCCCCAAAAATGCTAGAATGGGGCCAAAGCAAAACAAAGCATGTCCAAGCAAGGCGCGGCAGGATCAAATTCGGGCTTCTCGCTGATCGAGGTGCTTTTTGCCGTGGCCCTGCTTTCGGTGGTGGCCTTTGGCGTGCTCAAGCTGGAGACCGGCCAAATGAAGCTGGGCCAGACCCAGAAGAAGGCTTTGGAGGCCTACAGCCTTTCGCACCAGGGCATCGAGGCCGCCAAGGCCTTGGGCCGGGCCGCGCTTTCCGCCGCTTGCCTTGAAGAAGCCTGCACATGCCGCCTGGCGGCGGAGGGCCAAGGCCTGGAATGCGGCCAGGGCGCGGAGACCGTCGGGGAGCTCCAGCGCAGCATGATTCTGGAGAGCCAGGGCCTGGCAGGAGCCTGGAAGGCCACTAGCCAAGTGGACTGGGAGGACGGCTCGGGCGCCCATAGCGTTCAAATCAAGCGCATCATTTCCCTTTAGCCTCAACCTGAATCCCATGAAGCCACGGCTTCAGCATCGCTGGCTCCAGAAAGGCCTCTCCGGAACGAGCCGTGGTTCCGACCTGGCCTATTCCAGGGGATTCAGCCTAGCCGAGCTGATGGTGGCCGTAGCGATCGCCGGCCTGCTCATGGTGGGGGTGAGCGCCTTCTTCTCTCAGCGCTTCGGGCAGGTGCTGCGCCTGAGCCAGGAGGGGGACCAGGCCCAATCCCAAGCGGTGCTGACGGAGCTTTTGAGGCGGCAGCTGATGGCGGCCGAGGGCGTGGCGGAATCAGGCGAAGGCTGGGCGACGCTGAAGCTGAAGGAGCCGAAAAAAGGTCTCAATTTCACCCATCTCTGGCACAAAGAGGACCGGATCCAGCTCAAGGATTTCTTCCTTTTCCATGGCCTGCTGGGGGAAAAATCGGGCACGGATTTCGACGTGCCTCTGCCCTTGGGCTTGGCCCAATTGGGGGGCGAGACCTATGTCATCTCCGGCTCCCAGAATGCCCTGTACCGCTGCCCCAGCCTTGAAAGCTGTGAGCCCCTGGTGAGCGAGGGGCTGGAGAATCCTATCGGCATCGCTTCGGACGGGAATGCCCTGTACCTGAGCCAGGCCAAGAGCCACCGCATTGTCCGGCTGGACAAGGACACGCTGCAGCTCACCCAGATCAGCGATGCCTTTGAATTGCCCAGCGGATTGGCCTACTACGAGGATAGCCAAGCCAGACCCCATCTCTTCGTCGCCGACAGCGGCAAGAACCTCATCAAGCGCATCGACCTGCAGACCCTGAAGTAAGAGATTGTGGCCGGCTACGGCCAGGATGCCAGCTGCGACGGTGCGGCCTTCCTCTGCGCGCTGGATTTCCCGACCGGGCTGCTGGCGCACGAGGGATTCCTGTACATTGCCGACAGCGGCAGCGGACGGGTGCTGAAGATGAGCGAGCCGGAAGTGAAGGCCGGTCTCCTGGGTCCGCTTCGGCTGGAGTTCAGCCTTTCCGCCGACACTCAAATGGACAAGCTTGTGCTGGAGGGGAATTTCTCCGAAGAATCCTATGACGCCCAGCAGCGCAACCGGGTGGGCCTGCAGTACGATCCCACCTTGAAGACTTTCACCAACCTGCGCGGATCCACTTACCAGAACCAGCTGTGCAAATTGGGCCCGGACCTCTTCACCCAAGACAACCTGATCGCGCAGGGGCTCAAGGCCGGGGACATCCTCACGCTGGGCGAAACGGACTACACCGTGGAGGAATGGCTGGGCGAGACCGATTGCGATCCGGACGAGGAGGCGGAGGACCTGGCTTTCCGGATCCGGGTGAGCCCGAATGTCCAGGCGAGCTCCGGCAAGGTTTTTTACGGCAAAAGCCCGGAAAGCCTGGTGCTGGCCTTTTCCGGAATCCGGTTCGAGGATGACGGTTTTGAGGAACTGACCGTGAGCAGGTACACCGTGGGAAACGACACCCCCCAGGAGAGCCAAACCCTGGAGCTGAGGGTGGGGGATGGGCTGCTGGGCACGCGCGAGGACACGATGGAGGTTTTCGCCCAGGGGCTGCGCTATCCCACCGGCCTGGCGGCCTCCAATGGCCAGCTGCGCGTGGCGGAAAGCCTGCCCAGAAAAGTCCAGCGCTTTTTTCTGGAAAGCGGCGAACCGGCCGGATCGCCTCTGGATCTCCCCCTTTCCGAGGAGGACGATTTTGAGCCGGCGGATCTCGTGAGCCCCTTTGCCGCGGAGGAGTTTGCCCTCGGCTACGCCAACGGCCTGCTGAGCCTCTCCTTCCGCGCCGCCCTGGCGGAAGGAAAAAGCCAAAGCCACCAGCTGAGCGTTGCCCTGCCGCCCCTTATCCCCCAGCCATGAGCGCCCCTTTTCCCCGCCGGGCTTCCCCAAGAGGATCGGTCCTGATCTGGACCGTGATGCTGAGCATGGTGCTCACTTCGACCTTCGTGTTCATGGCGGTGCGCATGGGGCGCAGCAGCCTGGTGCTGCGCGGCAGCCTGGAAAGGCGCCACGCCCAGGCCTACCTGGAAAGCTACGCCGATTATCTGGAAGGGCTGGGCAGCCAGGGGTGGGAGGCGCTGGAGACCGAAGGCGTCGGCTTCGACGGCATCAGCGGCAGCCTGAGCAATCAGACGGAAAAGCTGGAGGGCTTTATGGACAGCGAGACGGAGCTCCTTTTGCCCCTGAAGAGCAAGGTGCTGGTGGAATGGAACCGCTGCCAGCAGGGTCAGGCCAAGGAATCCGGAACGCTGAGCGCCGAACCAAAATGGGAGGGGCCGACGGCGTCCGGAAAATGCGCCCAGGTGCCTGGCGCGCAGTACAACCACTGGGCCCTGGTCACGCCCAATGAGGATGGGCTGCTGCTGCAGACTGGCGGCGAGCCTCTGCAGTACCGCATTACGCCGGCCAAAACCGGCCAGAGCCTGAATGGGCCGCAGTGGCAGCTGAAGCTGGAGCTGCCGCTGGGCAAGGGGAAAAGCATCAGGCTGGAGAGGGCGTGGCGGTGAAGGGTGAGCAACCTGCTTGCGTCCAACCGTCATTCCGGACTTGATCCGGAATCCAGGCTATCGGATCATAAGCAAAAGATATTAGAGGAAAAATTAAGAGCCCAACTCCGGAGAGTCGGGCGATCCACCTGGGTGGATCTAGGTCTTGGTCAAGCCGCTGGCTTTTGCGAACCTCTTACGCCAGGTATGGGATACGACGGCCGGGAACAGGACGAGGGCTGACCCCCATATCCACATAGCCCAACTCATCGGCGCCTCCCTGGAGCCCATCATCAAGCTTGGGACAACCATTGCTTGGATGATAATGCACACCATCAGCCACTGGCTGCTCAGCATCAGGTAGGTCGTGGGATGCGGGGTTGCGCACGACGGTTTTGCTTCGTTCTCGTTGCTCATTTATCACGCTTTCCCAGGCTTTGCCCGAAGGAGTGGTGGCTTGCTGACAGAGGGCTCGTGCGGCATGCACAAGGCTCCATCAGCATTTCCAAGAACCTTTATTTTACTATATAATACTTTAATTAATTTGTCAATAAAATGAGCTGCCCGCTGAAGAAAAACCAGCTCCGAGGGTATCGGAGCTGGCGTAGGGCCTTTCATTCCTTTGATTGGCGCGCCATCCAGTAGGCGTCGGCAACAAAAAGGAGAGAGGCGGCTTGCTGGAGCGCAAGCCAGGGGTAATCCTGGATCCACATCAGCCAGCCGCAGGCCAGGTGCATGGGCACATACCACAGGTAGCCGCGCGGATCCTCTTTGGCCAGCAGGTAGGTTCCCACCAGGAATCCGGCCACCAATACCAGTTCCAATCCCTGGCTTGGCGTCGTGAGTCCGCCAAAGTCATAGAGGCTGTAGCCTAGGCCAACGGCAATGCAGGCCTGGGCGAGGAGGTTTAGCCATCGCGGCGGCTTTTTTTCTTCGCCCCGAACGGCGATGATCAGGCCCATCAGCACCGAAGGGGTTCCGCCCACCTCCATCGCGGCGGCGATCCAGTTCTTCTCTCGAAAGAAGAGGATGACCCAAGGGGTGATTCCCCCCAGGCACGCGGCCCAGGCGGCGATGCGCCACTCCTGAGCCAATTTTTCCTGGTGCCGCTTGCGCGCCCGTTCCGCACGCGAGAAAAAGATCTTGTTGAGGAGGAGAAGGCCCCCTCCAAGCCATTGAAGCACTTGGTCCAAGGAATTCCTCCTTCTTGGACGCCCTTTGCCGCACGGACCATCCGGCGGCAGAAAGCATTCCGCCCGAGGAAATTATATGATTAGACCACAAAAGTCAATCTATATGTCAATCGAGAGCTTGACCCCCCTTAAGACACTCGAGCTGATTACTCTTCGTGTTCCAGTAAGGAGTATTTTGCCCAGGAAATGAGGAGGTCTGGACCATATTGGCTGGGTCGGATTTTTTCATTGAGGCCCCACATACTCGTATCCCGCCTCCTCCACCATCTCTTTGATCGCCTCTTCAAGAACGCCACCAGCCCTTAAAGCCTCTTCCAACGAATCATACACTGGCTCGGGTTCTATCTGGCCGATGGAAACCTTGTAGTCGTGTAGCCATTCTGAACGCTCACCTATCCTCTCATCCTCCTCCGAGGTATCAGGAGTCTTTTCGGGGTCGGGCTCTGTATAGAGCCAGTTCAATTTACCACTTTGGTAGTCTCCATATCCAACTCGGAATTGAGCGCAGCCCTCCTTCACGATCGTCACTAATTCGGGGAAGGTCGTGTTGATGACGGTCGTAGTTCCTGTATATTCCCTGTTCCCCCTTGATGCAGAAAAGATGTTTTTTACATTATAAAAGTACAAATTGAAATGACTGTCAAAGTACCTTTCTGCCTCGTACACAAATACAACCTCAGGATGAAATAGGGCATGATTGCATCGCACCATCTCGTAATCAAAGGATTTGTTATCTGGATCGTTATTTGTCCAATACTTAATGAGGCTTTTTTCAATATTCAATGTCCCAAAAACGTAGACCATGAAAACAAGCAAAAGAGACGTTAGGGCTGAAATGGAGAACGTTTTAAAAACTTTTTTTTATATGACCTACTTTCATGGGCTAAATTTTTAGATAATTCATCCTAAGATTGGATTTCAGCTATTTGATTTCAATTTGAAATTAACGAAAAAAATAGCCATCCTCCAGCCCCTTTTTATGCCATTCCAAAAGTTGGGAATCAGGCGACTGCTCGGTAACGCCATACGTCCTCCTCACATGCTCCAGTTGCTCATCCGTCATGAACCAAAGCTCGCTCCTCAAATCCTCGGCCCGTCGCCTATCCTCCTCCTGCTCCATCTCTCCCGCAGTTAGTTCGGGCTCCGGCGTGTAGGGAGAATAGGACCAGTTAATGGTCTCATCATAATAATTCCCTTTCGACTCCTGGAACTGCGAGCAGTCATCCTTCACCATATTGACCAGCTCGGGGAAAGTGGTGTTTTTAAGGGTGGTGCCCCCGGTGTATTGAACATTAAATCCTTGATTGAAGATCGATCTTCTTTCTACATCAAAAAAATGTATGTGGTAATCCACAATGGAATTGAGTTTCTTCTCGTACGTAAAAGTATAAACACTATTTTTCAGCCCAAAGTCGCACAAAATTACATCATAACTTTGCACTTTATCTTCAAACCATTTATTTGTATGAATTTCTGAATCTGCTTCAATTGCTTTAACATGTTCCTTTTTGATAAAAGGTAAAAATATCAGCAACCCAATCAAGATGAAGGGGATTGTCAGAAAGGCAGCAATAAGAAGTTTTTTTTTCATGCAGCTAACCATATTAGTAATTTGATATAGGATTCTCTCTATTTTCATTTTTTGTACTATTTTTAGCAGTTTCTGCCCACCTCTCAACCTCTTCCAGAGACCACTTGGTGTCCTCCAGAACTACCTTGAGCCACCTGACAGTGTCGCCTCTCATATCCGATGACTCATAGGAAGCTTCTATGACGATTTTTCCGGGCGCGCCCTTGATGGCTTTAACATCGGCATAACCCCGAGGTATCACAATCTTGTCCCCGTCATTTTGATTTTCCTTAAAATCCTTGATGTAGAGGCTGTTCGGCTGGATCTTCAGGGTAAACATGTCCTCTCCTCCGGCGCCATAGGCCAGGCAATCCTCCTTGTTGGCCTCGCATTCCATCCGGTTACTTTGGGTATTACCATACAATGTGTTCCTATCGGGAGATGAGAAGGTCCGGACCTTAAGACCCGCGTTTACCCATTGGCTGGGTCGGATTTTTTCATTGAGGCCCCACGTAGTCATACCCAGCCTCCTCCACAGCCTCCTTAATTTCCTCCTCGTTGAAGAAGCCACTGGCCCTCAAGCCCTCTTCCAATGATTTATATCCTGGCTCAGGCTTTATCTGGCCTGTGGACAGCTTGTAATCGTGGAGCCGTTGGGAGTATTCCTCAGCAGCTCGCTCCGCCCCCAGCTCTTCGGGCGTTTTTTCGGGCTCGGCCTCGGTGTAAGACCAGGTCAATTCGTTCCCGTAATAACCCCCATGACCTTTTTGGAATTGCGAGCAATCCTCTTTCACCATGGCTACCAGCTCGGGGAAAGTAATGTTTTTGACCGTTGTAGCCCCTGTGAACACGAGTTCTATTTTCCTCGAAAAGACATTCCCAATACCAACGTTAAAGAAAAAAATCCCAGGATCTCTTTCGGGCCTAATCCCAACAAAGGCATGTTCAGAATTTATTAAATCAGGCAGATCGCATTTAACGGTCGTATACTCTAAATATTTATCAGGAAACTTAAAGGCCAATTTCTCTGTCGCTATTGCACTGGGAACCTTCACCCAATAGAAGAAAAGTAAATAAATAGAGAATATTAAAATAATTGATAACAGCATTGAAATGATCCTTCTTGAGTTACTCATTGAAAACTTTTATTAGATAAAGCTTAATTTATAACAATAGGTAGACTTCTCAAATCCGATGAATCTAATTCACCGTCCTTATTTTTAGCGTCCTCAATCCATTTCTCCACTTCATCCAATTTTGGGCCTTTCAGGGCTGCATACCTGAATTTGAAAACCTGGCTATCATTAGTGTACGAAACGGAGAGGCGTATGGACCCATCCGAGGGATCGAGAGAGGGTTTGATATTTACAGTTTGACCAGCGCTCAAAACTGCTAATCGATCCCCATCCGCTGCGTTCCCCTTGAAGTCCTTGACGGCGAGGTTTCCGTATTTCAGCCTGAGGTGGAGCTTATTTCCTCCAGAATAGGCGCAGGCCGCAGAATCACTTCAGCCAAGGCTTATCCGGCGGCGGCGGAAACTCTGTGCCTGGGCCGTTGTCGAACCAGTCTATGAGC
>CAYUUW010000048.1:0-9365 GCA_964448005.1 uncultured Candidatus Peribacteria bacterium
GCAGTTCGGGCCGAAGAGCTGGAGCTGGTCGGCCAGCAGGGCGTAGGCCACCAGCTTGGGGTCGTTCCCTTTCTCCAGCATCTGCCCCGTCGCCGAGGCCAGGCACGCGGGCATGTGCAGGTTCTTCTCCTCGGCCAGGGCCAGGAGCCGCTGGAAGCGCAAATCCTGGGCAGGATCAAAATGGCCGTTGTCGGCCATCACCAGCTTGAGCGCATGGATGCGGATCGCTCCCCAGCCCGGGCGGAAGAGCGGGCCGCGTGGCTCCTGGTGGCCCTGAATGTAGCCTCGATCCACGGCGTAGTAGACGAATTCGCCGTACCAGGGGTCGCAGGGGTGCTCGCCCGG
Organism: uncultured Candidatus Peribacteria bacterium; assembly: GCA_964448005.1. Lineage (GTDB taxonomy): Bacteria > Patescibacteriota > Gracilibacteria > UM-FILTER-43-11 > UM-FILTER-43-11 > CAYUUW01. The sequence goes on from CAYUUW010000048.1 coordinate 346, forward strand.
CTGCCGCTCGCAGTCGGTCGGTTTGGGCGCCACATCCGGGAAGGGCTGGCCTCCAATATTGGCGCAGTGGGCGTTGCCCTCGCCGCAGTTGCGCCAGGGCCGAATGGCCTGGAGCACCTCCTCCGCCAGCCTCTGGGCATCCAGGGCGAACCACTTTCGCTCTATGCCCATGCCTTCGGCCAGCCTCACCGCCACGCTCACCTTGGCGATCTCGCTGCGCAAAATCTCGTCGTGCGGGCCGAAGAGCCCGGTCGCCTTGCCGTTGGCCTTGTACCCTTCCACAAAGCCCTGCTCGGCGAAATGTCCGATCCAGGGATCGTAGAGGGGGTTGCCCGTCATGTCCGAAAACGGAGTGTCCCCAGCCAAAGCCGGGCCCACCCAGGCGAAGGCCAGGGCCACAAGGAATGCCGATGCGCGCAAAGACGGTTTCATGCCCTCGGGTGAAGAGGTTGGAGGAGGGCAGGAGGCCATGCTAGCCCCTGCTTTCTAAGGAGTCAAGAGAAAATTGGGCGCCAAGCGCCAGACGACCCCTTCCGCCTCCCCCGAAGGGGGGGTCGAAAATCCCCACCCGTCATTCCGGCCGCCGACCTGCCTGCCGGCAAAGGCAAGGTGGGCAGGTTTACCGATCAAGCGATTTGCCTAAATTTACTGAAGAAGGCCGATAATTAAGAATCCAGAAGGAGCTTTTATCTTTTGATCTCGTCAGGCGGAACGGCTCCCTTGTATTGAATTAACTTCCGGGTTTTTTTGTTGCCCGCATTCGCCCATTTTTTCCAGTAACTTTCGGGAATACCGGTCTTTGGAATAATGTCGTGTTGCAGACTTTTGATGCTGATATATTGATTTGAATGAAACTGAACTTCGGTCAGTCTTTTTACTTTATCCACCAAGCCTAAAAAATAATAGTGGCCTGTCGCTTTTTGGTTCACCTCAACAAAAAAGTGTTGTCTAAGAAAAGCAACCACATCATCGAAGCTCCAGTTTTTCAGGAAGCGTGGCATAGCCCTACTAAAGGTTTAAGAAAAGTTTTCATGAAGGTGAGATCCAATTCCTGGTGTTCCTTTCTCTTGCTCAGGCTACTGAAAGCTTTATTGCCGGAGGTGATGGCAATATAGTTATTAAAGACCTCCATGTATTCTTTTGGAGGTTTCTGATTGAGTAATTTGTCTGATAAATTTTCTTTACAGACGGTTTCAACATATCCCATTGCAGCTTCGGTCACATCTTGCTCAACTTGCAGGGGATTTTTACCTGTTTTGATGATGCCTAGGTCCATGCAGACGCCGATGAATTCATTGTCTTTTGGTTCAAAATAAACCAAAAAGCGCAATAGGCCGCCTTCTTTCGTGTTTTTCCTCGAAGAAAAAGTTGCTTTACTCATGAGACTATTTATTACAATAGATATTGTAATTTAATCTTTGTCAATTATCAAATAAAAGTGGTTGACATTGAAATTAGGCCCTCAAAAACCCCAATTCATAAACCATAGGTTGAAGCTTCTCGGTCAACGTTTTGTAGGCTACCTCCAGAGGCGAAAAGCTGAGCGGCGGAAAGTCGCCGCTGGCGTTGCGGGCTTGCAGGGCTTTGCGGACTTGGTACCAGCCTACGTCGGCCCGGTTGAGCTTGAGGGTGTCGCGGACGGTGTGGGAATCGGTATGAGCAAAGTAGGCCTGCCACAGAGTTTTACCCTCGACCAATACGGCCTGGGCCTCGTTGGAGAGTTTTTTGTCTTTCAAATACTGCACCATGAAGTCGCTTTCAAAGCGTTCGGAGGCGTTGACGTCGCTTTCGGTGTAGGGGATGAAGTGGTTGACGATACTCCACTTTTTTTCGTTCCATTCCAGGTCGTTCGCACTGGCGGTGAGGTTGCTGCCGTTGAAGAGCATCCAGATGAGGCAGTCGTTTTTGAACTCGTCCGTCAGGGGCTGAGTGGGTTGCAAGAATTGATCCCGGTCGTTGAGCCAGGTGGGTTTGATGAGTCGGCGGACGGAAAAGACGATGGCGGATTGCCAGAGGTTTTGGTCAGTGACGAAGAAGCCACCTGCGCTGCAATAGCCAGAAGATAACATTGCCGTTAATGCTGCATGCTGCAAATCATTTCCCGGACAGATCATGCTCCCTATTGCGCCGTCAGCCCATTTTGTCCCTCGCACATCTTTTGTGCTAGTTGTCGGGGAGACTGCATTTTTCAATGGAATAGCATCCGCATTATTTGCTTTTGTTCTTTTAATCCAATTGCTGAGTAGCTGTTCGTTGGGCAAATTGTAAAAACGTTTTCCCCCGATGGGTTGGGCGTTTTTGTCCAGAACTTCAGCAGCAACCTCAATGATAGGCCCTTTTTTCTTGGCATTTTGATTCGTTTTCCAGACCAAAAATCCAATTGGGAAATTACCCTTTAGTCCGTCAAACGCCTTGCTATGGACGACAAAGCCATCTAAATATTCTGCATTCCATTCCTCCCGAAATTTCTCAAAATTCGGAGCGTTGACATACTTCAGCGTGCTGAACATGGCGATGGTGGCCATAGGCATTTCTTTGGCAATGCGCACGAGGAATTGGGCAAAAAGCTCTCTGGCCGCATAGCCTTGCCTATCCATCAATTTGGCCACTTTTGTTTTTGAAACGCCCAATTTGCTTTCAGCATTCTCACTGCTGGAGATATTGTCCGAATTAGCCGCCTCCGCATACGGTGGATTGATCAGCACCAGAATCTTCTTCCCCTCCGCAATGGCCTTCCGCAAACCCTCCGGAATTTTGTTCGTCAAACTATAATCGATTCGCCCGTCCTCCGTAATATCGTCGTTCAAATAATCATACTGAAAACGCTGCGCCGCCACACAAGTCTTGGTCGCCTTCATCACATCCACATCCGCCTGATCCAGCGTGCTCATGTAAATATTCCGGGGATTGCTATGCTTCACCTCCAGATTCCCCACCCCGCAGCACATGTCCCACACAATGTATTCCTTCTGCCAATTCTTCCCCAGCGTCTCCGCCAGCTTGTCGTAGGCTTTATCCACCACCGCGAGCGGCGTGTAGTAGGCGCCCTTGAAGCTCCGCTCGTCCAGGGGAATCAGGCTGTCCCGGCGTTCCAGCAGATAATCGCGGTACTCCGCCTTGGGCGGCTTGTGGTAAATCGCCCAAAACTGACGGTACCCCTCCTTGTTCCCCAGCTCGTAAATATGCCCGCCCAGGCTGAACACGGGAGCGCCATTCTTGTGCAGCAGCTCTGCCGGTAGATTCTCGTGCGTCGAAACCGTGCCGTCGTGCATGATGTCCGCAAAAAAGAGCAGGGCATAATCCTCCTCCGCCACGCCCTTGATCTCCCGCCCGATCATTTCTACCCACTTGTCGAAGACTTGCTTCAGATTGTCCGGCGTGATGGGGGTGCGAATGATATCGCCGCTCCTGATGGCATTTTTTATCGTGCTAATGAATTCCTCCTCGTGCGTTTCGATCTTGAAAGACACAAAATGCGTGCCAATGTGGGCGGAGACCTCATCCAAAGCCTCCTGCGTGTAGCCGCTGGCCGATTTGCCCCACTTGATCGTCTTTTTCGCCAAAAAGGGCAGCACATCCTCGCTCTTCATGATGGCTGCTTTCTGCGTATCGATCACCGCCAAAAAAGGCGGAACAGGCTCCCCTCGGTTCAGCGCCTCCTGCACATAATGCATCAGCTGCGTGAACATGGCGTAGGTGGAAACCTTGGCGTTGTTCTTCGCCTCGAACCAAATCTCTTTGGTCTGAATGTCGATCAGGTTCTTGGAATAGCCCTTCAGCCCAAGGGCCTTGATGTAGGCGTCCTTCACGTCCTCCTCGCTGATGGCCTGCTGCAGTTGCTGGTAAAGAGTCATTGGGTTTGGGTTCTTGCCGACGCTTGCCGAATTATACACAAAACCCGCCCTGCTTGAACCCGTTCTTTTGGCCCGGGAAAACTCCTCGAAGGAATTTTTTCACATCAGCAGGCTTGCTCAAATCGTATCATAATGATACAATTAATTCAAAAAATGATACAATTAGAAAAACTCACCCGTCGGCAGAAATTCATTCTCCAGCTCATCAATCAGCTGGAAAGCGCTGGCAATCAGGTTCTTTTGGAGCGGGTGGCCCTGGAATTTGACCAAAGCTCACGGGTCACCCTGATTCGGGACCTGAATGTCTTGCTCAAAAAAGGCCTGATCCAAAAAAGCGGTCAAGGCCGATCCGTGGTCTATCAATCAAAATCATCTCCGCTCCAAAAAATATTCGATACGGAGACCTATTTCAAAGTCCCGCCCGACCGACGACTGATCCAAGGGAAAAAACTGGACTTCAGCCAACTTCGCCCGGAAGAAATCTTCACCCCAAAAGAGCTTTCTCATGTGGAAAAGATCACCAAGGATTTCCGGAAACGCCTCAAGAATTATGAAGAAGGAGGAACGAGAAGAGAATTCGAGCGCATCACCATCGAGTTTTCCTGGAAGTCCTCCCAAATTGAAGGCAGCACTTATACCCTTTTGGAAACAGAGAAGCTGCTCAAGTACCACCAGGAGACGCAAGGCAAAACCCGGGAAGAGGCGCTTATGATCCTCAACCACAAAGTCGCTTTGGAATATGCTTGGGCCTACGCAAAGGATTTCAAGAACATTTCCCCCAGGAAAGTGGAAGACATTCACGAGCTTCTGACCCAAAGAATGGGCATCAAAAGAGGCATCCGAAAGCGAGCGGTTGGTATTGTGGGAACCGCCTACCGGCCCTTGGACAATGAATTTCAGATCAAAGAGGCTCTGCGGGACTTGTGCCACCTGATCAATAGGACGAAGCCGCCTTTCCTGAAAGCCCTTCTGGCTGCCGCAGGCGTTGCCTACATCCAGGCCTTTGAGGACGGGAACAAAAGAACTTCGCGCCTGATGGGCAATGCGATTCTTATGGCCAACGATCACTGTCCCATTTCCTATCGGAGCATAGACGAAACCGAGTACAAAAAGGCGATGATTCTATTCTACGAGCAGCATTCCATCGAATATTTCAAAAGGCTCTTTTTGGAGCAGTACGAATTCGCCACCCGGACCTATTTCCTTTAGGCACACCAGCTCCTGGGCGGGGCCGCATTTTTTTGGATGAACTTGACTTTAAATAAAAACTATTTAAACTTAGCATTACTTGGTTAGACGCTCTCCAGCTAAAATTGGAGGCGCTGCTCATTAGCATGAAGGTTCCAACAAACGAGGCCATTTGGCCTAACTCAATTCCCCATTCACTCATTGGGCGCGAGCCTAGTCCACGAGGTGTTCCATGCGTACGAATGCGAAATTCCGGCTGCTGGCAGCAGCCATGACCCTGTCCATCGGGTTCTTTCTCGGCTGCACTGGCAGCTTTCAAGTGGGCCTCAGCCAGGGCGATTGCCCCCAAGGCGCCGAAGCCTGCGAGTGCTACCCCAACCAGACCTGCGACAGCGGGCTCGAATGCGTCGAAGATGTCTGTCAGATCTCCGGAGATGGCGACGCAGATACGACGGGAGACGGCGACAGCGAGCCCAGTGCCTGCGGCAACGGCATGCTCGAGGCCGACGAGGAGTGCGATGGCACGAATCTGGGGGGTCTGACGACCTGCGCAGACCTCGAGGGCTTCGACGAAGGGGCTCTCTCGTGCAACCCTGATTGCACCCTCAGCGTCGATGCCTGCATCGCTTGGGAGTGCGGCAACGGCGTGCCCGAGGGCTTCGAGCATTGCGATGGCGATGAGGGGTGCAATCGGGACTGCAAATATCCCGCCTGCAATATGGGCGAAGCGGACGCCATTCACTGCCCCGGCTGTCTTTCCTGCACGAACTTTCACTGCGTCGATGAGATCGCCGCATGCGAAGGGGCCGGTGGCGGGAATTGGCAATGTGTGATTTACACTGGGCAGACAGCCCAAGCCTGCGGAGCCCTCCCGAGCGCGTACGATGAATTGGACGCTCTCGTCGCCTGCATGAAAGAGGGCATTCCCTGCGCCGCCTACTGCGGGGATCAGCCCGATCCCACCCCCTGAAGGAACCTTCATCGACCCAAGCAGCCTATCACGTGCCCTCCTCCCCCGCGCAATGGTGCGGGAAGTACCCATGGCAATGAAGGCAGAGCAGAACAGCCTTCCGGGAAAACCGGAACGCTCCGACCCAGGCACCGTGCCTGGGTTTTTCATTAACGTGAATTTCCGCAGCGCTTTAGGCCATTTTTAAAAAGCCGATGGAGGTGGGGTGAGCCACGCTCCATCGGCGATCGTTCATGAGCTGCGCTTCATCAGGCGGCCTGGGCGACGCCCGGCGGCAGCACGTACCTGAAGTCATGTTCCTCACCGGGATTCACGACGCCGACATCGATCCTGTAGTCGCCGTTCGGCTCCCAGTCGCGACGCTCGACTCCGACGATGCGATTGGGCAAGGTCCAGCGCAAGGCTTCGGGGGCAAACCTCTTGTAGCTCCGGAAATCGTGACTTTCCGCCCAGGTCACCGGATTCCCTTCCGTCCCGATTTCCTCGTAATCCTTCGTGTCTCCCACGACCAAATGGTGCTCCCGTTGGACAATGGTGTCCAGTTCCGGCTCGCCGCCTTTGTGGCTGTCGAGCATGGGGACATGGAAGGTTTCCTTGTCCATGGGCTCGTACCAGATCAGCACCGGGGTGGCGGCCGCTTCGTCGCGGTTGTTGAAGCACCATACGGTGAGCTGCCAGTCCTCCGGCGGATACATTCGGTCGAAGCTCTCCAGGGTGCCTTCGTCCAGCTCGGGTCGCCGGTCCTGGGGAACCTCGTGCATTCGCTGGCGGATGGCCTCGGCGCTGCCTGCGACCACCGTGTAGATGCCGGTATTGAAGACCGTTGCTTCCGCACTGAGGCTGAGGGCGAACATTTCGACCTCCCTGGCCATGCTCTCGCTGCTGATGACCTCGACCATGTTGTCGAGCAGGCCCGGCGCATCCTTGGTGTCCAGCACGTTCTCCGGACCCAGCCGTTGCCGGGTGTTGATCGCGATGATCATGCAGTTGGCCCCATCGACATTCATGTTGATGGCTTTGTTCCCGTAGATCAGGACGTGGACCAACTTCCCCGTTTGGGGGTGGATGGCCGAGCCGATGTAGATGATGGTCTTGCTGAAATGAGCGGGATACATGGAAACGCACATGAGGGTTCTTTCTCCTTTTGGGGTTTCCCGACCTGATTCAGGCTCATCGGAAGTGATGAAGCATGATCGGCGGGCCTGAAAGCAAAAGGCTTTTCGGGCTCAGGATCGCCGATCATATAAGGCTCATGGAAAGATCATGCCGGCACCCTGTCCCGCTCCGGCCTTTGCGGCCGAAAGGAAGCACAGGAATGCGGGCATGCCGTTCCACGAGAGCGAAGATGCTAACGAGCTTTTATCAAAAAATATATTATATATTATTTTTAATTTTGTCAATCCAAAACTGGCCCCGGGAAAGCCAATTCCAGCCCTGGCTCCACCTCCCTCGTAATATCCCATTGCCGCCTCGTTGGGCAGGCGGAAGGTGAGGAAGCCCGACTTTTCCTGTTCCATATGCTTCTCCAGCTTCTCCAGCACATGGCCCAGGCAATAGGATCGACTGGCTTTCCAGTCCTGAGGCAGCGAGGCGATCGACGTGTAGCCGTCCTCGGGCAATTGGCCCATGGCCTTCCGGTCCAGATCTGATTGAGGCATCCACAGGTGCTCCGCCGGCTGGGCGCATTCGGCGCAGGAGCGGCCCAAGCGCTCCAGCGCAGCCTGCAGGCGCTGCTGAACCAAGGTGTTGATGTCGGGAGAGTCTCCGGGCGTGAAAAGGTAGTAGTCCATCACCAGCGGCTCCACAAACAGGATATTTTTGCCTTGGCAGGCCTTGCCCAGCTCCTTGAGCAGGCATTTGGGGCAAAGGACCGCAGTCACCTCTCCGCCGGAGAGGCCGGAATAAAGTTCGCTGGCCATAAGGGTGTCGGCCTGGCAGCGCGTGCAGCGCTGGGGCTTGGGCTTGAGGAAATCGAAGAATCCCATGGGTTGAAAGGGTTAGTTTAGGGGCCGCGGTCAGGAATTGGAGAGCTTGGCGAAGCCCGCCGCGACGTCTTCCGGCACAATGCTCGGGTCGATCTCCATCACCCGGTTGTAAAGCTCCAAGGCGCGGATCTGCCCGCCCTGCACCAGCTCGATGGCGGCCAGCTCCAGCAGCCGAGGGGCGTTGGTCGGGTCCAGTTGGATCACTGCCTCGTACACCGGCTTGGCGTCGGCGTAGCGCTTCAGCTCGAACAGGTTGAAGGCCAGGTTCTCGATGGCTGTCGCATCGTTGGGGTTCAGCGCCACCGCCTTGGCGTTGTGCAGCAGCGCCTCGTTCAGAATGCTCTGGTCGCCCTGGGCGCTTTGCAGCAGATACGCTCCCGCGCCGTTGTGCGCGATGTAGCTCGGCTCCAGCTCGATGGATTTTTCGAAGCTGGCCACCGCCTCCTCGGCCTGGCCTTCCAGCATCTTCACCTTGCCCTCCAGGGCGTAGAAAATAGCGCTGTCTTTCGGAGCGGCCTCCAGGCCTTTCCTGTAGTGCTCCAGGGCCTGCTCGGCCTGGCCGTCGCGCTCGTGGTAGGAGCCCGCCTCCAGGTAGACGCTCTCGATGCCTTCGGTCCGGCCTGATCCGTTCATCAGGGCCAAGGCTTCCCCGTACGCTGCCTTCGCCCCCTCCGCATCGCCCTGCTGCAAAAGCTGGGCGGCTTTCTGGACCTGGTAGCCCTCCGGCGAAAGGCTGCCGATTCCCTGGAAGAGGGAAAGCAGCATGTTCAGCGCCATGACGATGGGGAAAACCAGGAAGAAGATCACCGATCCGACCTTGCCCGTTTTAAGGCTGGCCCGGGCGGCCCGGTAGGCGAAGGTTCCGCCGTAGACCATGGCCGCGGCGCCCAAAAAGGACCAGAAATACGAGAAGGCCGCCGGCATGGGCTGGGTGAAGTAGGCGCCCCGGTAAGCCAGGGAGTAGAACAGCTGGGCCGCCAGGATCACGCTGGCCAGGCGGGCGACTTCGTTGGCGATCAGGGT
>CAYUUW010000049.1:0-9213 GCA_964448005.1 uncultured Candidatus Peribacteria bacterium
AGGCCGACCCGGAGGCGCTGCTGACCGTGGCGGACAACACAAGTTCGGGCGATCTGCTGCCCAGCAGCACAGCGGTTCCGCTGGAAGGCCCCAAAAGCCTGAGCAAGGCCGAGCGGGAAGAAATGGTGAAGGAGCTGGCGGAAGCCAATCCCCTTTCCAACGCCCTGCGGCCGATCATCATGGAGATCGACGCTCCGGAGCGCCGCTTGGCGGTGCAGGATTTCTCCGCCCTCAATCAAGACGAGGAGGCGAAGCTGATGGCCACCCATCTGTTCGCCTGCCCCGAGGAATCCTTTGCCCTTTGCGACGGCCATCAGCCGGGCGGCAGCTGCGACATTGCGGAGAAATGCGTGAGCTTTGTGCTGCCCGAAGCCCAAGACGGAATCCATACCGTTCAGTCGGACGAGGCGACCTTTTCCAAGCTCTATGGCCAAAAGCAGCTCTTCGCTCTAGCCTTCATTCCCCCTCTAGCGCCCGGCGAAACCCTCTACTCCGGCTTTTCCCAGCCAGCCTTCCCTATCGAACCAGCCACCGAGCTGGGCCCCGAGGCGATGCAGCTGTACCAAGGCCAAGGGGAAGATATTGTGGTGGCCGAAAAACCAGCTGAAAAGAATGATGAGCTGGCTTGCCAGGTGGGAGGCGGCTACTGGTTCCAGGGCGCCTGCTGGGTGCTGGGCGCGCCCACCAAATCCTGCGACGAAGCCTGCTCAACGTTCGGTTCCCAAAACAACCTGCCTGGCCTGGCTTGCAACGACGAGCCAGCCTGGAACGACACCCAGTGCCAGATTTGCGCAGGATTGATTGGAGAAGCAGTAGAGGATGTAGCTTGCGGCCCTTCCGGCAATGCCTACTCCCCTTACTATGACTCCAACCTTACTCAATGTCGCTCTGCTTTAAATGTGGAAGATGTTAGTTGCACCGAGGGTTCACCCGCCAATCGGAACCGTATTTGCAAGTGCATCCTTCAATAGCCATTGTGCCGATTTACTTAAAAGGAAGCTTGTTCCAAGCTTCCTTTTTTGAGCTGCCATTGAAAACCTCACTGAAGACTGAATTGAAGAGAGGTGGAAGCATCTTGGTAGCCCTCTTCCCCCACGCAGTTTAAATTAATCTGGACAAGCTTGTCGTCCTGGCCTATCTCCCCCCCAGTATAAATGAAGGATCCAACGCCACTATCGTTATCGACATCAACAATGTCTGAGCAAGTTCCGGCCGTGCCGGGACCTTGTATCATTTGAACTGTGGCGACGCACTCTGCAAAGCGGCCCGTAAAGGTGAAAGTCACCAAGTGCTGCTCGTTTATGGAGCAATAGGGGCCATTCTCGCCGTAAATCATCCCCTCGACATCAAGCTCAGAAATAGAAGTTGGCATTTCGGGCCCATCCCCGTCGCCATCGCCAGCCGTTTCTTGGCCTGTGGTTGAGTCGCCATCGCCGTCTCCATCGCCGTCGCCGTCTCCCCCTTCGGCTGTATCCCCATCCCCCGTCTCGCCAGTCATAGGATCGCCATCCCCGTCTCCATCCCCATCTCCAGCCTCCGCTTCTGCGGTATCCCCGTCGCCGTCGCCAGCCTCTTCCTCCTCCTGAGGCAGATCCGCAATCGTCGTATTTCCCTCAGCATCGCCATCTCCGTCGCCATTGTTTCCCTGAGTCATCGTATCCACAGGAAGCTCGTCATCGCAGGCTGCGGCAGAGCCCGTCAAACCCAAAACCAGCAGAAGCTCGCCTAGCCTGCCTCTCATAAAACCGCCACCGGGACCTTTGCGGCCAGCTTCTTTTGCTTTGCTCATAGGATGGATGTGATGGTCTAAGGCGGAGGACCTTTGCGCCATTCATTGTAGCTTGAGCTGCCGGGTTTGTCAAATTGAGGAGCCTTGCTGCCCAAGCAGCTTCCCCAGCCAATAGGCCGCCTCGGCCCGAGTCGCCTCCTTTTGGGGGTCCAGCTTGCCCTCCAGCCTGTCCAGCAGGCCCAGCTCCTGGGCGGCGCAGGCATAAGGCGCAAACCAGTCGTTCGCCTTCACGTCCGCCAATCCGGAAGGGGAAGGGCAGCCCTCTGTGGATTTCCCCATGGCCAGCAGCACAATCTTGAGCGCTTCGGCACGGTTGACGATCCGGCCCGGCCCAAAGGTTCCGTCAGGATAGCCCTGCACGATGCCCATTTCCGTGGCTGCCCGCACATGAGGGGCGAACCAGTCTCCATCGCCCACATCGGAGTAGCTTTTTTTAGCGGACGCTCCAGCCGCCTTTCCTCCAGCCAGCATGGCCAGCTTCAGCAGCTCGGCCCGGTTCGGGGTCCTGTCGGGGCCAAAAGTCCCGTCCGGATAGCCCTGGGCGATTCCGCGCCTCACCAGCTCCATCAGGGCATCGCGGTACCAGGCCAGCGGCGGCACATCGGGGAAGTAGAGCTTCTGGGAATGGTCCTGTTCCAGAACGAAGCTGGAGGATTTGGAGAAAGCAATCTCGCCATCCACAACGCTCTCCAGCCTCAGCTCATGGGCTCCCGGCTCCAATCCGTGGAGCCACAGCTTGCGCTCCATGGCGCCGTCGGCAGGCGACTCCGCCACGGTTCGGCCATCCAATAAAAGCCGGGCCGAGACCCCCTTGGGCAGGAGCTCCGCAGGCCCGTACAGCGACCATGCGGCCCGCACGAAGCCGAAAGCCTCGCTCAGCGTCGGATCCTCCAGCCAGAAGTAGGTGGGGTCGGGAGTGATGTCGAAGAGATGGGTGCCGCTCAAGGTTGCTTCTTGATGCTTGCCGGCCGCCATCCAGGAGACCTTCGCCTCCGGGTCGAAATCCCGCCCCTCGGCCTCCACGTTTATCAGCACGTTCTTCTTCTCCGGCGAAAAATACTGGAAGGCCGGAAAATCCACGTTCATGGTGTAGCCGTCGTCCTGGCGGTAGTAGTTCAGCGCGGCCTCGTCGGCGAAATTGGATTCCAGAATCTGAATACCTCCCTCCCCATCCTGAAGGAGATTCATCCTCATTTCGCCATTGGGAGGAAGATCGATGCCGCAAATAATGGTTTCCGGGCGATTGTTGTCGTTCTCGACGCAGAAAGAAGCTGCCCCCTCGTGGCCCTCCTCCCCCCTGTGACTGTAAAACCTAGCCTCTCCGTTCCGTGGATCGAACTCGATATAGAGGTCCACCGATCCGCCACTCACGGACGTGTCGTAGACCCAAAGATTGCGTCGGGATCCCGTGCATTTCAATGAAAAGGCAAAAGGCTTTTCCTTTTCATCGTAGATGTTCATGACAATCTTCTGGTCCGCGGGGGAAAAGAATCCGTAATTGGCCGAGGGAACGATTTCCTGAACGTACGCATCCCAATTGCCAGGAAGAAGGGAAGGGTCCTTGATCAGCTCAATGTAGCCTTCCTTGTAGGGGTCTTGCGCCCACTGCAGCCTGTTTTCATCCCCGAACAGCTTGTAAAAGCAGTAGTCTTCGCCCCAAAGGCTCTTGGCTGTCGCTTCCGCATGGTAATCCCAGGAGAGCCACTGCAGCTCGCCTTCGGCCAAGGCAGGCTGGAAAAGGGCAAAAATCAGGAGGGTCAGAATGGCAGCGGCGGATTTTCTCATGGGGCGGCAGGTTAGTGGGATGAAAATTCAATCATTTCTAAGGGCAGGTTGTACACAGCGTGCGAAGCGAATTCGCTGTCGGCCAAATCCAGGGCTTTGGCCACGGCAAACTGGCCCTTTTCCCATACGGCCTTCCTTTGCCCTCCTTCTGTGCGCCAATTCTCCCAGGATTCGGTCTGGGTGTCGATCTCGATGTACTCCGTCTCGTCGCCCGGCCGGTTGCTGTCGTACACGCCCAGGCGGTAGGTGTGCGGGCCTGTCTTTTGGAAGCTGTAGGGCAGCAGGGAATGGGCCCAAGAGGCGGTGAATTTCGCCAGCTCGCCTCGCCCTAGCATCTTCAGGCTCAGGCTTAAGCCAGTGGTGGGCTGTATTCCCAAAACCCCAGTAGTCTCTCCGTTGACCTCCAGGCCTTCCCCCAAACTTCCTTCCAGGCTGAATTGTGACCCGTGGACCCGTTTGTGCGCAAGGGAAAGGGTCTGCGAGCTTTCCACTGGTCCGCGAATGACAAGGGCAGCTTCGGCTTCGCCCCCAAGGTTCAGCTGGCCTTCTTTGTATCCCTGAGGAAGAGGAAGCGATACATTCAGGGTTTGGCCACCCTCGAAAGCGATCTCCACGTCGTCGTGGCTGCCCTTTTTGCTCTGGCCCAAAAAAGTTATTTTCCCTTGGACATTCTTCAGCTGGGTGACGGTGCCTTTCTTTGTTGCGGGGATGCCGCTGAGCTGGATCTGGGCCAAGCCTTCGAAGCTAGGCATTGAGCCTTCGAGGGGCCCAAGGGTGGCCGAGCTGCCGCTCAGGGTGAGGTGATAAGGCAGATAGCTGAGTCGGCCGTCCTTGGCGATGGCTTCGGGGTTGGAGCGCAGATAACTCTCGTAAAGCTCGATGATCTTGCTCGGCTTGGTGAAAGAGCCTTCCGAGCTCAGGTTGTCGTGCCGAGGGGATTCGGCGCTTTGGCGCAGCCACCAGAAGCCGATCTGGTCCCCCAACCGAAGCCTTTGGCTGAGCGCACCTCCGCCCTGCACGGGCAGTGATTTGGGCAAGGAGTCACTTTCCTTGAGCCCGTAAAGGGTCTTGCCCAAAGGGCTTTGAATATAATCCGTGAGGAGGCCGAAGCCGTTGAACAGTCGCAAAGCAATGAGGGTGAAGCCGCTGCAGTTTCCGCCTGACCTTGCCCCCTCCCAATAATCCAGGAAGCTTTTTTCGCCCAACTCCTCCCCCTTCCTCCCCTCAATTCCGTAGGAGTCGATCATCTCCTTCATTTTCACCGTGTCCTTTTGCCCTTTCTCATCCAAAAAATCCCTGTACTCCAGGTCCTCCGAAAAGAACAGGTGAGGATCTCCGGCTTTGAGGTTTTTCGCCTTCTCCGCCGGAATGCGGTAGCGCATATTGAAGGCTTCGGTGAAGTAGCCCAGGGTGGTCGCGAAATCCCGGTTGCGCACGCTCGGGCTGTCGCGCCTCACGGCGAAGGGCTCCCTGCTTTCGTTCAGCAGGCGCTTGCGCTGCTGGCTCGGATCGGAAAGGCCCGAGGTGTACAGGCGCATCGCCCACAGGATGAAATCGCCCCGGCTCACCTTCCCGGCGATGGGCTTGCTCGCTTTCCCGTCGTAGAAATAGGGCTTGCCCTGGCTGGCTCAGCCGTAAGCCTGCGCCGAAACCATATAGGGGCCGTACCAGGCGTCCTGATACCCGGGAAACGCCGACTTCAGACTGAGGATCGCCTCTTTGTTCTCCTTCAGGAACTCCTCCTGACGCTGCGCCGTCATCTCATCCCACTCCTGCAGGGTCGTGCCATTCTCCAATGTCCCTGCGCTCAGATAGCTGCCAAGAGCCATTTTGATCGCCTCCGGATGGTTCGCTGGATCGCCGGGGCGGAAGGTTTTTGCGCCGCCATCGCCGGAAAGGATGCCCCATTTTGTCAGCGTGGCGATATAGTCCGAGAACCAGTCCTCCTTCGTGACATCCAAATAGCTTCCCGTGTACTGGCTGACGGAATAGTTCTTGCTCACCCGCTCCACATTGGCTTTGGCCTTGACGGCCTCCCGCTGCTCGGAAGAAAGATCGGGGTAGAGCGAAAAGAGCTTGAGCGTGAAAAGGATCTTGGCCGCCTCGGCCCGGTTGATAGGATCCCCGAGCCGATAGCCTTGGCTGCGCTTCTGGCATTCGATCACTCCCGAATCCATCGGAAGCAGGCCGAACTCCTTTTTCAGTGCCGAATCGGGCAAGGGAGCGCACTCCGGATCGTATCCGGCCTGTGCCAAAGCTTCGGCCGACAGGCCCGCCTCTCCCCATTCTCCCGCCGACATCCCTTGCTCCTCCAGCGATGCGGGAGCCAGTGCCTCTTCGGCCAGGGCCTGGGCCAAAACCGCTTTCGCCGGTTCGGCTTTCGCCGCACTGGGCGCTTGGCCGAAAGTCATGCTGAACCAGCGGGCCGCTTCCCGGCGGCTGGCCAAAGCCTGAAGCCAGCCTCCTCTCTGTTCGGCCGTGCTTCGCCCGCTCTCCAGGAAAAGCTCGCACTTCGGGCCGAAGAGCCCCAAATCGTCCGCCAGCAGAAGCGTGGCCATCGCATTGCCCTGCTCAAGCTCGTTGACCTGGCCCAGCCCCAGGTGCTCTGGCTTCAGGCCGCTTAGGCAGCGCCTGCCCTGCGGGGCACCCGAGCCCAAAAAATCGGCCAGCTGGAGAAAGCGTCCATCTTGCCAGACGGAAACGCTGGCATCGTCCACCAAGGCCAAGCGCAAGGCTTGCATCCGGGTGGCCCCTTCAAGAGGACGGAATTCCCGCCCCTTCGGCGTCTGGTAGCCCTTCAGCATTCCGTGGCGCACCGCATAATAGACAAACTGGGTGTACCAGGGCTGGCAGCCGGTTTCCTTCTCGGCGCAGTTGAGGTCCTTCTCCATCACATCCAAGAAGGGAACCCCGCCGATGCTTTGGCAGGAATCGCCGCCGCAGCGGTAGTAGTCCTTCAGGTGCCCATCCATCGCCTGGGTCAGGCTCATTCCCTCCAGCTGCCCCCAGTTCTCGGCCTCGGCATAAGCCTCCCAAAGCCTGATCAAAGTGGCAAGCCTGGCTAGCTCGGCCCGAAGCAGAATGTTGTGGGGTTGGAAAGTTTCGGTCTCTTGGCCCAACAAAGAAGATCCTGAAAGAATCCCCATTTCTCTGAGCATTTCGATATGGGGAAAGTAAAGGCTCTCTTCGGCGACATCCGAAAAGGGCTTATCCGAAGCTGCGGCAGGCCAAGGCAGGCAGAGGGCTGAAGCGGAGAACAGGGCGACTGCCAGCGTTCGAGTTAAAAGAGATCTTCTTTGCTGGCCCATCCTATTTGCTCTATAAAATTTAAAGCTCGGAGGGCTTGGCTCAAACCTTAATGGAACTGCCTTGCATTGTCAAGCGTGACATAGTTTGTCAAATTCGCCCTCCAGCAGCGCCTCCGCTCCGAAAAAATATCGAACATTGGCTATTTTTCAGAAAAATTTAATTTTTCCTTGAAAATCGTCCAAAAGAAGCTACTATTTTGCTACACAGCCGCTAGACGATTGGGCTGTTTGGTTAGGCTTAGAAGTCAAATCACCAACGGAAACAAGGAGAAAGAGAAGATGGAACGACTGAATTCATTCACAAAGACATTGCGACCCCTCCAATTGATGCTGGCCTGCATCCTTTGTGGCGCGATCCTCCTTCAGGGCATGGGTTGCACGATCGACGGAGTGGCCATTGCCGATACCGAAACAGGAGAAGGCACAGGGGAAAGCGAAACAGGCGAAGCCGCGCCTGTTTGCGGCGACGGAGTGGCCGAATTCGAGGCGGGCGAAGAGTGCGACTTCGGCAGCCTGAACAGCGATTCGGAGAAGTGCACCAGCGTCTGCACGATCAACGAATGCGGCGACGGCTACGTGCTGGAAGGAGTAGAGGCCTGCGATGATGAAGAGCTGAACGGAGTAGACGAGTGCAGCACAGATTGCAGGCTTGTCACCTGCGGGGACGGCATAGTCGATCAAGGCGAAGAGTGCGATGACGGAAACCAGGATCAGGCAGACGGCTGCTTAACCAGCTGCCTCAATGCCAGCTGCGGCGACGGGATCACCCAAGAGCAAGAGGGCGAAGAGTGCGACGACGGGAATCCCCTGAATAGCGATGCCTGCACCGAAGCCTGCGAGCTGGGTGCGTGCGGCGACGGCATCCTGATGAATGCCGAGGGGCTGGAAAACCCGGAGGAGTGCGACGACGCCAATGTGAGCAGCAACGACTACTGCACCAACGAGTGCGCCCTGGCCTTCTGCGGGGACGGCGAGCTGTGGACCGGCGTGGAGCAGTGCGACGACGGGAACAATGTGGACGGGTGCAGCGACTCCTGCAGGCGGGAAGCCTGTGGAAATGGCATTGTCGATCCGGAAGAGGAGTGCGACGACGGAAACCTCAACGCTTGGGATGGCTGTAATGATCTGTGCGAAATCGTTGAGCCTGGCTGAAAAAGCCTAACCAAAAACGGGACAGCATGCCCTCCAAGTGTGCTGTCTCGGACTACTTTAAGAGCGATTGGTCCGATTCAATTTCGAATGGGGCTTTTTAGGCGTGCCCCGATTAGAGCGCTTAGCCCAAAGGTCATTGCGAACCTCCGATGGTCATTTGGGCGAAGCAAATCCGGAATCCATCCCCTATCCGTCATTCCGTGCTCCGACACGGAATCCATGCCTTTGCTCGTAGCTTAGAGATACGTTTTCTATCCAGAAGCCTGCCCCGAGCCTGCCCAGGAGAACCTCCAAGCCTCCACCCGTCATTCCGGCGAAAGCCGGAATCCATGCCTTTGCTGGCAATCTACCTTGAGAAAGAGAATCCAGAGGGTTGGGTGGATTCCGGGTCGTGGCCCGGAATGACAATTTGGGGGCGTGGATTCACCGCACGTTCAAGTTGACAAAATTAATAATTTTATATAAAATGCGCATACAATGCCTCAGCTGAAATCACGACGATGGCAGCGGGCTTGACCACAAACAGGGAGCAGGATAGCAATGAAAATGAAGCCATGGCTTCTCATTCCGATGTTTCTCGTCAGCCTGGGCTGCGCGCACCAAACCCCCGAAGAGAAAAGCCACTACGACAGCATTCGGCAGCAATGCTCCGATTGGGGTTCCCAAGCTCAATGTCATGTCACAGCTTACGAGGTGATCGCAAGCCAATGCGGAGATACGCTAGAATGCTCCGCCCCTCACCCTTCGCAGGTCCGTCGGTACTATCGCAACCTGGAGACCGTCTGCCGGGAGCGAGGGGAAAGCGCCGACTGCGAGACTGCTGTCCGGCAACTACTGGCCGATGAATGCGCCAGCAAGCCCGAGTTCTACTGCCACCCGGACCCCTAGCGGCAGTGAACCCCATCTACACCCG
Organism: uncultured Candidatus Peribacteria bacterium; assembly: GCA_964448005.1. GTDB lineage: Bacteria > Patescibacteriota > Gracilibacteria > UM-FILTER-43-11 > UM-FILTER-43-11 > CAYUUW01. The sequence goes on from CAYUUW010000049.1 coordinate 8,948, forward strand.
GTGCGCCGGCGTGGGGATTTCTTTTTGACCTATCTCTTTGGGTGGCATACCAAGAGTCTTGCATAATCCAAAAAAGGTCGCCCGAGTTCGAGCCAACGAGTTACTTGACAATTAATAATAAATATTATAATATTCGGCTTAATGGGAAATTTGGGGGTGGTTTTTAAGAGTTTTCCAACAGGTAATTAATCATCTTTTTCCTCCTGTCTCTCCTAAGAACCAGTCTAGGATCTTTTTGAGGTAAAATGGGGTAAAAATAACCCCAA
>CAYUUW010000050.1:0-3521 GCA_964448005.1 uncultured Candidatus Peribacteria bacterium
GTGCTGAGCCTGCGCAGCGCGCATTGGCAGCTCCGGTTTCAGGTTTGGCAGGGAGCCTTGCCGGCGAAGCGATCCTGCCGGCCCCGCCCCCCGCCCCCGTGGAGCCTTCCGTCCGCTTCAAGGCCTATTCCACTCTGCTGGATGAGGCGCAGCAGGACATTTTGGCTCGGATTTCCAGGCAGCATATTGATTTTGTGCCCCTGCGCCGTGAGGCCGACGACGAGCTGATGGAAAAAGTCGCCCTGGCGAATCTTCCTGGGATCTCTGTTTCCAGGGATCAGATGATGGTCTATGCCGACCCCACGCTCATTTCCAAAAGCCAGCTTCCTCTGGTCGCACAAACGCTCAGCCAGCTCCTTCAGGAGCCCAAAGAAGAGCTCCTTAGGGCTTTGGCCATGCGAGAGCTTCGCTATGTCTTCCTCAAGAACAAGCTTCCTCCCGAATCCTCCGATCGGGTCCGGGAAATGAAGCTGAAAGGCGTGGTGCTCCTGCCGGAGCACTGGCGCTACTACCCGGAAGGTCCTTTGGCCGCCCATGTGCTGGGCTTCATCAACCGCGAGAACCTGGGCCAATACGGCGTGGAGGGGTATTTCAATACCGAATTGGAAGGGAAGACCGGCACCATCTATGCCGAAAGCGACCCGTTTGGCGGCCAGGTCACTGTGGGGCAAGGTGAGATTGTCGATGCGGTGGACGGCGCCTCCCTGGTGCTGACCTTGGATAGGGTGGTGCAGAAGAAGGCCGAGGAGATTCTGGCGTCCCATACCGAGCGCTACCGCGCCGATAGCGGCCAGATGATCATCATGAACCCCTTCACAGGGGCCATTCTGGCCATGGCCAACTTTCCCAGCTTCGACCCCAATCATTACGCCGACAGCTACACCCTGCGGGCCCTTGAGCCTGGCGAAGAGCCTTATCCCACCACTCCGCTTTTCGGGAAGGACGAGAAAGGCCGCTTTTTTGATCTGAATGCCGAACAGAGGGCGGATCCCAGCCTCCCCAAGTTCGCCTACGTAAATCGCTTGGGGCCAGGAGTCTTCAAGAACAAGACTATTTCCGAATACTACGAGCCCGGCTCGATCTTCAAGCCCCTGGTGATGTCCATTGCGCTGGACGCCAAAGAGGTGGAGCCGCAGACGACTTACGACGATACTGGACCCCTGGAAGTGGATGGTTTTCCGATCAGGAACTCTACCGGAAAATACCATGGAATCGTGACCATGACAGAAATTCTGGAAAAATCCCTCAATACAGGCATGTCCTATGTGGCCAAAACGATAGGCAGTAGGCTGATGCACGACTATCTCAAGAAATTCGGCATTGGCGACTATACCAATATTCTTTTGGAGGGCGAAACGAAGGGGGGGCTGGAATACTACAAGCAATGGTCCCCGGCCCAGCTGCGCACCACTGCTTTCGGCCAAGGCATTGTGGTGACCCCTTTGCAGATGATGGCGGCCTGGTCGGCTTTGGCCAATGGGGGCAAGCTGGTGGAGCCCTACATTGTGGAAAGCATTCTGAAGGAGGATGGAGTCGTCAAAACAGAGCCCAAGGTCATCCACAGGGTCATCACGCAGGAAACCTCCCGAAAAATCACCTCCATGCTCATCAGCACCGTTCAGCAGGGCTACGGGGACAGGATCGGGGTACCGGGCTACCTGATTGCGGGAAAGACAGGAACGGCGCAGATCGCCGGAAAGGGGAGCAGGTACGAAACAGGGGAAGGATCCACCAACACCTCCTTCATGGGCTATTTCCCCGCGCTCAAGCCCGAATTCCTGATCATGGTCAAATTCGATCGGCCTAGGATCGGCGAAAACACCTGGGGCGAAACCACCGCCGGCTTGGCCTTCCGCGAAATGGCCCAATTCCTGATCGCTCACTACAATATTCAGCCGAATTAAATTGGGAGCATGGGGATTATTGGGATACCCCAACTGTCATTTCCATGAAAATGGGAATCCAGTGCAGGTGCTTCTTGGAGGCCCTCCCAATACCCGCGCTGGATTCTGGGTCGCAGCCCGGAATGACATACAGGGGCATCCCCATAATCTCAATCATCTCAACTTTCCCAATAATCCCAACAAAAAAATTCCTTGCGCCAATAATATCCATTCTGCTATAATCCGCTTGCGCCGCCTTTTTAAAAGTGCATGTCTATGCTGAAAAAATACCTCGAGGGGAGTTTCCAGGAGCTTCGCAACGTCACTTGGCCCACCAAAAAGCAGGCTATTCGCATCACCACGATCGTTTTCATTTTCATGGTGGTCGCCGGGGTTGCTTTGGGCTTTTTGGATCAGCTGATGGCGTGGGGCTATCGCGCTCTTTTATCTATCTAAACCTTATTCCTGAATGGCAAAGCAAGCCAAAGGCACAGGGCGAAACTGGTACGTCCTGCACACCTATTCCGGCTACGAGGACGCCGTTGAAAAAGCGCTTCGCCAGCGTATCGAAGCCATGAACATGCAGGACTACATTTTCGATGTCATGGTCCCCAAGGAGACCCAAATTGTCATCAAGCGCGGCGAGCCTATCGAAGAAAAGAAGCGCGTTTTCCCCGGCTACGTTCTGGTGGAAATGATTGTGACGGACGATTCCTGGTACGTGGTGCGAAATACCCCCAATGTCACCGGCTTCGTCGGCTCCGGAAACATCCCTGTCCCGGTCACTCCGGAGGAGTTCGGAGTCATTCAGAGGCATTCCGGCGGCCAAGAGGCCAAATTCAAGATCGATTTGACGGAAGGCGAGAGCGTGGTGATCAACAGCGGCCCTTTTGCCGGCTACGAAGGCTTTGTGGAGAAGGTCGACGCCGAAAAGGGGAAGGTCAAGGTCCTGGTCACCTTTTTCGATCGAGAAACGCCGGTGGAGCTCGATTTCACCCAAGTAAAGAAAAAATAAATGGATCGTTTCCTGGCGGCCATGATCGTGCTGACTTTGATGGCAGGCCTTGGTGCCGCCGATTACTGGATCAATTTGAGAGGGGGTTCGGAGCTAGAAGATCTTGTTTCGGCTTCTTTGCCTCCGCTCCCGCCCCAGGAATCTCTTCCCGAGGCGGCGGTCGCCGAACCCCCCCCTTCCGTCGATTTTTTCCCTTCGCCGCTTCAGGCCCAGCTGCTCTCCACCTATTTCCTTCAGCCTCCGCAGCGCATGCGGCAGCTCTTCGAAGTCTTCGACCTGGCTTCGTTGGCCGGGGTGGAAGTCAGCCAGCTGCGACTGCAGCCCCTTTCCGGAATCGCCCAGGACTCCTTGGTGGTCTATCGCATTCAGGACAGCTCCCGATCCGCCAGCCTGGCTTACCTGAATCTGAAGTTGGCCTTGCTTTCCCAGCTGCAGGACGCTACTCTGGTGAACGAGACTGGCTCGGCCTACGGCGAAAACAGCTTTTTCTTCAATTCGCCTCAGGCTTCCGAAACCGCTTTCCTGCTGGCTCAATCCAGCGATTTCCTCTGGGGTTTCCAATACTCAAAGTCCTCCGCTCTCGCCTTCGGCGCGGTCCAGGCCATCCTGCAGTCGCCCTCCAG
>CAYUUW010000050.1:3531-9175 GCA_964448005.1 uncultured Candidatus Peribacteria bacterium
CCAGTGCCAGCCAGCCCCCATCCGCTTAGTCGTTTTAATCTCCTAATTTCCTCACCTGTGTCAAAGAAAGTCACCAAACTCATCAAGCTGCAGATTCCAGCTGGAAAAGCCAACCCCGCTCCTCCTGTCGGCCCTGCTTTGGGTCAGCATGGCGTGAACATCCAGGAGTTCTGCAGCCAGTTCAACGAAAGGACTCGCGAAATGGGCGGCACCATCGTTCCGGTGGTCATCAGCGTCCATGAGGACCGCTCCTTCAGCTTCATCACAAAAACCCCTCCAGCCGCGGAGCTGATCAAGAAGGCCCTTGGCCTGGAATCGGGCAGCAAGCAGCCCCAGAAGGACAAGGTCGGCACCATCACCCAGGCCCAGCTTCGCCAGATTGCCGAAACCAAGATGCCCGACCTGAACGCCAATGACGTGGAGCAGGCCATGCTCATCATCGCCGGCACGGCCAAGAGCATGGGAGTTGTCGTCCAATAATGTCAAAAGACCAATTCTCAATTTCCAAATAAATTCGAAATTCAAATTTCAAAAAATTGTTTGGAAACTGGTCATTGGAAATTGAAAATTTAATTCTGTGGGAGGCTTCGAAAGCCGCTATCACCACGCAATCCTTCATTTGTATGGCCCGAGGAAAAAAATACCGCGCCGCCGCGGAAAAGATCGACAGGAACAAGCTTTACAGCCTTTCGGAGGCAGTTGCCTTGACCCAGCAGACCAGCGTCAGCAAATTCGACGCCACGCTGGAGGCGCATTTTACCTTGGGCATCGATCCCAAGAAGCCCGAGCAGAACATCCGAGGGACCCTTTCCTTGCCCCATGGGTCCGGGAAGCAGTACCGCATTGCAGCCATTGTAGGGGAAGATAAGGCGGCGGCAGCCAAAGCGGCCGGCGCGGATGCGGCTGGAATGGAGGGGCTGATCGACGAGCTGGCCACAGGCAAGATCGATTACGATGTGATCGTGGCTTCTCCCGACGCCATGAAGAAGCTTGGAAAGGTCGCCAAGGTCCTGGGCCAAAAAGGACTGATGCCCAATCCGAAATCCGGAACGGTGACGACTGAAATCGAAAAAACCATCAAGGAGCTCAAGGCGGGCCGAGTCGAGTACCGCAACGACAAGCAGGCCGGCATCCATGTTGCTGTAGGGAAAATGTCCTTTGCCGCCGATGCCCTGGAGAACAACGCCAAAGCCCTGCTGAAAGCCTTGCGCGATGCCAAGCCTGCCGGAATCAAGGGGACCTTGATCACCAGCTTTGCTTTGGCTTCCACCATGGGCCCTAGTGTTCGCGTGGATGTGAACGAAGCCATGAAGAATCTTTAGCCTGCTTCGGGCCACAGCCACTCTCCCCATGAAGCTTCGCGTCAAACGCATCGACCTCTCGCTGCCCCTACCCGTTTACCAAAGCGCAGGGGCAGTCGGTTTCGATTTTTTGGCCCGCCAGACCATTGATGTTCTTCCGGGCGGCTTGGCGCTGGTGCCCGCCAATCTGATCGTGGAGGTTCCGGAGAGCTATGCCTTGCTGGTCTTTTCCAGGAGCTCCACCCCGCGCAAGCACGGGCTGAGCATGCCTCATGGGGTGGGAGTGATCGACCAGGACTATTGCGGAGAAGGGGACGAGGTGATGATCCAAGTGCAGAATTTCACTGCGGCTCCGGTCACGGTGGAGCGGGGAACTCGACTGGCCCAGGGGCTTTTGGTTCGGGTCGATCGCATGGAGATCGAGGAGGCGGACCGGATGGAGAGGGAGACCCGGGGGGGATTCGGGAGCACGGATTGAGTCATTGCAGTGAATTGGAGTGAGGCAAGGTTAAAAAGCTCCTTTTTAGGCTTGCTTGAATTATTTTTATGTTTCCTGAATTTAATTTTATTCCACCTCAAAAACTATAATTAAACTTTATTCTAAGCCATTTTTATGATCAATAAAATTATACAGGAATGAAATTTGACTTCGAGTCCGGATAAAATTATTGTGCATGTCGTAATAAAGAAAAAAAGCAAAAAAATTCCCCCTCCAATTTTGCTTTTATTTTTTTATTCCAATCCCTATGGAGGGTCGAAAAAATTCTTCCGAAACAGAATCTTCCGGAGCATATTTTTTTCAGTTTACTCCTGCCAAACCACGACCCCTCGGCAAAGGCAGGTTGGGCCCCCGGTTGATACCCGGAATTCCAGCTGAAATAGAGGATGTTGATTCCAGTGTTCTGGAAGTTCAGGCTCCGGGCGATGAGAAAAACCCTTTCCTAATGGGGGAAAGGCTGTATCTTTATTTGCTTAGGCTTGCGTCCGACAAAAGGGTTGATCTCGGAAAACTTTTGTCCCAATACCGATTGGATTCGATTAACCTAGCCGCCGCCAGAGCCATGGTCTCCAATGCCCTGGCCCAGAATTCTTCTGGGGATCGAAGAAGTCATAGTGCACGGGAAATTTGGCTTGATCCCCCTGTGCTAAGAGTTGCCCTTGAGGCCTTAGAAGCAGCTGCGGCCAGGACGGAGAAAAGCCTTCTTTGATTTGGTCTTTTTAGCGCCGCTTTGGTTTTCTAACTTCTATTTATGGAAATCTTTTCCCCTTCTTCTCAGCCTTCTCGCCGCTTGGGTCAATTTGGTGGCCTCAGAAAGAGTCTAGAAAGGCATCGATCTCATGGGGTGCCTGCGCCAGTGAGCGAGGTGAGCTCAGAAGTTTTGGATGTGGTTGCCCCTGAAGATTCGACGCCTGAGGGGTTGGGCAATCTTCTTTATGGCTATGTTTTGAAAGTGGCAGAGCGTGATAGGCTTTTCGTGGAAGGATTATTGGCCCAATATGATGCTGATAGGGAAAGTCTTCTTCATGTAAGAACGATGTTAAGCAATACTTTGGCTAGAGACTCCAAAGGGAAAACGCGAAGCCATGATTTCCGTACAAAATGGTTGGAAGACGACGTTTTGAGGGTAGCTTTGGGAAAACTGTCAACCGAACAAGAAAAAGGGTCTGTTCCGGGCGAACTCCACTTTTTACCGCCAAACGAAGATGACAAGCCGATTAGTCTGACTTAAGCTCTTTTCCCGAAGAACTCCCTTTTCACAAACAGGATGCCTAGCCACAGCACTCCAGAAGCCAGCAGGACGGCGATGGCCCCCAGGGCATAGCTCTTGCTCACATCCGCCACCTCGTAGTCGCTGTTGCTCAGCACAAAGCGGGTCTGGCTCAGGGCATTGTAGGCGTCTATCTCGGACTGGAAGAAGGCTCTCACCCCTTCCAGCTGCTCCTGGCGGAGCGGCTCGCGGCTTCCTACGGTGAAGATGATGTTTTGCCTTTCCTGAAGGTAGGCTCCCACCACAGCGTCTTCGGGCAGGCTCGCCGCCGCCTTGGCCCGGCCGTTGAAGCTGGGGAATTTGGTCCAGCCGATGAGCGTGTAGCCGAAATAGTGCGCCGCCTCATTCAGCTTGTGCAGGTCCTCGCTTTCGTGCATCACGCCCGTGGTGGCAAAAATCCTCCCTTCGTAGCGCGGCGCAGTGAAGCGGCCGCTGAGAGCCAGGAAGGCTGCTTGCCCCCCGGCCACCAGGGCCAGCAGGAGCCAAAGGGCAAAGGATGTTTTCTTGCTCATGGTCAGAGTGGATTAGGGGTCGATCAGGATTCTCCGGATTCAGCTTCTTCCATCAGGGCATTGTAGGCTCGGGCCGCCTTGTTCCCCATGGGGCCGCTCTGGTCCATTTGGTAGGCTTTTTTGTACGCGTCCAGGGCCAAATCATTCTTCTGCTGCGCCTGGTACAGCAGGCCCAGGTTGTACTGGGCGGCCGTCAGGCTTGGATCCAAGGAAAGGGACTTCTTCAAATTGCCCTCAGCCTGCGGATAGTTCTTCATCCCGATCTGGCTCCAGCCCAGCAGATTGTACGAAAGGGCTTCCTGGGGAAAGCTCGCCACCGCCAGCTCGGCCAAGCCCAAGGCTTTTTGCGGCTGTCCCAAAAAATCAAGGTAGATCCAAACCGGACGGATGAAGGTCTCCAGATCCTGTCCGCTGAGCTCAATCACTCTTTCGTAGGCCGCCACCGATTCTTGGTACTGCTTGGCCTCAAAATACAGGTCCGCTAGGTTCTGGCGCACCACCAGCTCCGGCTCGAAGCGGTTTTCCGCCGCCATGGAAAGGGAGCGGATGGCCTCAGCCGTATTGCCCAGCTCCTTTTGGGTCAGGCCCAAAAAATACTGCGTAGGAGCCCATTCCGAATCGAGCGAATAAGCCTTTTGGAAGGCTTCCAAGGCGGAGGGTGATTGATCCAGATTGAGCTGGGCAAAGCCCAAAAGGATCCAGGAATCCCTCAGGTCTGGCTCGGCCTGGAGCAAGGCTTTCATGGAATGGAGGGTCAGCTCGTAGTCCTTGTTCTGGTTGTAGGCTTTGGCCAGCAGCGAAAGTCGGTAGGATTCCTTGGCGGATTGGGCGAACTCATATTCCTGGTAGGCTTCCAGCACCCGATTGGCCTTCCCGATCAGCTCCGCCTCCTGAGTCTGGGCCTTAGCCTGCTCCAGAAGCTTTTTGGCTTCCTCATGCTCCCCCCTCAGCGAAGCCAGCATCCCTTTGTAGTAGGTGGCCTGTGCCTGGGGCGGATCGGAAGGCAGCTGAGCCAAAAGGGTTTGGGCTCCGTCAAAATCGCTGAGCCGCAGGTGGGCCAGGGCCTGAAGGAATCGTCCTTCGGCATGCTCTGGCGAAAGGGCCAAAAGGCTGTTCGCGCTCGCCAGGGCCTTTTCGTGGTTTCCCAGCTCCATGTCGGTCTTCAGGAGCTTCAGGTAAGGATCGGGATTCTGGGGGTCCAGGCGGGAGGCCTGGGCGTATTCGCTGCCTGCGAAAGCGAAAAAGCCCTTCGTGAAAAAGTAATCGCCCTTCTCCATGCGCTGCCCGTAGTTCAGCTCGCCTTCCTGGGCGGCGAGGCTTGCTTCTATTGAGCTTTCCTCTTGTCCGGCCGGTCTCACCGGGAGCCGGGGGTACACCCGCGGAGAAGCCGCCCGCCCGGGCCAAAGGGAATTGAGGAAGCCCAGGCCCAGGGAGGAATAGTCCCCGTCGTGGCGCAGCCCGTAGGCGCCGCCCGCTGCCAAAACGGCCAAAAGGATTCCGAAGAATGCAAAGGAAAAGCGTCGCATGGGGTGGGGTAAAAGCTCAGGGGGAGTTTAGCAAATGGCGGGATGATTGGGAATGTTGGGATTATGGGGAAATTGGGGAGTATTGGGATTATGAAGAGTTTTGAAAGCAAAACAAAAACCGATCGTCGCCCCGAGCGTAGCCGAGGGGCCTAAAGATACAAAGAGGAAGTTAAGTTTAAGGCCCCTCGATTCGCTCCGCTTGCTCGGGGCGACGAAGGTGAGGGTAATCATTAAAAATCCCCAACCACTGACATTCCTACTTTCTCATTTTCTTCCAGGCTTCCGCTGTGCATAGCGCAATGGCCAGGGCGTCGGCGGCGTCGTGGGGCTTGGGCAGGGAGGGCAGCGAAAGCAGGCGCTGGACCATGGTCTGCACCTGAAGCTTGTCTGCTCCGCCGTAGCCGCAAACGCCGGCCTTCACCTCTTTGGGCTTGAAGCTGAAGAGGGGGATGCCTTGAGCGTGCAGGCTCTGCAGAATCACTCCTCGGGCATGGGCTACTTTGATGCCGTTGGTGACGTTCTTCACGAAAAAAAGC
>CAYUUW010000051.1:0-9101 GCA_964448005.1 uncultured Candidatus Peribacteria bacterium
GCTATGCGCCTGAAAGCAAAAAGGCCCAGGCCCTGGCCAAGGAGCTGTTGGGCGAAATCAAGATCAGCGCGCGCGGAGCGCACTTCGAGGAGCGCAGCCAAAGCCAATGGCGCTGGGCCATGGGCAGCAACCAGAACACCACGGCGCTGGCCCTGCAGGCCATGGTGCGCATCCTGCCTGCCAACGAGCAGCTGCCCAAGGTGGTCCGCCACATGCTTAGCGTCCGGCAAAACGGCCATTGGGACAGCACGCAGTCCACGCTGAACAGCCTCTTTGCCCTGCGGGACTACCTGAAGGCGACCGGAGAGCTGGAGGCCGACTTCCAGGCCACTGTCTCGCTGGATGGCCAGGAGCTGATCCGCGCCGACTTCGACGAGAACAATGTGCTGACCCGCCAGAGCGTGACCAAAGCCTTCGACGAGTTCCGCCGCGAAGCCTTCCTTCCGCTGAGCGTGGAGAAGCAGGGCGAAGGCCGGCTGTACTACGAGCTGAAAATGGATTACCTGCTCACGCTCGACCGCCTGGAGGCGATCTCCCAGGGCATGGGCATTCAGCGGAGCATGAGCAGCCTGGAAGGGAAAGCAGTGCAGCCCGGCAGGCTGAAGGCCGGGGAGACCTACAGGATCGGCCTGACGATCACTGTTCCGGAGGACAGGCATTTCGTGGCCGTCAGCAGCCCCTTGCCTGCCGGCCTGGAGCCGCTGGACTTCAGCTTCAAGACGACCCAAGCCTCCCTGGGCGAGGCGCTGGAGACCGGAGAATCTGAGGAGCCCTGGAGGGACGAATCCTGGCGCTTCAACCACATCGAATTCCGGGATGATGCCGTGCTGCTCTTTGCCGACCAGCTGCCCGCCGGCGTGTACCGCTACGACTACCTGGTCCGCGCGACCACCCCGGGCCGCTTCCGCTACCGCCCGGCCCATGCGGAGGAGATGTACTTCCCCGAGAACTTCGGCCAAACCGACGGGAATTGGGTGGAGGTGAAGGAATGAGATGATTTTCTGCGAAAAAGGCAAGGCCGCAAGATGAAAAGCTGGAGCAGGTTTCAAACCTGCTCCAGCTGGCATCCCGGGAGACCCGGGGAGACCTTCGAAAGAGCGGGCTTTCCCTTGACTTTGAAGCGAAATATATTACTATGAGCTCCTCCCTACGGGGATTCTCGTGCCCGCATTCCGCGGAGCACGAAAATCATCCTCAAGGGAATGGTCTTTACAGCGAGCGGAAGCTCGCACAGCATAGGAGAGAAAAGTCATGAGCACCAAAATTCATGAGGCAGATGTCGACGTCGATAAGATCATTGATGGTCTGACCAAGGCTGGGGGCGGCAACTGCTGCGGTATCCTCCGGCAATTTGTCGAGAATGGGGTGGATGCCGAGGCGGGACGGATTGATATCTGGATAGAAGGCAGGAACACGGCCGAAGGCCGTATCTGGATCACAGACAATGGGAATGGCTTTAGCAGCGAAGGAATTTCATCCTTTTTTTCGCTGCTTCTGAGCTCCAAGGTCGACAAAGGGAACATCAGGCAGCAGGGGGTGATCGGACAGCATGGCTCTGGCCGACTGTTCGCTTTGAGTCTGGGGGGCAGGTTGACGGTCTACACGCGTTCGAGCGATTTCCCAGGGCTGCACACCTTCTTCATCACCAAAGAGAATCTGGCGAAACTCCTCAGGAGGGAGCAATTCCGCTTCAGTTCGAAGGAAGCAGTCCGGCCCGATTGGCTGATGATGGAAAGGGGTCACGGATCGACGGTGGTGATCAGTGAGATCAGGGACTGGAGGAGGGTTCCAACGCTCAAAAGGATCCGAACCGAACTCACCAGGTACCTTAGCCCCTCGATCGCAAAAAAGGTCTGGGTCAACGGAGAGCCTCTGCCAAAAAGGGAGATCCTTGGCGAAGTCATCGAGGAAACGATTGCAGTGGACTACCTGCCTGGAAAGCAGCACTTGATGCTCTACGCTCCGGCCCATCGATCCCCTGGAGAAGAAGTCATGCTGGGGGGGATGAATCCCATTTGCGCCCTCTTGGCATTCTACAAGGAATTGGAGGGAGCCGATGCGGACATGGTTCCCTTGTCCTTGCTGGATCGGTCTGTCTTGGGGCACATCCTGATTCCGGGCCTGAACGAGTTCCGAGGCCCATCTTCCAATGAGCTGGATCCGGACTTCTACCAAGACAAAGGCGCGCGCTTGCGCCAAGCAGTCTTGCGCTTCTTGCACGAGGAAGTCGGCCCTCGCCTGAGGAAGCTTCAGGGGAAAAAAAGGAGTGAGCGTGATCGGGAGAGGGATCGAGAGATCCTGGAATGGGTCGCAGGCACATTTCCGGTTGCGCCGGATCCGGAAGTCAAAGGAGGCAGCCGGGGTAGTGCTGGAGGAGGCTCGCCTCCTTCGAAGCCAGGCGGAAACGGCGGAGGGCGAAAAAAGCCGAGGTTGAAGCTCAACACCTACAGCGTGACCCTGGAATGCGGTCAGAATTTCCAGTTCGAAGTGGACACCGGAGGAACTTCGGGCCATTTCGTTTGGAATGCCAGCGAAGCGGGCGGTGCGATCAAATCGATGGGAAAGGCGGTCAAGGCAACCTACTCGGCAGGCGAGAAGCCAGGGCGCTTCACGCTCAAGGTGTACGACAAAAACAACACCGAACTGAGCGCCATCATCCACATTCGGATCGTAGAAAAAGGAATCGTATCCATCACTCCTTTGCACGTCGAGGTGCGGCAAGGCGAAAAGCAGCGTCTCGAGCTGCTTGACCCAGGAGGACGGATCAAGAATCCTCAGTGGACGATCGAAGGAGGCAAAGGCCTGAGCCTGAGGGTCCATACGGGCGGCAAGTCTGCCGACCTCAGCGTCGATCAGGAGGCTGAACTGGGCGAAAGGCGAGTGTGGGTAACTGGCGAAGATGGAAACGTGCTGGAAGCCGTGGTGGAAGTGACGGAAATGCCTCAAGGCGAAGGGCTCTACATCCGCCTCGAAGACAGGATCTACCGAGTGGAAGTCTCTAGCCATGCTCTGCCCGATGTGGCCGAAGCCATCCCTCCGGCCAGGGCGAAAAAATGGGGCCGAATGAAAATCGACCCCAGGGCACCCTGGCTGCAGCAAGCCAAAAAAGGGAAAATGGATCTGAATCCGCTGATCACCTTCATCCTGCTGGCGCACCTGCGTCAAGGAGGGGAAGAGGGTGCTGAAAACACCACCCATCGACTGAAGGAGCTGATGAGCTCTCTCCACGAGGCCAAAAAACCCGGCTGAGCTGAAAACGCTCGCTACACAAAACCCGCCCTTCGCTTGACGAAGGAGCGGGTTTTTCTTTGTGGATGCTTCAATTTCTATCTTCGACTCTCTTTTTCTGACGATTTATTTCATGCCTTTTCGAAACTACCCTTTGCAGATTGATTAAATCATTCTGCGATAAGAGTATTGCCGGCCCAGCCAGACCCAAAAAATGCTCCGCCGAATCAGAAGCCACAAAAACACTAAATGAAGATCCTGCCCTTGTCTTAAAGCCAGAAGTAAAATGAACCACTGGTCTTGTCACAGAAGCCCTCGCCGGTTTTGAAACCTTGCCTTTCGCTTGAACAAAAGTCCCCATAGAAATCAGGTCTTTTTCTAGAAGAGCGGTGATTTTATCCTCTTTGGCTTCGTCGGGGTATTCAGAGAAAACATGCAGAGATTCCACCATCATCAAAGCCAAAGCTTTGGCAGTTCGGCCCATGAGCTTGTAGTTTTCATCAATCTTCGTCAGAGCGGTCAGGACAGCCACGGCATACAATCCCGCCCGGCTGCATCGCAGGGTTTCGCCATTCCATTCTATTTCAAGCACCTCCTCCAGGCCCTTCCCCACTTCTGCGACAGACTGTCCAGGGCTTTGCGCAAGCGATTCTGGGCGCTCTGCCTTTGGCCCTGGAGCGACTGCCTCCATAGCTGCCTTCATATGTGCTTGAGCCAGGCTTTGAATGTCACGAGGCAATTCATCCACCCTCTCTCCCAAATCCGAAACGGATTCTCTTTGCTTTGCAATGTCAGTCAAAAATTCTCCCAGATCCGAAACCAGCTTGTCATTGGGCTCCAGCCACGCCTGCTGCTCGGGCGCAAAAAGGGCGGTCAAATCGTGGATGCCCAATTTGGCTCTCAGGCGCCCAGGATAAGCATTTCCTGTTCGGATCTGAGCGGCCAAGGCCGAAATTTCTTCCTCAAGCACATCCATTTTTTGGCCAAGCTTCTCCAGTTCCCTCCACACGCCTTCGAGCCTTCGGAAAGCCAGCAGGAAGGCCTCCAGCGTTTCCGAATCCTTATTAGAGCAAGCTCCTGCACTAACGATTCGGTGAACGGCGGACTGGTTGGCTGAAATGCTGGTGAGCAGATCATCGGCTTCATCGCACAGATCCTGGCCCGTCTTCAAGACCTCTTCATGGCGCCTCTGCAGGTCGTCCATTGTTTCCTGCGAGGGGTGGCTCATGGCATGGTGCTGGGCCAGCTCTCTCTCCCAAATGGCCATTCTTTCGAGCAAAAAGCGCAGCCTTCGGGCCACACGGGCTCTCGCCTCAAGGCCTTCTATCTGGGCCGTCAGCAGCTCGATGGGCCCCTGCGGATCAAAAGGAGCAGCGGCGGGGGTGGGCAGGGGGGCTGCCGTCGGCAAAGCGGCTGCAAAAGCCCCACCCCCCCTTTCCCGCCCCCCCCTACCCAAAGCAAACCCAGAGGCCCCGGGGCCCCCCAAAAGGCCAAAGGGCATCAGGTGCTCTGGAATCTGGGCCAAAGATGATACAGGCTCAGCTGTTTCAACGACAACTTCATGCGAAGGTTGGTTTGGCGTAGCGGCAGCCGCCTCCTCTGAAGACAGGCCTGGCGCGGCGGCTTCCGCAATAACTTCTTCGTCGGGGTCCGGCTCCAAGGCCTGGGCTTCCGGAATCAAAGGCCTAGGGGCGGATTGCAATCCGCCCCTAGGCCGGTCGCTCGTCCAATCCCCAATTGCAGCCTCAGCTTCCGGTGCCGAAGCTTCCTCAGGAGTCTTGCCCTCCGTATGGACACCTGCAACAGTTTCATTGGCCTCTTCCGCCTCTTCAGCAGGCTCAAGCTCATCCTCTCCGGGCGCGGCAGCTTCTGCAAGAACTTCTTCGTCGGGGTCCGGCCCCAACGGCTGGGCTTCAGGGGTCGAAGGCCTAGGGGCTGGCAGGGGCTTGCCTTGGGCCAAAAGCTCGATTGCACCCAAAAACCGCTCAATTTCTTCAAGAAAAAAATCATAGACCGTATTTGGCCCTCTTTCGTTCGCATAAACAGGAATGGCATTCCAATCGAGAGCGTTTACGGAGGCCAGGCGCCGCCCTGCGGCGACATCAAACCTTGAAAGTTCGTAGAAATCCCTTCCATTTATAGACAGCAGGCTGGTCATCAGGGCCTGCGCAGCCTTTTCAAGGAAGCTTTTTTCAGCCTCTCTTCTTTCTTGAAGCTGGACGAAAGCCGCCCCATAGCGCCCTGAAAGAAAAAAGGATGAACTCAGGAGCCGGCTGCCGATCTTATCCAGGAGAACGGTCGCCAGAAAGTGAGGTCTGACTCTTTTTTCCTCCGAACCTAAAAGGATTGCCAGCCTTTGGCCAACAGGAGAATCTGTCTGTTGGGCCAGAGCCTGAATCAGGCGAGGCATGGCTTCCGTAAAACAAGAAACCATCTCTTGAAAATGCATTTTCGCCTCGAGGGAAAGGGGGGCGAACCGACTTTCTGCATCAGCTGACTTTCTCTTAAAATCAGAAACAGCAGTTCTGTCCTCTATTCTTGCTATCCTGCCCCTAGCCTCCTGCCCAGCTTGCTCGCGGACAATGGTATCGATCCAGTCTTCGTAACCATTGGCGTTCAGGGAGAGGAAGAGGTTGGGGGCGAGGGCGAGATAATCACCCGCTGATTCGACGGCCTCCAAATCCTCCAGCACCTTGTCCAGCACTTCGTTTCTGAAAAGCTGGGCCAAGCGAGGCCGATCGATGGCGAAGCCGGAAAGCCTTTCGGAATAGGCCATCCAAAAGTAGTCGTCCTCCGGATGCTCCTCCAAGGCGCTCAGCGCCGCTTGACGGGCATGCTCCTGAAATTGGGCAAACAGGCCCTTCAAGGCCGCCACATCCTCCGGCGCGAAAGGACCCTGCTCCAGCTCACCCTCTACAGCGGCAAAAAAATCCCCCGCATACCGCCTGGCCAGGAGCGCCGCTCCCTCAGCCAGCATTTCCGGAATTCGATCCTCTGGGACACTTAAGGCGTCGGCCACTGTCTGCGGAGGTTCAGGCTCAGAATCATTCGTTTCGCTATCCCCCGACGCTTCATTCACTTCAGGCCCATCCGATTCGCCCCCCTCCTTATCGTCACTCAACCTCGAGAATCTTCTCCTCAACTTTTCAATCTCCTTCTTGACTGCCTCGAGCATCAGGGTCCTGATCGCGCTTCCTGCAACATCTTTTTCTGCCCGGGCAATTTCCTCATCGATCTTGGAGCACGTAGCCCCTCTTATATTTTTGATCAATTCCCTTTCAGGATCGCCCATTTGCGTCAAAGCAGATGCCGTGATTCCCTCGGCAATTCTTTTTGCTTCCCGAGCAAAGGAGAGATAAATTTTAGAGTTTGCATGGGTAGATGGCAAAGCTCTTTTGGCGGCCTGAAAAATATCATCGGGAGCCTCTCTGAAAAGCTTTCTGAGCTTATTGGTCCTTGAATCAGCCATCGCAAAGGGAAATTTATAGGAAATAAATAATAGTACTAATTTATTTTTTGTCAATCAAATTGGGGACCAAAAATCCATCTTTTTGAAAGCAGGGTTGGATGAGTCGAAAAAAGAGGAATCCGACCTTCGACCCGGAGGGCTGCGAAAGGGGTACGATGAACGTAATTTTGAGCTATCGTACCTTTCGTTTTTCACTGGAGTCCCCCGGAAAGATAGGCCAAAATAAGGGCAGACCGATGATTTGACCTAGCCCGATCTTCGCTGAAGCCAAAACCCCTCAAAACCCTCGGCGTTCTCAGCCTTCTCTTCCTAGCAGGGCTTGCTGTCTTTCTGGCTTGGCCCCTTCCCCAGGCTCTGCGCTTCGATAGCAGCCAGCAGCCCCTGCGCATCACGGATAGGAACGGCCAGCTGCTCTACGAACTGCGGAACGAGAACTACGGCTCCCAGGCGTATTTGGCCTACGAGCAAATTCCGCCCCAAGCCATCCGCATTCTGCTCGCCGTGGAGGACGCCGGCTTCTTCCGCCATCCGGGCGTCAGCACTCGGGGCATCCTGAGAGCCCTGTGGCAAAACGCTTCGGCAGGAGAGGTGATTTCCGGCGGCAGCACGCTCACCCAGCAGCTGGTTCGGCTGGGGCTCCGGCCCGAGCATCGCGGCTATGCCTACAAGGCCAAGGAAGCCTTGCTGGCCCTGAAGCTGGAAAGCCGCCGGAGCAAAAAGGAGATCCTGGAGGCCTACCTGAACCGGGTCTATTTCGGCCAGCAAGCCTACGGGCTGCAGGCGGCCTCCCAAGCCTATTTCGCCAAGAACGCCGCAGAGCTCTCCCTGGCCGAAGCCAGCTTCCTCATTGGCCTCATCCAATCCCCGGAAAGCTACAATCCCTTCCGGCATTTGGCCTTGGCCAAAAAGCGCCACCAAACGGTGCAGGGGATTCTGGCCCGCTCGGGAGCCTTTTCGGCGGAGGAATTGGCCGAGATCAAAAACGAGCCCCTAAGCCTCGCCTCGGGGAAAACCCGGATTCTGGCCCCGCATTTCGTGATGTGGCTGCTGGAGAACCGCAAGGAAGAAGTGGGCCAGCGCAGCCAGGAAGGCCAGCTGCGCACCTCGCTTGATCTGGACCTGCAGCGGCAGGCGGAAACCCTGATCCAGCGGCATCTGGAAGGGCTGAAGGACAAGAACGTGACCTCCGGCGCAGCCGTCGTGCTGGAGGTTCGAACCGGAGAGATCCTGGCCATGGTGGGCTCGGCGGACTATTTCGATGCCGAGCATGACGGGGCGGTGAACGTCGCTGTGGCCCAGCGGCAGCCTGGCTCCACGCTCAAGCCCTTTGTGTACGCCCTGGCGCTGAAAAGCGGAGACACGGCCGCCAGCACGGTGGCGGATGTGGAAACCCGTTTCTTCACGCAGGAGGGCAACCCCTACGTTCCGCGCAACTACGACTACGGCTACCATGGCCTGGTGCGCTACCGGGAGGCTTTGGCCAACTCCTACAACATCGCCGCTGTGAAGGTGCTGGAGAAAGTGGGGGTGAGGACGCTGATGGATTTCCTGGACGCTGCCGGAATCCGAACCTTCACCCGATCGCCCCAGCATTACGGGCTGGCCTTGGCCCTGGGCAGCGGAGAAGTGAAGCTGCTGGAGCTGGTTCAGGCCTACGCCATGCTGGCGAGGCAAGGGCGGGCGCTGTCCGCCATCCCATTCCCGGCCCAAGAGGATGCTTCCGGCGAACGGATCCTGGACGAAAAAATCGCCTGGCTGGTCAGCGACATTCTGGACGACGACGCGGCTCGGCTGCCGGAGTTCGGGGAAGGCGGCCCGCTGGAATTCCCCTTCCCTGTGGCAGCCAAAACCGGCACCACCCGCAATTCGCGCGACAACTGGACCGTGGGCTACACGCCCGATGTGGCGGTGGGCGTGTGGGTGGGCAATGCGGACAACCAGCCCATGATCGGCACCAGCGGAATCACGGGGGCGGGACCGATCTTCCACGACCTGATGCTGGCCGCCGCCAGCCGCTTCCCTTCCCGCGCCTTTGCGCGTCCGGACGAGCTGCGAAGCCTGGAAATCTGCAAGCTTTCCGGCCTGCGGATGAGCGAGCTGTGCCCCCACGCCCTGAGCGAATGGTTCATCGAAGGCAGCGAGCCGAAGCAGGAAGACGATATTTTCCGAAGAATCCGGATCGACAAGCGCAATGGCCTGCTGGCCTTCCCCAGCTGCCCGCCAGAGGAAACCCAGGAGGAGGTTTTTGCCTTCTTCCCGCCCGAGCTGCAGACCTGGGCTGCCGAGGGCCGTCGCGCCGGCAACGGCCGGCGCCTGCGCCGGCTGCGCCAACTGTGGCGGGGCGGGCTGTCGGGCCTGCCAGGCCAGCCAGCCCCCGCCCAGCAAAGCGACCAGGCACCCGCCT
>CAYUUW010000052.1:0-9049 GCA_964448005.1 uncultured Candidatus Peribacteria bacterium
GGCAGCAGTCCTTGTGGCGGGAGCAGGATTGGCCTTTAAGGACAGAAAAATCCTGCGCCCCCACCTGGAAGCCGCCGCGCCTTATGTGGAAAAAACACGCAAGGCTGTTGGAAGGACTCTTCTAGCTCTATCTACGGGAACTGTGAGCGAGTTTATCAAAGGAGGAAAGGCGGCCTACGACAGACGACGAGGAATCGCGCCGCCAGCCCCGGCCGCCTCGGCAGCTTAATCTAAAAATCCTATGAACAGCCAACAAATCCAAGCCCCTTTCGACCCTCGCGTTTGCACGGAAACCGTGATCGCAGCCGTGATGCGCCTGCTGCCCCTAAGCGAGCCCAACCAGGCCGAACTGCGCCGCCAGCTGGAGGCGCAGGTGGACCAGATCATCATGAAGAGCCTCTCCCGCCATTTGGAGCCGGAAGCCATCGATCGCGTTCTGGAGCAGTACGGCGAAAGCGGCGATTCGGAAAAGCTCTTTGTGGAGCTGCTCAAGGCCAGCCCAGCCTCGCAGCAGGCCATCGCCGAAGCGCTGGACCGCTGGACGGAGGAAAGCGTCCGATCCTATACTCAACTGGCTTCCAACTTCTAAATGAAACATTTCCAGCATCCCCATCGGGAATTCTCCTGGAACATCGGCGAAAGCCGCTGGATTTGGGGAAAAGTGGAAGGCGGAGCAAGAGCTGAGGTCCAGGCAGGAGGAGAGAGCAAAAAAGAGAAAAGGAAATTGAAGAAAAAAACCAGGGAAATCAAGAAGCAGGCCAGGGAGGAGCGCAAAAAGCTCTTGGAGGAACTAGAGAAGAGGAAAAAAGGAAAAGAGAAGGCCAAGCCCAAGGGCAAAACCGTCTTCGACCGGAATTTTACCCGGGAGGAGCGTCAAGGCGGGTCTCCGGAAAGGCAAAAGTACTCGCCCAAGAACGACGAGGCCATCGACGCCCTGCTGGAGACGGAACGGGCCATGACCCCGCCCGAAGTGCAGCGCATGCAGAAGGCCCAGGAAGCCCTGTACCGCCAGTACATCGACCCGGCCTTTGCCCTGTTCATCCACAACCACCCCAATGAAGATGCTGTGCACACAGACATGCGCCTGCTCATGAAGCACCCCGGGGATTTTGTGTACCACGAAAGCCAAGGAAAGATCGAAATCACCAAACGCCCCACAGGCGATGCCGAGATTCCCGATAATTTCCGGGTCGTCATGGAGAATACAGGCAGGATCGACGGAGCCGACAGCAAAGACATGCAGATCACCCATGCAGCCGACTGGAAAATGACTCTGGATAACGGCGAAATTCCCTGGATGGACAGCGCCAAGTACAAGGACAGGATCTACGACTACATGGACCGTTGGTCGAATGCCTATTGGGGCTCGGGGGCGGACAGTTACGAAGCGGCCTTCGACGCCGTGCCCAAGGAGATGCTGGATGTCTTTGAGATCAACCACATCGTGATGCCCAGGCTGATGATGGAGATGGTGGCCGCACGGAATTTTGGCGTTGAAAACGGCCGAGCGGACTATCAGGATTTCGCCGATGCCATGACGGGCCAAGCCGTAAACCTTGAGGAGGCGAAACAGGCTCCCGGGGAAAAGCTTCTGGTGATGCTCGACAAGACGGATGAGAGGCCCGAGCTCTACGGATTCAGCGTGCAGGGGGATCTGGGAACCTTTCTGGTCATCAGCGACGAAGGCTATTTGATGGAGCCGGACGGGAACGGCTACTATCGCCTGGCGAGCCCCGACTACACCAACCGCGTGGCGAGGGATTACTACGCCGCGCATCCGGAAGCGGAGGCCCTGATGAGCGATCAGGACAGGCAGTGGCTGGAGCACGGAGGGGCAAGCCCCCAGCCCCGGCCTTCCGGAGGGCCCAGCGGACCCCAAGCCCCCGAGCAGCTAGACAAATCCGCGCGCATCCAGGCCATTCAGCAGAGCCTCCCCGGGCAGGACTACCAGTGGATCAAGGAGATCGGCTCCTACCTCAGCCCTGCGCACTACGAAGTCATCCAGAGGCAGGAGGAGGGGAACAGGGCCCAGCTGGAGGGCGTCATCATCCAGGCCCTGGGGGAGAAGCAGGGAACCATGGAGCTGGAGGCGGTGGAAAGGCTGATGGCCCGGCAAGGAATCGACAGCGCCTCGGCCAAGGAGCAGCGCATCCAGGCCATTCAGCAGAGCCTCCCCGGGCAGGACTACCAGTGGATCAAGGAGATCGGCTCCTACCTCAGCCCTGCGCACTACGAAGTCATCCAGAGGCAGGAGGAGGGGAACAGGGCCCAGCTGGAGGGCGTCATCATCCAGGCCCTGGGGGAGAAGCAGGGAACCATGGAGCTGGAGGCGGTGGAAAGCCTTTTGGCCGGCCGCTAGCTGTTAGTGTCGCTCAGATCCCGAGAACTCGGGAGAAGAGCCTCAGAATTTTTCCCCCATTACCTTTCGTCGTCCCGAGTGAAATCGAGGGACCTTTTTCCAATCGCCCTACCTTCCCATTTCCACCCGTCATTCAGCCTCTCCCCTCCGTCATTCCGGCGAAAGCCGGAATCCATGTATTTTGCTTGCCATTCCCCATCGTCACCCCACCTCCCGTCATTCAGATCCCGATGTAATCGGGAGAAGAATCTCAGGTTCTGAAGGGGGATTCTTTCGCTTCGCTCTGAATGACACACCGGGAGGCAGCCCACCCTAAGCCCCTTGACAATCCCTCCCTGGCATGCAAGGGTTCAAGGCAGAGCGTGAGGGGTGCGGGCATTTTGCTGCTCGAAGTCCGCCCTCTTCGCAGCTATTGACATTTTATATTTTATATTTTATAATTCGGTCAAATAGACCCTGCTCCTTAAAAGCCCCGGCGCCTCGCTGACCCGTTTTCTGCCCTTCAGTCCTCATGGCCCCTTTCCCCTTTCGGGGAGGGCAGCCGGGACTAAAGGGCAAGAAGTTCCGGGCGGCGAGCCACGTTCCGGCGGCCTTGCGGAAGGCTTTGCCCAAGGCCATCGCAAAACCGCCGGAACAACAAACTCAACCCAAAACGCCTGAAAGGAGGCAGCACATGGCTGATATCAAGCGAAGGACATTTCTTGCCGCTTTTGCGGCAAGTCTGCCTCTGGCAAACGGACTCTATTTCAACGGGTGGATGCTGGACTTCTTCATGGGAGCCCCAACCATCTATCCTATGACCCATTACGCCGCATTGCATTACGGAGGCCCCGAGGCAAAGTACAGCGAAGCGGAGCGAAATGGGCTGGAGATCGATGCGGAAAAGGTCCTGATCGAATTGGACTTGCCAAACTCTCCGGAGCACGAGTTCCTGAGGAGGATGAACACCTACTTCCTCATCAAACGGCTGAACGAAGCCCAGGAAAGGATGGATGAGGACGGCCTGAGCATCAATATCCGAAGCACCGGGCTGCGCAAACTGAAGCACCCCGGCGATGGGGCAAAGCTCCGAGCCTTCGATCACACGCTTCGAAAAATGGAGGAAGAAGGAAGGGAATACGATCCCGCCTGGGGCCGTGAGATTCTCTACTTGGCCTCCCCTGCCGCGCAGGCCTTTGCCCCGGCAAATGACGCCGTGTGGGCCGACAGCAACGGGACCATGACCATTCAGGTCCGCTGGGCTTGGCGTTCGGCCGAGATGCAAGCGGTGATGGACGCCCGCACCGCCGAAGGAATGCTGGCCGGCAAGCCCGGCAGCAGCTGGCACCAGTTGGGCTTCGCCATTGACGTGCAGAACCACAACAGCCCCGTGAAGGGCGGCAAACAGGTGAAGGATTACCTGTACAGCGCCGGCTTCGCCAACAGCGAAGAAGGCCTGGACTACATGGATGGGGAGGACGCTTGGCACTACGTCTACGTCGGCTATGACCCCCGAAAGGGCAAGCCGAAAAAAACCAGCGCCCGTTCCAGCTCTTCCGGCACCAAATGGAGCCGCCGCAGCGTGCTGCGACCCAACCGAATGGCAGCCTAAACTGCTCGGAACTTCGAAGAGCTTCCCCCGATTTACATCGGGGGGCTCTTTTTCATGAAGAAAACAAGAATAAGCAGGGTGATGCGACAAAGCGATTCCAGTTCAATAAAAAGGCTGTATTTTTAGCGTGGAACGGCCAAGTCGTGCTATTTGGACACAAGCTTTATTCAGCGTCAACCTATAAGGGTCGCCCGATGGGGCTTTTTTTGGTATAATGACTGGATTAAAACCAACTGAACCCCGCCCCCAGGCACCCATGAATTTTGGCTCCACTGCGCATCATTGGCTCAAAAAAGGCGATTTTGCCCTGAACCGGGGGCTTTTTGCGTACAACCGAAAAAGGGGCAACGGGAACGAGGCCGCCGAGCAGTCGGCCAAGATCGAAGCGGCCAAAAAGGAGAAGGAAGCCATTGGCGCGCTGAAGGCCCAAATAGAGCAGCACACGCAGACCTTCAACACCCTTCGCGAAAAGCGCGGCGAAGCGACTTTGGAGCTGGCCAAAGCCAGGGGAAAGATCCTGGTGCCCGCCACCAAAGAAAATATCCGCAGGCTTCGCCAGGGGCCGGCCCAGGGCGGAACGAACGAAAACGCCTTAACGCAGGATGAGGACCTTTCTTTGCGTCTCATTGAGCTGGCTTTGGACGAACTGCAGACGGGTGCGGATACCTACCGCAAGGAGTTCGCGGACATGAAGAACGACAGCCTGCAGGATCTGGAGAACGAGGAGACCCTGCAGAGCGGCAGCCGCCTGGTGGAAGACCATGAGATCATCATGGAAGCCGCCCGAAAGAAGGGCGAGCGCAAAAAGAAGCCCGCCTACCAGGCGCTGGAAACAGCGTTCGACACGGCCACCACCAGCCCCGTGCTCAGCGGCGACACCAAGGAGTTCGAGCTGTTCTGGACCGACGAGTACGGCCTGAGCGAAGGGCGGCGGCGCGAGAGCAAGCAGCTCCTTTTCGCCATCCTGGGGGAAAAGAACGGGGACTATTCCAGCGATTTCATTTTGGGCGAGACCTTCGGCGACGACCACAGCCAGAATGTGAAGAATTTTCCCTTCCTGTACGAGCAGTGGCTGGAGGTGCGGGGCATCGACAAGCACGAGGTGATCGGGCAGGAGCAGGCCGTGGCGGACCAGGAGGCCATTGTGGCGGGGCTGCCCACGCTTGCGCAGATCGTGGCGAACAACTCCGCTGCGGGCATCAGCATGGACGCCCTGAACAAGATCCCCAGCACGCCCGCCACCGAATACTGGGAACGAAGCAAAACCGAAATCAACAACCTGATCCAGATACTGGGCGAAGTGAAAGGGCTGCCCGAGCACGAAGCAAGCAAAGGAAAGTACGAAAAGGCCATGGAAGAGCTGAAGCAGCACAAGGAGCTGGCCAGCCGCAAGGCCTTGCTGCACAGCAAGCTGGTGGACGGCGAAGGCGCCCTGACCAGCTTCACGCGGACGGAGCTGGATAAAGGAACCAACCGCCAATGGCTGATGGAACTGGCCATGCGCCAGTTCCAGAAATCCATGAGCATTGTGGACGAGACCTTCAGCAAGGATCAGCTGGACCTGCTGCACCCCGGCGTGCGGCGCCAGCTGGTGGCCCTGGTGTACGAAAGCGGCGTGAGCGAATACCGCCTGGACGACACCGGCACCCCCCAGCTGGAAAGCCTGGAGGAGGACTACCGCTGGATGCTCTCAGAGCTGGCCCAATCCCCCGCCTTCAACCTCACGGCCAAAGGCCGCTTTGTGAAGCCCGAGCAGGAGCTGATCATTGCCAAGGCCGGGAACGAGGTGGCCAAAGCGCAGGAGATCCATCGGACCCAGCTGCGCTTCCTGGAAGCGATGATCCAGGCTAAAGGCGGCGGCGCAGCCGAGGAGGTGGCCATCGCCAAGCTGAAGGCGGAGGGATTTTCGGCGGAGCTGATCAGCAAGTATTCGGGGCTTTCGCTGGACGAGCTGCGCGCCAAAAAAAAAGAGGTGGAAAACACGCAGGAGCTGAACGAGAAGTTTTTGGAAGCCGCCCACCAGGCCATCCAGAATCCCTATTCGGAGCAATCCCGAAAGCTGCGCAAAGCCATCGCCAAAGGAACCTTCAGCCAGATCCTGCCCGAGGCGACCCTGCGGCGCCTGGAGGTGTTCCTGAACAACGTGGATAACAATTACGTGAGCGAAGACCTGGAGGACCGCCAAGCCACCGATGTGCTGAGCCTGCACGGCATCCGCATGGAGGCGCTGCACCTGTCTTACCTGGGAGCCATCGGCGAGGATCCTTCGCTGAACGTGGAGAACTGGGACCACCTGATGATGTCCCAGGATCCGGCCGATTTCCAGAAGCTGCTGGTGCTGATCGAAGGCCTCCTGCCGGACACCTTCGCCCTGGGCAAAGCGGACTTCATGGCCTCCTTCGCCACCCTGCACCGGCACAATGTGACGGAGGGGCTGGACGGAGGGCTGATGGACCACCAGCGCATCGTGCTGGAGATCTACACCGCCATCAAGGTGGAGGTGCGCGAAAGGGAAGAGATTGCCGGATTCTCGGACAGGAAGCGGGAGGAGATCGAGAGCCAGATGGGCGGAGGGAATTTTGGGGACAAAGTGAGCAAATACGTCAAAAAATGGTACGATATGCTTTTAGCTGGAGGCATAGATTCGGCTGCAGCTTTAGCAATAATGGGGGGGGCGGTTGCCGCGCTCAAAAAGGCCTACAGGAGCGAGGACCGCACCGGAAAGGTTCTGGCTTTGGTGCTGGGCCTGGGCGTGGCCGAGCTGGGCTCGGAGTACATCCGCGGCAAGAGCCTCTTCGAGGATTTGCTGGACCCCTTCACCAAGCACATGGAGGGCACCTACGAGGGCGTGCTGGCCCAGAAGGGCGAAACGTACATGGAGACCAAGGGCATCACCCACAAGCAGCATGCGGCAGCCACCTACGAGCTGAACGATGTGCCCTTCCACAAGGTGATCGAATGGTACGAAAGCAGCGACGAGAACGGCATGCCCCGGCCCGGGAAAAAGGACAATTTCCCCGACGGCATCAATCTGGCGAACATCCTTCCCGGCATCCAGTGGGACAACGTGGACAAGCAGATGGAGGCCCGCCGCATCGTGAAGGAATCGGTGAGAGTGTTCTTCGGCTACGTGGGCGAAAAAGAAAACAATGGCGACATGCAGGACGGCTTCTTCGCACTGAAGGAGCGCTGGGTCACCATGATGCAGAATCCAAATCATGAGCCGAATTACACCATCATCGATCTGCAGGATTACGTGAAGCTCTTCAAGGACAATCCCGATGCGCTGACCTGGCAGGCGGTGATGCGCGCCGAGATCAAGAAGGAAGATGTGCAGGCCAGCAAGAACAAGGAAGGAATCAGGCCTTACCTGGAAAAGGGCAAGGAGGCGCTGCAGGGCTTCGTCACCTGGGGCCGGCAGGAGATCTACGGGCCCTTGGCGGGCCATTGGGAAACCGCCTTGGAGCAGGCGGGCGAAGCCGGCAAAGACGTGCGCGAGCTGCTGGTGAAGGTGGGCGAAGCGGGGGGGCGCAAGCTGCACTTTGGCGCGCAGGAGATCACCTTCATGTACGAGGCGAACAAGTACGCCATCCGCCAGACGGCGCGCAAGCACTGGGAGCTGATCAAGATCGGCGTCAAGCTGCCGGCCACCATCATCTACAAAACGGAGAACTTCGCCGCCGACTTCCTGCTCTCCAAGGGCAACCAGATGGAGGCCATCCTCACACCGATGCAGGATATTTCTGGCCCTCTGCAGCCCAGCGACATCGCCTCCGTGCCAAGCATGATGAGCATTCCCGAGTTCGAACTGAACCCCGAATTCAGGTATTTCGGCTACTATCAGCTGCCTTTTGCCCATGCCCTCGACAATAGAATAGCGGGCGGAGAAGCCTTCTTCGAGACGCCGGAAGAAGTAAACGGGATCAGTAACGGCTATATTGATAGCAAGGTGGGCTATTATATCAGCACCACGACCCTGGCCGACGTCGATGTGAGCCCCAGCAACACCACGGTGGACAAGAAGCAGATCTACGATCGCATGCAGGCCAAATCCTGGGAGCAGGCCCGCGATTTCTACATGAGCAAGAACGTGCCCAGCCAAGACATCGACCGCTTCATGTACCCCATCCACACCATTGCGGGCAGCGATCCCCAGGAACTGAATGTGTTCTGGCGCATGCCCATGCCCGGCAGCGACGAGCTGATGCTCAAGTCCATCGGCAAATGGCCGGATTACGAGGATCCCAACCGCCTCAAGGACCGCCCGCCTTTCGAATTCGACCCCAGCCTCCCCTTCATGGACAACGTGCGCCACGCCTTCCAGCTGGAGATGGACCTCACCCGCACCGCCACCGGCGGCGTATCCAAGTACGCCGCGCAGATCTTCAACCTTTCCTTCCGCACGGTGGAGATCATGGGCAACCTGGCCTACGCCACGGCGGATTTCGTCGGCTTCGACCAAAAGAACATCGAATGGATCAAGAATGTGACCCAGCGCGAGGAGGAGACCAAGCAGAACATGGACGAAATGCTGGGCAGCGCCGAATTCGGGGGAATGCGCAGCCTTTCGGCCTTCTACAAGAACCAGGAGAACGCCGACATCTACAATGTGATGATCGACTACGCCCGCGACAAGGGGCAGGATCTTTACCTGGGAATCTTCGAGCCGCTGAAGAACGGAACGGCGCCGGGGGCCTACCAGGGCGGCCGCTACCTCACGCGGCCTCCCGGCTTCCATTGGGGGGAATTCTACAGCTTCTACATGGCCAAGCGTCTCCAGCAAGGGCAAAGCCTCACCAAGCTGGAGGTCCTCATCAAGGGCAATCCCCAGGCCATGGCCGAGCTTGCCCAATGGGGCTTCACTATTCCTTAGGCGGCTTTCGTGGTTCCTGCCTCCTATTTTCATCCCGAGTAACGTCGAGGGATCTTTTTCCTATTCTTCCCCATCCGTCATTCAGACCTGCCTGTACGCCTCGGCGTATAAACCGTCATTCAGAGCGCAGCGAAAGAATCCCCCTTCAGGACCTGAGATTCTTCGCTTCGCTCTGAATGACAATGCGGCAAGTGCAGGCGAAACCCCCCCCCCCCCCCCCCCCCCC
>CAYUUW010000053.1:0-8704 GCA_964448005.1 uncultured Candidatus Peribacteria bacterium
AGACGATCCGGACGGTTTCGGCCCGGGAGAATTTGAGGCGGCGAAGGATGCCCTGAGCCATCTGGGCGGAAAGCTCCGCATGGTGGTTGAAATGGATGCGGTCCGCCCCTTCCGAAAAGGTCTGCGGCTTGCCGATGTCGTGCAGCAGCAGGGCCCAAACCAACGGCTTGATGGCCCATGGCGGAGGCATGTCGTGCAGCGATTTGAGCAGATGGGTGAACACGTCGCCCTCCCGGTGATATTGGACAGGCTGTCGAACATTGCGGCAGGCTTCCAATTCCGGCAAAAGCCTGCCCAGCAAGCCAAATTCGCTCAGCTCCTTGATCGCATGGGCCCGGCTGGGGTGCAGCAGCATCTTGGTCAGCTCGCTCTGGACCCTTTCCTTCGAGACGCCGTCGATGAGATGGGCCAGATCCGCAATGGCCTGGCGGGTGCTGGGAGCGTACTGGAGATCGAATCGATTGCGGAAGCGGACGGCCCGAAGCAGGCGAAGGTGATCTTCTTTGATGCGCTCATGGGGCTCGCCAATGAAGCGAAGGGTTCGGCCGCGAATGTCCTTTTGACCCCCTACGTGGTCGATGATGCGATTGGCGATGGGGTCGTAGAACAGACCGTTGACGGTGAAATCGCGCCGCAGCGCATCGGCTTCGGCATCGGAAAAAAGCACAGCGTCCGGCCGGCGCCCATCGGAGCCGCTGGAATCGGAGCGGAAGGTCGCGACCTCGAACGCATGCCCATTGACGAGGGCCAGCATCACGCCAAAGCGCTTGCCGACAGGGACGATCTTCACGCCTTCCTCCAGGGCCAGCTTCTCTTCCAACGGCAGTAGGATGCCCTCGATCTCCTCGGGCTTGGCCGAGGTGGCGATGTCGTAGTCCTCCGGCTCGTGGCCCATCAGCCAATCGCGCACGCAGCCCCCGGCAAAGTAGGCCTGGAACCCGGCGGCCTGGAAAGCGGCGACGATGTGGGTGGCGGTGTCTTTCATGTCACAAGGAAGTATAGCAGAGGGGGCGTGAAGCTTGATTTATTTATCTATGTTTTATAAAATAAAAGTTGATTTAAAAGCACAACTATGAAAAATGAGGCGGAAGAATGCATGGAGAATCTGGAGATGAAAGGAAACAGGGAGATTTTGGAAAAACGCTACAAACAGTCATTGGATTCCGGCGAAAGCGATTTGGCCGTCTGATCCAGATGAGCCTGAACGGAAAATAAAAAAGAGTCCCGACGGAAGGTCGGGACTTTGAGCGAACCTGATGGTCGCTCGGTGGCGAAGGAGGCAATGAGCAAGCGGTGTCGCTCAGCACTTGTTCATCGACCGAACCTCGCCGTGGGAGCCGCCGGGGCTGGCCTCCTGAAGGGTTGGCGGCTGAAGTTGCGGAAGGCCCTCGTTCGTCGAGGAAGAGGTGCCGAGGACGAAAGCGCTATTGGGCGGATGATTCGGATCCATGGTTCACCAGACTGTCAGCGCCAGATGCATGAGACAGGAAGTCTGCTCAAGGCCTGGATCATTGACGGGAAGAGTTTAGGATAGCGCCGACCATTGAGTCAACAGGTATTTTTCAACTCCTGCTTGCATATGAAAAGGGACAGTCATTTCAATTCCTCGCCCCTTGTTCAGGGCGCCATTTTTTTGCTATTTTTGAATGCGTAACCCCTAATACACAAACCAACATGATGGACCTCAAAGCGATCCTGGCCCTGCTGGAGCCCAAGAACCAGAACCTTCCGCCCATCAGGCTGGAAAGCTCCGCCGCCAAATACAGCCGAGTGAACGCGCTGGTGTTCCAGGGCGAGGAAAAGGCCGCCGAGAAGCGCTTTCCGGCACTGAAAGGCAGAAAGGATTTCGGCAAGAAGAAGGAGCTGACCGAGGTGATCAAGGCCGACCAGGCCCTGTGGGCGCACGGCCTTGGCAAAAAGGAGAAGATGACCCCTCGTGAAATCCGCCGGCTGTATGGCCGGCTGTACCTTTCCGGCCTTTCGGGCAAACCCAAGCAGATCGTCATTGAATGCCCGCCGGAGTGGGTGGAGATGGCCGCGCTGGGCATCCATGTGGCGGCGCTGAACCCGGCGCTTTTCAAAAAGGAGAGCTCCAAGGAAAAGGCCCCTGAGGTGGTCCTGGTGAATGCGGAATTCAAGGCCAGGGCCGCCGAGGCCAAAAAGGCCCTGCAGCGGGGGCTGAACACCGCCGAGGCCCGGAACCTGATGCGCCTGCTGGGCTCGATGGGTCCCAACAGCCTGCGCAGCACAGTCTATGCCGAAGTGATCAAGGCCTTGGCCAAGAAATGGGGCGTGGCGGCGAAGCACTGCAGCAAAAAGGAGCTGGAAAAATACGAGCTGCTCAACGCCGTTTCGCTGGGCAGCAGCCGACCCTCGCAACTGCTGATGCTGAGCCTGCACCCGGCAGCGGGCCCCAGCAAGACCTGCACCGTCATGGTGGGCAAGGGCCTCTGCTTCGATTCCGGCGGCGTGCAGGGCAAAGGCGACCAGATGCGCCACATGAAGCAGGACATGGCGGGCAGCGCCGCCCTGCTGGGCACCGTGCTGGAGCTGGTGAAGAACAAGCGCAGGATCAAGGAGAGCGTGCATTTTCTGCTGCCCTTGGCCGAGAACATGATGGGCAACGACGCCATGCGGCCGGACGATGTGTGGACGGCCGGAGACGGGCAGAAGGTGGAGATCATGCACACCGATGCCGAAGGCCGCCTGGTGATGGCCGATGCGATCTGCTACGCCAAGAACAACCTGAAGGGCATCCGCCGGGTGATGACCGTGGCCACCCTGACGGGCAGCTGCGCCATGGCCCTGGGCGAGGTATACACGGGCGTGCTGTGCAGCGACAAGGAGCTGGCCAGCCACGTGGAGAAAATGGGCGAAGAGAGCGGCGACCTGATGCATGTAGGCCCCTGGGACCTGGAGTACGACGACAACCATTCCGCCGTGGCGGATACGGCGAACCTGGGCCAAAAGCAGCGCAGCGGGGGCTGGCTGCAGGCAGGGTTCTTTTTGAACCGCTTTGTGCCCAAGGGCAAAGATGGCGAGAATGCCGCGCAGTTCTGCCATTTCGACATTGCCGGCTCGGTGGACATGTACCAGGCCGGCAGGCCTTGGAGGAGAAAGGGGCTGTCCTCGGGCGTGGGGGTGGGCTTTTTGGGCCGCCTGCTGGCGGAATGAGTAACCTGCGCCTTTCCCACGAACGCTAGGGGGCGGGTGAGTTCCTCCCCCACCCACAGGCATTGCGCCTAAAACCCATTGATGAAATGGGTTTTTTGTGCTAAAATGCAGGGATTAATTTAAAAATCATGACCGGAAATAACCCTCCCTCAAGCATCGTGCCGGACCTAGATGATGAAGGGGAAGCAAAATTGGGCGAAGGCCTGACATCCATTGCCGACGGTGGCGACAGAGCCGAAAGCGTGGAGCTTGATTCAGGTGAAAACGCCCTAAAAGAAGTCCGCAGATGCCTCACACAATTGCTTTTGGCCAAAAGCAAGTATCCCTCCAACTACAAGGATGCCTGGAGTTCCTGGCATGCAAAGTTCGAACAAGCCTACCAGGCTGCGATAGAAAAGAATGTGGAGGAGTCTGACCTGGCCCAACTGACGGAAGGCTACCACGCCCTTCGGCGCCTGCTGATGGTCGAAGAAGGAAAGGCCTTCGCTAAGACTATGGGGAAAAGCCCATTGGAAAGGATCATAGAAAAGGCACGGCAGAAAAGGAGAAATGTGGGGTTGGTAGAGGCGAAAAAATACATTTTGGAAAAGCTGGCCCAAGGGGAAGCCTTGGAAAAGCTGGCCCAGGCCGTGGGGCAGAGCGCCTTTGAGCAAGAGCTGCAAGTTGCCGCCTGGCAGGCTTTGGCCAGCGGCGAAGCCGAAGCGATAGCCCAAACCATAGAAAGAAAAGGGTACGACGAACTCCGGGCAAGCACATCGCCAGAGGATCTTTTGGCATCCTGGACGAATTCCGATTGGGATGAGCTAGGCAAAGCGATAAGGCTGACCCAAAGCTATCAGGAAAAACAGGGTCAGGTCGAAAGCTCGGGCGAAAAACTGGCAGACCCGATGGATTTGGAAGAGATTCACAGGAGAATAGCCCAGGCGGACCCCACCCAATTGATGAGTGATTTGCGGGCGCAGGGGCTCAAGCCAAAAGCAGATGCGTGGAAGATGCTGCTTGAAAAGCAGCCTGGATCCAGCGATGAACCAAAAACGGAGGAGGTCGCAATCGATGAGATCATGTTGGAGCTATGGCGAGAGGGACAAAGAATAGGGAAGGAGCCCTCTTTTGGGCTCGCTGAAAAAAGAGATGAACGCTTGACGGAATTGCTGGCGGAGAGAAGGAAAAAAGCAGAAGAAAGAGAGGAGCGCTTAGGGAAGAAGCAAGATAGGGTCAAGAAATGGAAAGAGGAAGGAACAGAAAGAAGGGCCAAGGTGGAAAAAGAGATGGAGGAAATTCGGGCGGCGGAAAAAGCCGCACGGGCCAGGCTGAACGACATGCTGAGGATCAGCTACGACAGGCACTACGGCGAAGCCGAACTGGCTAGCGTAAAAGAAGATTGGAACGTTCCTTCAAAAAAGATAGAGCAGCTGATAGAAGATTTCCATGCCGTGCGCCGATTCTTGATGCTGGCCAAGGACAGCCCAGACCCGGCTGTGCTGAAAAAAAAGGAGAAATTGGAGGAAGCGATCGCCGAAGGAAAAAGGCTGGAGAGCCTGCGGAACCTGGCCGACCCCGCCCTTTTCCGGAAAGCGGCGAATGCTGTTTTTAAAAAGGACGGGGATCACAAAAGCCTTTGGGAGAAATACCTCAGAAACATCAAAAAAATTCCTGGCCTTCGCGACAGTGAAGCCTCTCGGGGCTTCGAGACATTCTATGGAATCAATCAATGGCTGCAGGCCGATCTGGAAGCATTGGCCAAGATGGCGCAATCGCCTGAGGAGACCCAATCAGGCCAGCCTGCCATAGCCCCTGAAAGCCCAAAAGCAGACGAAGCGACAGCTGCTCCTGCCCAGACGGTAGCAGCAGAGACAAAACTCCGGCCCCTCATCGTCCGCGTTTCCAAACGGGATTTCCAGCTGCCCCAAGACGATTGGATAGAGGCCGAGAAAGTTCTTTCCGAAGCACTCTTTCACATGGAGGCCTACCCCCCCACGCAAGCCGAAAGAAATTATTTGATTTTCGCGCTTAGCAAAATCCATCCAGGCTCGCCAAAAGCTAAAGGAAGCCAGAAGACGGAATCAGGATGGGAGATGGGGAGCCTTTTAGGTATCAGGGATGCCGTATTAAAAGGGAAGTTGAAGGAAGACTGGAATGCTTCTGGATATTTTTCTGACTATCGGCTCGCAGATTTGGACTGGAAGTTGTGGATAGAAAGAATCCAGGACCTGCCTTCCGTGGAGCAGGTCTCGAAAACCAAATTCAACCTTCGAGAAGTACCATCGCAGGAAGTGGAAAAGCCTAACGGCTTCGACGAATTCGCATCCTGGTTAAATGGAAAAATAGAAGAAGAGCAACCAAAGGAGAGAGTAAGGATGAAAACCGATCTGGTGAAAATTCTAAGAACACTCTCCCAATTGGAAAAAGGCCAGTCAGTAAAATGGGAACAGGACCTAAAAAAATCGGCAGGAGAAGTAATGGCTCGCCCCGAGATTCAAGGATGGAAGCCGGAAAATTTCAGACTGGCGCAGGATGAGCTTCTGCTCAGAGGCATGAAACCAACTCCCCCTAAAGCAAAGCCAGCACCCAAGGCCAAGGCTGAAGAAGGGCCATTGACAGGCGGACTGCTGGATGCCCAAGGTGGACTTCTGGACCGTACGGAAGATCACTTGCTCCATCCGACCAATCCCTGGCCAGCAACCCTTACAGCTGATTTTTGGGCAGTTGATTTGGAGCACCTCGATTGGCCAGATTTCCCTCCAGACTTTTGGCAGGCTGATCTAAAATCCCTCGATTTGAATCAGCTTAAAAATAGGGCCCTGGAGCTTGCGCCCAAAGGAAGCGCTGAACAAGAGCAGGTCGTAAAATTTTTTGAGGGATACGAAATTGGTAGCGGCAAACTTAATGAAGCGGTAAAAAAAGCCATAGAGAATGGCATCCGGGCCATCAAAGGCTTTGTGGAACGAGTAGATGGGGGAAATTTGGCCACGGAGAAGGAAAAACAGGCCGAATTCCAGCGGCTTTTAATGGGAGGCCTAAAGAAAGTGGAGAAACTGAGAAACAGGGTCCTGGAACTTGCTCCGGAAGGAAGTGCGGAAAAAGCGCAGATCGAGAAGCTTTTTGAAGCCTATGAAAAATGGAAACGCAGGGAAATCATGCTTGGTAAGCTAGGAGAAGAGGCTCTATTAAAAGGAATTCGGGCCATCAAGGAATTTGCGGAGTATGTGGAAAGAGGGGTAGCGGTGACCGAGGCAGAGCGACAAGCTAAATTCCAGCAGCTTTTTGCCTGGGATTGGGGGAACCCTGAAGTAAAGAATGGTGTCCTGCGGCTGATCAGCCAACTTAACTTCCCCTCAGCGTGAGCAATACCGACAGAAGCAGCGGCACCCCGGCAGAAATGGATTTGGCCCACTACCAGGCCATTGTTTCGACGATTGAGGAAGGATTGGACTCAGAGGATTTGGAAGAAAAAAAGGCCGCTCTGGAACTGGCCCACGAAGCGGCTGAGAAAGCCGGGCTGACTCGCGAGGCCATTCATCACCTGCTGTCTGCGGAAGCGGAAACGCCGATTCAGGAGGAGCTTTTGGCGATCCGATGGGAAATAAACCAGCTCTTCCTTAGGGAAGGCAGCCAAAACAGGCCGCCCCTCGCGCGAACGAACCTGGCCGCACCTTCGCCATGGGATCCAACTATTTCGAAAGGCCTGGAGATCACAGACGAGCAGCTTGAAGCTTCTATTGCAGAAGCCCGAGACTACGTGGAAGCAGGAGGCGAACTGGAAAGGGAAGTCATCGATTTGCCCTCCTTGGAAACGGCGGAGATTGTGGACAGCAGCGGCCGAACCGTGTCTGTTTTGCAGCCAGCGGCCACCGGGCCTGATGAAATAGACTTGCCCGACGCTCCAGGAGAGCTTGAGCTGATTGATGCCTTGGGGAATCCTGTGGCCCCCAGCCCAGCAGCTTCTGTCGCGGCACCGGCCCCTGCCTCCACAGTTCCAGCACCGGGCCCAGGAACCGCTCCTGTTCCTGCCCCAACGGCTCCGGCCCCTGCTCCGATCGCTCCCCTTCCCGGACCTCCCGGAGCCCCCGCTCCGGCTTCTCCCGGATCGCCTCCCGCCCCTGGGCCAACGCCTCCGGCCCCCCCTTCCGCGCCAACCCCTGCTCCAGGCCCAGGAACCGCTCCGACGCCTGCCCCCCCGACACCCCCTGTCGCACCTGTGCCTTCTCCCTCAGCTCCAACGCCAGCACCTGGAACCGCTCCTGTCCCTGCACCTGCGCCGACTGCCGCCCCCACCGCAGCCCCCCTTACGCCAGGTCAGATCGCCGCGCGCGTGGGAGACATCGTGCAATCGGTGCTGCTGCACGGGGTGAACTACAATCCCAATACGGATGCCGCCAGCGCGGCGATCCGGAACATAACGGCCAACCTGCGCGAAGATCAGCTGCTGGGCCTGGAGAACACCTTGCGCTACAAGAACAGCCGCGGGCTGGATATAGCCGCCCTGTCCACCCGGCTCGGCTTGGCTCCTGGCCTGAGCAATAGCGAAGTCCTTTCTGAAATGGAAAGGCGCAATAGGGATATGGGGCACAGAATAAGGACCTTGGACAAACTGAGAAATCCGACTTCCACAGAGACTGCCGAGCTGACGAATTTGAGCATAGAAAAAGAGAATGTCGAAAGCGCCATCGCTGCCCTGAAAAACAGGAGCACCTACGCCTCCACAGCCGAAGCGCTGGGCATGGTACAGCTGTTCTTCGAAAATGCCCAAAACAACCCGAACGCCAATCTGGCGCTCGACGAAACCCTGGCTGCCCTGAACGCCACCAGCCGACGGTCGGAGCAGCTAGAGCCAGGGGGACGGGAACGCCTGAGATCTTTGGACGGGCTGCGCTTGGGCACCATTATGGACCAGCTGGCCGAGCAGAAGAAAGTGGGCATCGCCAAGGAGGAGCTGGCCAAAGTGCTGGAGGTGGCCCGCAATGCCCACGCCGTACGGGAGTGGGTGGCGGCCTTGCCCAATGCCGAAAAAGACGTGCCCATGCTGGTGGCCTACCTGGAAGGAGCCTTGCGGGCCCGCCAAGGCTCGATCAACACCGTATCGATCGGCACAGCGCTGGCCCTCATAGACAACCTGGAGGCCGGCATGCGCCACAGATTCTTCGAAGAAGCTAAGAAGCTGACCGGCAGCCCTAGCGAAAAAATGCTTTATCCGGGCCAAAAGATACGTCAAATGGAGGCGGCCCGCCAGGACGTGAACACAGCGCAATTCAATGAGCTGCTAGCAAACATGCGGCGCAAGAACTCCCTTAAACTAGTTTCTAAATTCGCTTTGGCTCCCGCCGCCTTGGCCACTGGCGGAATCCTGGCGGCCGGAACCATAGGCGCCGCAGGCGTCGGAGCCCTGGCCCTAGGAGCAGGCATGGCTGCCAAAAAGGCGAAAAGCTTGGCTGGGAACGCAGAGTTCATGAAGAAATTCAAAGACCTTGGAGAGGGCGCAGCTGAACGCGCAGGCCTGGCCAGCATGATTGGAAGTTTCCTGCGGGAGGAG
>CAYUUW010000054.1:0-2270 GCA_964448005.1 uncultured Candidatus Peribacteria bacterium
TCCTGCCCGGGCCGGGTGCGCCCGCCGGAAAAGACAAGAAGCGCATCGGAGCTTTGCTTCAGCGCCTCCACTCCTGCCGCAATGTGTTCCATGTATTGATCGAATTCGCCTTTCTGGTAATCGGCCAGGTACCAATGGTCCTTGTTCTGGTAGTAGGCAGAATCCCTTCCTGCTTCGGCTTCGTCGCGGAGCAAGGCGTGTCCAGGAACGATCAAAAGCTGCCTCAGCATGCTTCGTTCGTCCTCGGCCAGCCGCTCCGGGCTTCCTAGGATCCATGACTGGGCTGGGTAATCTGATTCTCTTTCCATGCCTTAAGGGGGATAAATTTATTTAATTATAATATTTTTTTATTTTTATGTCAATCTTCCTCTCTTATTCTTCCTTGCTGACTGCTTTCTTGATTCAAAAGATCCTCGCCCCAGTTTTTCGGGTTGTCCAGAATGTATTGGCGGATTCGGTTCAATTCGTCTTCGTTGCGGATAATTCGTTCGTGGTAATTGCGTTGCCACAGTTTGATGATATTTGTATTTTTCCGGGCCAATTTTGTGACCCCGATTTTGTACCCCCTAATGATCGACCCAACCGAACGGGGGATTATTTTTTGGAATTGGTGGATTTTCTGCCGTAGGGGCTCAGAATTCTGAGCCCCTACGGCATTTTCGATGAAAAATATGCCGTGCAGGTGATTGGGCATCACGATGAATTCATCCAAAATCACATCGGGATAATGCTGAGGAATTTCCAGCCAGCAGGATTCGGCCATTTTCCCCGCGGCGCTTAATTTTGTTTTCCCATCTGCAATCTCTCCAAAAAAATGCTCCCGATTTTGCGTGCATATTGTAATGAAATAGGCTCCGCCTTGAGAGTAGTCATGCCCTTTTAGTCGGACAGATTTTCGATGGTGGAGGCCTGAGCCATTTTTCGCCATAAATCCCATTCTCGTGAAGGTTCGGATTGGGAGGGGTGGTCGCTAAGAGAGCTTGACGGATTTCTTCCACAGAAAATAATCGAGGAACAAAATGGCCAAGGCGATCCACGGCATGGCGACGGCAAAGAAAGGTCCGCCAGAAAAAGCCCAGGAAGCGGAGGCTCCGATGAAGCAGACGGTGAAGCCGGAATAGGCCCATTCTTTGATGGTTTTCCATTTAGGCTGCAGCAAGGCAATGGCCCCCAGGATTTTGGCTGTTCCCACGATCTTGGAAAGGTACATGGGGTAGCCCAAGGTGCTCATGGCCTCTGCCCCCTGCTGGGTGTAGAAGAATCCGGCGATGCCGTCCGCAAGCATGAGGAGCGAAAAGATGATGTTGATGGTCCAGTAAAGGGTCTTGAGGGTTTTGGGTTTCAATGCTTTAAAGTTAAGAATTAAATTGCCAGTTTCGGCCCCATTGTGGGTCAATGGTGGACCAGATGGGGCATCGCAGCTTTTTCTAATTTAAGCGTTGGATGGCTAGCGGTCAACATTCACCATCCGTTCCTGCTGTCATTCCCGACTACGATCGGGAATCCAGGTTTTAATGCAGGACCTCCTCCGGCTCCTCCGAAGGAGGAGGGGGAATACAGACCTCCTCCGGCTCCTCCGAAGGAGGAGGGGGAATACAGAATGCAGATCCCCCCTGCCCCCCTTTAGCAAGGGGGGTCCTCTGTCATTCCGTGCCACGACCTGCCTGCCGGCAGGCAGGCACGGAATCCAGCCTGGCCCTCCATTCCTTTCGGCAAGGGTGAATTGCATGGATTCGGGCTTTCGCCGGAATGACGGGTGGGACTAGCTCAAAGAAGCGGCCAGCTTGTCGAAGAGTTCCTTCCATCCGCCGCTGGTTGCCTCCTTCATTTCGCCCTCGGGGAGGCCTTCGTGGCGCAGGGTCATTTTGGTTGCCGCCCCCTCATCCTCAAAGGTGACGGTGACTTTGAGCACTTCGGGCCAGTTCTCGGCCATGCCGTAGGCCGAGGCGGGGACGATCTCGCCTTTCTCGTTGGAGAAGCTGTCTGTGCAGACGATTTTCTCCATGGGGACGATCTCCTGATAAAAGCCTGTGTTCCAAAAATCCTTGCCTTCGGGGCTGCACATGCAGAAGAGGTACTGGCCTCCCACACGGAGGTCTATTTTAGCCTCTGGCGTGCTGAAGCCTTTGGGTCCCCACCATTTTTTCACTTGCTCGGGGCTGGTCCACGCTTGCCATACCTTCTCCCGCGGGGCCTGGAAAATGCGGACGATCGTGAGGGTTTTGGGGTCGGTCATAGAAGTGAGAGTGAGGAATTGGGAGTTAAGGCAG
>CAYUUW010000054.1:2280-7123 GCA_964448005.1 uncultured Candidatus Peribacteria bacterium
CCACCCTGCCCTCCCTTCGGCTCCGCTCAGGGCAGGCTCTCCAAAGGAGGAGGGTTGTAATTCTGGGCAGTGTTTTCTTTTTTATTTTCACTCCGACCTGCCTACGGGCAGGCCTGGAATGATGGACTCTCCTCCTTTGGAGGAGTTGGAGGAGGTCTGGTATTGGGGCTTTTTTTCTTCCCGAATTCAGCTGATGCTTTTCAGGACCTCCTCCAGGCTGTCCAAGCGATCCTCCCAGAGCTTTTGGTAATTCTTCAGATGCTCGGATGCGTCCTGAAGCGTGGCGGGAGCCAGCTGCACCATTTGCTCCTTGCCCTGCCTTTTCTTGAGGATCAGTTTCGCCTTCTCCAGAATCTTGAGGTGCTTGGAGATGGCGGCGAAGGTGAGCCGGTAGGGCTTGGCGATCTGGCTGATGCTCATTTCACGCTGGGCCACCCGGCGCAGGATGTCCCGTCGGGTGGGGTCGGCGAGGGAGCCGAAGATGGCATCGAGTTGGAGAGTTTGTTCAACCATTTGGTTGAATGATAGTTTAAGGGGAAGAGGGGGTCAAGGGGGAATTTAAAACTAGTCTTAAAGGGAGTTGTCAGTTTAATTTATGACCTTCCCCTTTGCTAATTGATAAGCATCTAAACATTTATTTCTTGCTGAACTTATGTAGATAGTATGAGGAGCTGCTTTCTGGACTCGATAGCTGCGATAATTGAGCTTTCTGCCTCATTAATTTCTTATAAATTCTCAAATTTTTTCTTTATGAATTCAAAAATTTTTTCAAATTTATCCTTTGTTTTTTTGCTAAATTCAAATTCCTCACCATTAAGATATAGCTCTTGTATAGCTGTATTGAATTTTGATTTA
This sequence comes from uncultured Candidatus Peribacteria bacterium, assembly GCA_964448005.1. Lineage (GTDB taxonomy): Bacteria > Patescibacteriota > Gracilibacteria > UM-FILTER-43-11 > UM-FILTER-43-11 > CAYUUW01. The sequence goes on from CAYUUW010000054.1 coordinate 3,136, forward strand.
TGAAAGCCATTTTCTTTTTTGTGGTTCTCAAAGGATCTCATAATGATTATTAACTTCTCGGCTTCAGTAAACAGACTTTCGGTGGTGAAATTTTTATAGGACTCATCAATTTCATCCAAATTAAAAATCCGCCCCTCTGCATCTGGTCCAATTTCCTTATTGTAGTTTTCCTTAGCTTTTTTCCCTCCTGAGTCTGAATCAAAAAGAGCTATAAAATTTCTATTCCAAGCTAAATATAATCTAAAGACATCATTGTATTTATCAACTCCTGCCCCAGGATAAAAGTTTAGTTTATACTTGTTTTTAAATATAGTTTCTGAGAAATATCTGAAGACATAGTAATCATTTTTCCCTTCAGTAAAAATTGTAGATGGAACTACTTCCAACTTACTAGGGATGTAATCTAGGGCGTCCAATATTGGTTTATAATGGTCTATCTCATTAGGATGTTTAGCAACAAAACTTTTATACAGTACAGCGTCAATTTTTGTTTCTGTTGTGTCAGATTCCTCTGGATTACCATAGTTTATTGCTTCATTCCTTACAATGTAAGTTCCGGCCAGCCATTTTGGATTTATTAAATGATGACTGTGCGTTGAATATATAAGTTTACAGTCGGAGACTATGCTGTTTAATGACTCTAATAATTTTTGTTGAGAACGCTGATGTAAATTACTTGCTGGCTCATCAAGCAGAAAGAGAGTTTCTCCTGGGTCGCTCTTACGTGATCTTCTGAATGCTGTAAAAATTAGAAAGCTAAAAAACCAGCGAAACCCCAGACTTCTATCATTTATAGCATAACTGTCAGAGCCCTGTTTTATCTTAATTTCTATAAAGAATCTATCTTGGGCGTCTTTTTCCCAGCTGATCTCGACTTCCTTCTTCTGGCCATTACCAAAAATTTCGTCCCACTGTTTTAATATGTCATTATTTAGCTTTTCAGCTATCTTATTTAAGATTTGTTTTAATGATTCTCTGTAAGATTTATCTTCGTTGCGCATTCTTTCCAAAAGGTGTTTCTCGATGGTAAGTCCGCTTTCTATCGAATCGAGGATATCTTGAAGAACTTTTTGATATTCGTCTTGTTTTAAATCTTCTTCTTCATGTTTTTCTAAGTATATCTTTTCTGGGAACTGAAACAAAAAATCTGGATAATAAAGTATTTTAGGGAGATATTTTTCCTTAATAAGATTAACAACTTCAGTCCAAGCTTCCTTTTTCCAATCATAGAGGCGCTTCTCTTGTGTGGATTGCTTTGTTTTCCCCCTAAATTGTGTTGTCCAAAGTGTTTCCAGCCACTTTTCATTTTTAGGTATGGAATCTTCAAAGTTATATTTTTTATTAATTTTTATAATTTCAGTTTCACTAGATAAGGTAAACTTATATTTTTTCTTTAATAATTCCTTTATTTCTTCTAGTTCATTTTTTTGTATTTCTAGCTCCGCTTGGATAGATACGCTGTCGCTAAATCCATATTGCTTATTTTTTGGAATTATTCTGTACGCTTGATCTTTTGTAATATCCCTTGCAAAACAATTTATAGCTTCTAAAACTGTAGTTTTTCCGCTCTCATTAAGGCCAACCAAAGTAAAAATGTTAGTACTCGGTTTTTTTGTTAAATCAAGTACAATTTTTGGTATACCCTTGTAATTTTCAATTTGAAAACCAATATATTTCATAATTTCACTTAATTAAGAATTTGACTTTTTAAATTAAAGGAGCTTCACCTAATCCATTTTCATTAAAACACAACCATTCCACCACCCTCCGCCCCACAAGAGGCAGATTGCGGAAAGAGGAGGGCCGTAATTGAGTCGAAAAGAACGGGCTCAGCTTACCCCAAAACGCAGGAAGGCAAAAGCCTTCGCCTTCCTGGCCTCTGCCCCTACCGCTTCCCCCAGAACAGCCTGAATTCCACCTTTTCGCTTCTGCGTAAAGCGAATTTTTTGACAAATTTTAAATTCGTGCTAAAATCCACCCAAACATAGCCCTCCATTCCAAATGCCCTCCAAGCATTCTTTGGATGCCGACACTCGTTTCGGCGTTCCGCCCTCCCGTGTCCGGATACCTTCCGGCCTCGCCCTCCGTTTGGCCGCGCCTTTGCGCGCCGCCTTTATCCTGGCCCTTTCCGCCCTCCCTTCTTTGGCCTGCCAAAGCAATGCATCCTCCCTGCAGGGACTGGATGCTCCTTTGCTCGACTCCGACAAGCCGACTGGGGAAGCCGGGGGCTCCGAAGGCGGGGAAGCCGGTGATTCGGAAACCGGAAATGAGGAAGGGGCTGAGGCCGGATCTGGATCCGGAGGCGGCAGCGTTCCGCTCGATTTCCCCCAGGAAGACGAAACCGGCGAAGAGCCTGCCCCCGATTGCCTGGACGAAGGGAAAATACCCCTGGTCCAGCAGCCTTTCGACGCCTATTTTGAGGCATTGGAGGACAAGATCATTCCCAAGCTGCTGCCCGGCGAGACTGAGCTTTACGACATTCCCACCGGCCCGCAGCTGGCCCAGTTTCGCCAGGCCATCGGGCTTTTGCTTGCTGAGGAGTTTTGCGACGCCCAGGAGGTTTTGGAGCCGCTGGACTACCGGCTGATCCAGCTGCAGGATGGCAACAGGACCTATTGGGTGGCCGAAGAGGCCAAAACAGACCAGGGATCCAGCCTTCACGGCTGGGGAACCTTTGCCTTCAATCCGCAGGCCGCTCGCCCGGAATTGGGCGTTTGGGTGCCTCACCCCATTTTCGACGAGGACACCCCCGCCATCGCTTACGAGGCGGAGAAGAAGCAAGGTCCCGCCTTCTTCTTTTTGGCCGGAGCCCACCGCCGCGCCAGCGCGCAGGTGGTGAATGCCAATGGGGACTACCGCGCTTCGGACATGGCCCATTGGAGGCAAACCGTCGGCCACGAGGTTCATTTGGCCCTCGTGGACGCCAGGCAAGGCGTGATCGCCCTGCAGATCCATGGCTTTGAGGGCGACAATCACAATAGCGTCACTTCCGAGGAGGCCATCCTAAGCTCCGGCTCGACCCAATTCTCCAGCAATCTTCAGGACCAGTGGTCTGCTGCCCTGGGCCAAGCCGGCATTGACCACGCCTCCTGCGGCACGGCGGGCTGGACGACCCTTTGCGCCACCACGAACGTCCAGGGGCAATCCACCCCTGCGGACGACAGTTTCATGAGCCTGGAGCTGGAGGCCGACTTCCGATCCAATCCCGACCAATGGCCTGCCCTTGTCGGCGCTTTGGACTGAGGGCTTTAGGGATGGAGGGCCTGCGCCTTGACCGAGGCGAATTCTTTTGCTAGAATGCTTGCCTGAAACCCCTTCCTATGCCAACAAGAGAAAGAGAGGAATCGGCTGGCGCTTTTCGCTCATGGCCTTCTTCCGCCTCGGACGCTTCGGGAGTTTCCCGCAGGCAGTTTTTGGGAATCATCAGCCTTGGGGCTGTGGCCGCCTGCCAGGAGGAGCATGAAGAGGGGATTGACCTTGGCTCGATACTGGACCGCTTCCCTTCCTTGGAGGCGCCGAAGCCCCCTTCGCTTCATGAGCAGTGGCCCCGAATGAAGGAGAGGATCATCCGCAAGCACACGAGGGGCCAGCCCGAGGCCTACGACATTCCGGATGCGGAGCAGATGTGGCTTTTTAAGAATGCGACTCGCCGAATGATGGAAGGCGATCTGGAGCGGGCCAAGGAGGAGTTTGCCTTGCTGGGCTATTCCATCTCTCCCATGGAGGATGACGGATCCTGGGCGCCCGAGCGGAAAGGGACTCCGTATTTGGTGCTTCAGGAGGAGGGATTGGAGGGGGAGTTCAACGCCAAAGGCTGGGGCACGTTCATCTTCAGCCCCCAGGCCGTACGTCCGGAGCTGGCCCTTCAGGCTCCCCACCCGCTCTTTGATATAAACACGGGGGAAATTTCCTTGGCTGTCTTTAGCATTCAGGGGGCTGGATCGCTTTATATTCCCGGAGCCCATCGTCGGGCCAGCAGCAAGAAAAT
>CAYUUW010000054.1:7133-8607 GCA_964448005.1 uncultured Candidatus Peribacteria bacterium
TGGCTATAACCCCGATGAGCATAAGCGGGCCAAAAGAAAGGAAGTCATCATCAGTTCGGGCAATGATGACGCTCGCACCTCTCAGCAGGACCGATGGGCTGATCGCTTGCGGAAGGAAGGCTTTGATGTGGCTGTTTGCGGGGAGAATTTTAGGACCCTTTGCGGTACGGACAGCAAGCAGAAGAACTTTTCCCTCCCCGGGGATTTTATTCACCTTGAGCTTTCTCCCGCCATTAGGAACAATCGTAAGAATCCGGAGACCAGGGAGAAATGGAAAAGGCTGGCCCAGGCCCTGGACTGATCTCCGGCTACTGCTGCTGAATCAAAGTGATGTCCAGCAGGGGCACGCTCTCTTTGGGGTACACCAGGGTGGTGACGGACTGCTTGAAATTGCGGTACCATCCGTCGGATTTGATCGTGAAGTAGGGGAGGGGAATGCCGGCCCGGCTGATGACCGGATCGGTTTCCACCGTGTATTCCAGAAAAGGGATCTCCTTCGCGATTCCGGTTCCGCTCACCTGCTTCAGCGGAGCCACAATCAGGAACTCGCCGTGCACCTCCGCTTCCAGCGGCCGCCCCAAGTATTCCGGCGCGATGAATTCCCCGATGCTCACCGGGCTTCCCGTCACATTGTCGAGCCCTTCTGTCGATTCGCTCAGGGTCAGCTCGATCTTCTGCGTGGCGATGTTGAACTCGAAGTCCTTTTCGCAGAGCTCGCTTCCGGCAGGGTCTTCGGCGGTTCCCGCCCCGGTCAGGCAGCCCTCCAAAGGGGTCAGGGAGCGGCCCGTGTCGTCGTAGAGGCGCCAGTACACCACCGGATCTTCCGGACTGTCCTCATCCTCCTTTTCGTCGCAGTCCCCGTCCTTCACCAGCGTCACTCCATCGCACAGGGCGCTGTTCGCGGCTCCGTCCTCGTTCAGCCCGTCCACCGCCTCCGGTCCGGCTCCGTTCCCGGCTCCCAGGTCTCCGTCGTTGTCTATAGTCAGCGAGGTCCCTTGGCTGGTGAAGAAATCGGAATAGCCTGCCGCTTCATCGAAGGGCACCCGGAAGGTCACGCTGAATTGGCTCGAGAAATTCAGGGCCTGGTTGTTTTTCGCTTCGGCGTTGATGGACCCTTCCGCCAAAGGCGGGTTGCTGGTGTCTTGGAAAAAATGCGTCATCAGCTTCGATTTCGCCTTCAGTTCGCCGGAGAAGATGCCTGAAGGCTCCATGCTCTTGATCTCCCATCTCCCTTCCCATCGGGGCCCCTGGGCTGCCGAAAGGTCCATGCTCCGCTCCGATCCGCTCTGCAGATCCGGCGTTTCGTAGCCCGAGGAGTGCCCCGAAAGCTCGTAGAGCGCATCCTCCACGCCGGCCTCCGCCGCATAGAAGGCCCGGCTCGAGGATTCGATCTGGCTGGCCGAAGACAAGGCTTCCAGCACCAGCTGGTAGGCGGTGGCGGCGGCGATGGTCAGGACCACCAGCATGCTCACGG
>CAYUUW010000055.1:0-8268 GCA_964448005.1 uncultured Candidatus Peribacteria bacterium
GAAAGCGGTCCCGGTAAGGATCGTTCTGGAATTCGCGCCGGAGCTGGGCGAAGAAGGCATCCTGCTTCATGAGAGATTTCTTAAGTCCAGCAAATGCACTTCCTGGGGATTGTAGGCTCCCGTGGAGAGCAGAAGGAGGAGCCAGCGTCCATCGGGGGAAAAGGCAATGTCCTTTACATCCAAAGGCGAATCGGACAAGGCTCGGCCCTTGAATTTTATCTTGGGGCAGAGTTGCCAGGAGGAAGCTGAAAAATCCGCTTCCGGCGCACCCTCGCAAAGTAAATGGGCCTTGAATCCGTTTCTGACGGCATACTCTCCAGCTTCTGCCAGCCGAGGGGGGTTGTTGCCAGCGGAGAGAGCAGAAGCCCCAAATAAGGCCTCTGGCCTTCCCTCGGCCCAAGCCTGAGGATTCAAATAGAAGGTTTGGCCGGTGTTTTGGCGAAAGTAAAGCTGCGCATGCGCAGAGTCGTATCCGATTTGGTAATGGAAGAGCGTGCCTTCATCCTGATTGAAATATTTCATTGCAGGATAAAGAATAGAGGCTTGACGCTTTTCGGCGAGGCGAGAGACAGGCAGGGCGGGCAGGGCATAGTCCGGATGCAGCTCGAAAGGCCGAGGAGTCAAGAAGCCCAAGGAAACCACATAGGCCAGGACCAGGAGCCGAGGGGAGCGCCAATTTTTTTGGCGCAATAAAGCGACGAGGGACTGCAGGCCAAGGAAAATCAGCACCATGGCGGGAATATAGAGGCTGAAAAGCAGATTGGCCTGGGATTGGCTGCCGAAAATGGAGGAGAAGAAAAAGCCTGAGAGGTATTCCGCAAAAAACAAGGGGGCGAAGGGGTAATAGAGCACGGCAATTCCGGAGGAGAGGATGGCCGGAAAGCCCAAATAGGTTCCCCCTGTCCGCAAAGCAATAAAGAGGGCGAAGTAAACGAAGATTGCTTTCTTGAAGAAAGCGATAAGGATAGCTGAGCTTGCTGTTTTTTTGGAGGAAGAGATCCCGCTCAAAAGCCAGCCGGTCACTGCTGCCACAGCATTGATTCCTATGAAGGCTGCCAGTGCCTTTAGGATAGCGGGGGGGAACATGTAGCTTGTTTGGGACTCCGGATAAACAGAAGCAGCCAGGCTGCCGGCATCCCAAAAGAACAAGCCTGCATGAATCAGGCTGGGCCCTGCGATCAGGGCGAGCCAAAGGAGCCAGGGGCGACGAAGCCCGAGTTCGAACTTCCTGTAGCGGTAAAAGGCCAAGCCATAAAAAAAGAGCCACAGAAAAGGAGCGCCGAGCATTCCCAGATCGGCGAAATCCCGGAGAAGGAAATTCTGAAGGGAGTGCGTGAACACAAAGCTGAGGGGCAGCATTAAAAATCCATAAAAGAGGCCCTCCAGGACAAAAAAGAGCTTGTCCCAAGGTCGCACAATCCGATGGAATGTTTCTTTGATCTGGCTTGGCTCGCCGAAATGCTTTTGCATAAAACCGGAATTAAGGGATTTGGGGGCAATGTTCTGGGCCTCGGCCAGATCTTCGGCATGATCTTCAAGCTCGGCCAGAAAGCGGTCCCGGTAAGGATCGTTCTGGAATTCGCGCCGGAGCTGGGAGAAGAAGGCATCCTGCTTCATGAGAGGCTTCTTAAATCAAGCAGATAAACTGAATTCACTGATTTGAGCAGAAGCCACTTTTCGCCCTTTGAAACAGAAACCGAATCTGCTCCAAGGCTATTCCCCTCAGACTCATAGATTTCCCTGCCTTTCCATAGGATGGCTTTACAACCTGACTCAGGCGTGAAACGTTCGGGCTCAGATTCTACTTCAACCCCGTCGAGGTAAGCTGCCGGAACGCAAGTTAACTCTTTGGGAATGACCTGAAAAGCGGAATAATGAATGGGCTCAGGATGATTAATTTTTTGCCCGAGCGAGAGCCAGCCTTCTTCCAATTTCCTATCTCCATTAAAGGGAATTCTCCAGGTTGAAACCCGCCCGCCCCATTTCGACTGCTCGATCCATAAGGCTTCAGATTCAAAGGCAGCATTGTAAGAAAAACTCGGGCCGATGTCTTCATTCAAATGGCGCAAGGCTCGATAGAAGGGCCCGAGCTGTTTTTTTTCCAGGGCTTCGGAAACATCATAGGCAGGCACCTTGAATTCGGGCATCCACGTGAGAAAAGCAGGAGAAAGAAATACCCCCAGCAAATACATCGTCATGGCTCCCGCTAGCCAGAATCGCTTTTTGACTATGAACATCAGTAAAAACAAGGCAAATACAGCAAGCAAAACGATCCACAAATAAGGTTGCCAGTTCGTCAGCTCGAAAAAGGAAAGAAAAAAGAACATTTCTGGCCAGGTGACGGGCATAAAAAGAGCGCGCCAAAAATCAGAGTGGGGAAGGAGCCTGATCAGAGAATTGGTTTCGAGCGAATGAAAAGTGGGGTCCGCCATCCGCATCACAGAAAAAACAGAGATGTAGAGCAAGATCAATGGGGAAGAAATTCTGGCCAGAAAACTAGACTTGGCTTCGCCTCTTTCGGATGGGTTTTTTGGCTTTAGAAAAGCTAGCAATGCCCCAAAGAAAACGGCCACGAAAGCGCTAAAAAAAATCACTTGCTCTGCTTCATAATCGAATTTGACCGTCATCCTAGCGAAACTGATCCCCATGATCAGAATGGGCAAGCTGGCCATGAAAAAGCCTTTTATTGGGCCCAAAAGACTGTTCTTTAAGTCCAGCTTCGACCAGATCCATCGGTACAAGAAAAACGAAAGGGCCAGGATCGAAGAAATCATGGCCAAAAATACCAGCCATTGAATGCGCCGCTCAATCCCCATTCCATCCTCAGCGGAAAATCTGACCTCTTCAATCGCAAGGGTGCTAAATGGCAAAAAAACAGAAAGGCCTATTCCCAAAAACCCATAACCCATGGCTTCGCCGGCCTCCATTACCTTTTGCCAAGGGCGAGTGATTTGAGTGAAGGTTTTTTTTATGTCTTTAGGCTCACCAAAGTGCTTTTGCATAAAAGTGGAGTTTAGGGAATCGGAAGGGATGCTTTCAGACTCAGCCAGGTCTTCGGCATGGTCCTGCAGCTCGGCCAGAAAGCGGTCCCGGTAGGGATCGTTCTTGAACTCGCGCCGGAGCTGGACGAAGAAAAAGTTGGGGCTCATGGAAAGGAACTCTTACGTAGAGGAAGGAGGGTGGCAAATAAAAAGCGACGGGCTAAGCCAAGGAATGCCCTGGAATAAAGCGAGTGAGCCCTTTCAGGTAGCTCTTCATTTCCTTTTCCTGCAGGCCCAGGTGCGCCAAGCCCTCCTGGGTGAGCCAGTAGTAGCGGCGAGGCTTTTTGGATTCGGTGGGCTTGATGTCGCTTTGGACCAGCCCCTTTTCCTCCAAGCGATAAAGAATGGGGTACAGCGTGCTGTCCGGGAAATCGAAGACCGCCTCGCTGTGCTCGCGGATCGCCTTCATCATCTGGTAGCCGTAGGCCTCCTGCAAGCGATGAAGGGTCTGCAGGATGATGAAGGGCGCCGTGCCCTTCATGAGCTCGCGGGAGAATTTCATGCCATGGAAATTAAAAGGATAAATTCAGCATCAAGGCCTCATTGAGGCATTGGATAGCGATTATTATTTGCCTGAAGTTGGAGGACCCTTCAAAAAACCATCCCTCACCGCCACCATCAAAGAGGTCCGGAGCTCCTCCGCCTTCGGCGCAAAATCCTCCAAAAGCCTGGGGTCTTTTTGCAGAATCCTCAGCCCCTCAATGGCCAGCAAGGCGTTCTTTTCCGCCGACTCGGGCCCTGAAAGGGCCGAAGGCTTTTCGTAATCAAAATGAGTGGTCAGAGCAAGATGAGGAGCCCGTTCATTCGGATAAAGGGCGGTGATCGCATTGAGGTTTTCCGAGGGGGGATTCGAGTTTTCCGCCTCAAGGGCCCATTTTTCCGCGGATGCCCCTGTGATCAGCCGGACGGTAAGCCTGTCTGCGCCCTGAGCAAAAAGAGCTTCGAGCCTTTCCGGAGCCTGAGCCAGGTTGGCCACTTCAACAGGCAAGCTCCAATCGATCAAATTCGACTCGATCATCCTTCTTTCGACCCCTTTCTCCAAAACGGCCATGCGCTGGGCGTGCTCCCGGGAATTCTGGAAATAAATCAATCCGAAAGCCAGGGGGATAGCCAGGATCCCCAGAGGAATAAAGATCCTTTTGAAGCGAGAAAGGGCTTCAGGATCCCTGATCGTGGTTTTATGGGCCAGCCACACTCCGATCAGTAGCCCGAAAAAAAGGCCGATCCACCCGCCAAAGGCCCCGCAGGATTCGTAGCCGCGAGAATCAAAAATGGCATCGACAAAACTAGGGCAGCCAAAATTTCCCCCATAATTCATCGTTCCAAACCATCCAGCAGCCGCTCCTATCGCAGCCCCCATTGAGCCGAAAATCAGTTGGCTCAAAAGGTTCCAGGGCTTGAGTTGAGGCATAGGGGAAAGTGAAAATTTACTAAGTGCTGAATACTATTTATCAAATAGTAAAAAGGAAGTCAAAGGGATTTCCTAAAAAAGACCTGCCTAAAAAACCCTTCGCAGGGCTTTGGGCCAAAGGCCGAGGCAAAATCAGGCGGCCACCAGCGCCGGTTTCGCCGCCTTCACCAGGGCCTGGGCCAAGCGCTGTCCATAAAAAGCCACTTTGCCTTCGTCGGGCGTCAGGAATTCCAGATCGAATCCCGGCCCCCAAGGCTCAGCGCACAAGGCGCTTTTCAGCAGATCGACGCAGAGGCCATTGCGGTAGTGCGGAGGAGGGGTTTTGCCTGCGATCTGAGCCGTAAAGTAGTAGGATTTGCTCACATTGAAAGGGATTCCGTGGGATTCAAATTCTGATTCCAGGGCTTTCAGCAGGGCCGGATCGACAAAAAGCTCTCCTTCGTCCTGCGGGTCCTGCTTGTAGTGGGCCACCAGGCAATGCGTGCGGATGGCCTGGGAAAAATCCGGATTCTTGAGGGCCTGGATGCGTTGAGCGTACCATTGAGCCTGGGACTCACCCCCATTGGGCGGGAATTGGGAATCCATAGGAGTTCCGAAGGGCCGCATGCTGTGGACATCGATCCACTTCCCTTCGGGCTTGAGCTGATTCAAAAGCTGATTCCGGGCCTCCAGCGAAAGGTCGAAATAAAGATTGTGCCTCTCCAGCAGCTCCGGATGCCTGGCGAAATCGAACCAGGGCTTGAGGGCATAGGCCCGGGTACGGTTCATGTCGATGATCTCTCGGGGGAGCTGGATGGCCATCAGGCCCACCGCATAGCCCTGCTCGGCCAGGATTTCAGCGGCCTCCTGGGCCACCTGCGGCGAAAAGGCATCGGCCTCCATGCGGCAGATCGGCTCCAGCAGGCTCCGGTCCATCTGCAGGGCTGCGGCAAAATCCGGGTGAGCCTCAAAAAAAGGCTCAATCTGGCCTCCATGAGGCGTATAGAGCGCAAAATCGAGCGGCTGCGCAGGCAGGGCATTGAGCAGCCTAAGGGAAAAGGGCTTGAAGGAAGGAGACATGGGGAAAGGGTTGCAGGCTCCTTGATAGCAAAAAGGGAGGCAAAAGGCAATTGGATTATGCTTCGAATGCGGTCGATCGAGAGCCAAAAGGGCACTACTTTAGCTTTCGCCCCGGACCTCCGAATCTTCTGCCTCCTCCGCCCGCTCTTCAGGAGGCCCTTTCGCAAAAACGAGGATCTCCCCCTCCCCTCGGAGGAAGACGAATTCGAATCCCCCATCGAGATAATCAGGAATGTCGGGGAAGTCCGCTTGCCCGCCCGGAATCAAGCTGCGCCCCTCGTCGGTCTTGACCATCCAAACTTCAGAGCACCTGCCCACAAGAAAGAAGCCGTCCCTCTGCAAGTTTCTTAGCTTGCGATAGCTTTCCTCCAAAGGCTCGTAAATGGCCCTCATCTGGGCATCGGCATACTCCCCCTGGAAAAGCCCCCGGGCAATGCGCTTGCGACACGCTTGAGCCTCTCTGAGACTTGATTCTTGGATTGGGCGCAGGAATTTAGCGATGATCGAAGCCTGGGATCCCGGAAGAAAGGAGCAATCGACAGGAAGGAGAAAATCCCCATCCTCATCCACTTCGATTGTTTCTATTTCAGGCAAATCCTGATCGGACGACGGAGGGTGCTCCATAGCAAAGGAGGGTGATAAAACGGGTAGTCTATCCTCTGCTTTTTTTTGAAAAGTGTCAAGACAAACGCCCAGCCATTGAAAAGGAGGCCTGCCTAAGGCAGAATGGAGGCCTGAAAAAGCAATGAACAATGTTCAATTTCCAATGACCAATTAAAATTGGAATTCTGCTTCGCTCTTAATCTTTGCGGCCCTCAGTTTACCCTCCTGGATTCTGGAATGACGGGTAGAGGCAGGTTGAGGCGGAGGATAGTTCCACAGAGGCTCTTCGCTCCGATGGATATCGGGCTCTGAGCGACAAAAGACTCTCATAATCCTAAAGCTCCTAAAAAGCATCCCAATAATCTCAACAATCCCCAAGCTCCCAACTCTCACAATAAATGAAAAATATCCGCAACTTTTGTATTATCGCTCACATCGATCACGGCAAGTCCACCCTGGCCGACCGCTTCCTGGAGATCACCCAAACCCTGGCCCAGCGCGACATGAAGCATGGCCAGATGCTGGACACCATGGATCTGGAGCAGGAGCGCGGCATCACCATCAAGCTCCAGCCGGTGCGCATGGACTACCAGGGCTACACCCTGAACCTGATCGACACGCCAGGCCACGTGGATTTCGCCTACGAGGTCAGCCGCAGCCTGGCCGCCTGCGAAGGGGCCATCCTGGTGGTGGACGCCACCCAGGGCATTCAGGCCCAAACCCTGGCCAACCTGCACATGGCCATGGGGCACAACCTGACGATCATTCCCGTGATCAACAAGATCGACATGCCCGCCGCCGATCCTGAACGGGTGAAGGAGGAGATCGAAAACACCCTCGCGATCCCCAGGGAAGAGGTGCTGGAGGTTTCCGCCAAGACCGGGCTGAACGTGGAGAAGGTGCTGCAGGCTATCATCGAGCGCATTCCTTCGCCGGACCAGGCCGGCATGCTCCCTCAGCTGCCTGCGAGCGAAAGCAGCCAAACCAAGGCTCTGGTCTTCGATTCCGTCTACGATTCCTACCGCGGCGTGGTCAGCTACCTCCGCGTGGTCAGCGGCAACCTTCGCAAAGGCGACAAGATGCGCTTCCTGAACGCCAAGACCGACATCGAAGTGACGGAAGTGGGCTATTTCCGCCCCCAATACCAGCCTCAGCCCGAGCTGAAGGCGGGGGAGGTGGGTTATGTGGTCACGGGACTGAAATCGGTGGGCGAAGCCCGCGTGGGCGACACCTTGTGGAAGGGCGAAAGGGCCCAAATGCCCACCGCCGCGCCGCTGCCTGGCTACAAAAAGGTGGTCCCCATGGTCTACGCCGGCATCTACTGCAGCGAAGGAGACGACTTCCCCCTGCTGCGCGATGCGCTGGAAAAGCTCACTCTGAACGATTCGGCCCTGATCTACGAGCCCGACCAGTCCCCCGCCCTGGGCTCGGGCTTCCGCTGCGGCTTTTTGGGCCTGCTGCACATGGATATCGTTCAGGAGCGTCTGGAGCGGGAATACGACATGGACATCATCATCACCGCCCCCAGCACCTCGTACATCATCCACATGAACGACGGCCAGCAGATCACCATCAGCACCCCCTCGCTGATGCCGGACCCCAGCCTCATCCAGGGCATCGAGGAACCCTGGATCAAGATGGAGATCGTGTGCCCCAAGGACAGCGTGGGCAGCGTGATGAAGCTGGCGCAGCAGCGCCGCGGGATGTACAAAAACATGAGCTACATCGACCAGGACCGTGTTTTGGCGATGTTCGAAATGCCCCTGGCCACGGTGATCCTGGATTTCTACGACGCCCTGAAGAACGTGAGCAGCGGCTATGCGTCGATGAACTACGAGCTGATCGGCTACCGCCAGGAGAACCTGGTGAAGCTGGATCTGATGATCGCCGGGGACCGCATCGACAGCCTGAGTGTGATCTGCCACCGGACGGAGGCCGAGGGCCTGGGCCGCAAGCTGGCCAGCAAGCTGAAGGAAGTGATCCCCAAGGCGCAGTTCGCCATTGCCATCCAAGCCGCAATCGGAGGAAAGGTCGTCGCCCGCGAGACGATCTCAGCCTTCCGCAAGGATGTGACCGCCGGCCTCTACGGGGGCGACGTGAGCCGCAAGAACAAACTGCTGCAGAAGCAGAATCCAGATGAGGAAATACACACAC
>CAYUUW010000056.1:0-1360 GCA_964448005.1 uncultured Candidatus Peribacteria bacterium
GTGCAGGTCACCGGCTGCACGCTCTGGGCGGCAATATCGTTGATCTGGACGGGGTTGGTGGTGAGGGTGAAGTTGACCACCGGCTGGCAGGTCACCAGGTAGTCCTGCAGGGCGGCCACGGGGAAGTCCTGGGAGGCTCCGTTGAGGATCTGCGCGTTGTTGGCCACGCCCGGGGTGATGGTCACTCCGGCCTGGGCCAGCCCCACGGGGCCGCTCACGCTGACCCGGATGATGGCCTGGTTGGGGGCCACGGGATTGTAGATGCCCGTGATGCTGAGGGTGTCCCCGTCCTGGAAGATGGTTCCAGCCACATACGCCGCTCCGTTCAGCAGCACCTCCACGTTGGCGGGAACCGCGGCGATGGCCTGGTTCTGGATCGTCACCGTGTTGGGGGTGACGAAGCCTGGCCGGGGGTCGAACTCGATGGTCTTGGCGGCCGCCAGATCCGTCAGCAGCACGTTGGTCAGGGTGTCTGGCGTGGGCTCGAAAGCGCCGCCGTTGTAGCTGTAGGGTTCGGCCAGGGCATTGCCCAGGTTGTCCTCGGTGGCGATGTTGATGGTTACTTCATCCTGTGGGCCGGCTTGAGGCAAGTAGGTGCCGAAGATGATCAGGGTGTCTCCGTCCTGCAGCAGGGTTCCTGCCACATAGGGGGTTTGGAAGTTGTTGAGGAGGATGGTGACATTGGCCGGAATGCTGGCGATGGCCTGGTTCTGGATCGTCACGGTGCCGGGGGTCACGAACCCGACCTTGTCGGCGAAGGTGATGGTTTTGGCGGCGGCCAGGTCGGAAAGCAGGACGTTGCCGATCACATCTGGCGTGGCTGTGAAGGCTCCGCCGTTGTAGCTGTAGTTTTCATTCAGGCCTGCTCCCTGCTGGTCCTGGGTCCGCACATGGATGTCTATGGAGTCTTCCGGGCTCACGGTGGAGATATAGTGCCCCAGCACGTCCAGGGTCTCGCCGTCGTTCAGGTAAAGGAGGACGAAGCCCTCTTCCGGCGTGGCCAGGGTGGCTCCGGGCACAGGGTCGGCGAACTCCACCACGTAGGCTCCCGGAGGAAGCTGGTAGTCGCAGGGGCTCTGCGGGGTGCAGGTCTGGCCGTTTCCGTTGGCCAGGCTCACCTTCTGCTGGTTCTCCACGGTGTACAGCTCGAAGGCACCGTTGGCATGGTCCACGCTCACGCTCACCGTTCCGGAGGGGCCCACCAGGGGCTCGTAGTCTCCCAGCACGTCCAGGGTCTCGCCGTCGTTCAGGTAAAGGAGGACGAAGCCCTCGGCCGGGGCGGCCAGGGTGGCTCCGGGCACAGGATCGGCGAACTCCACCACGTAGGCTCCCGGAGGAAGCTGGTAGTCGCAGGGGCTCT
>CAYUUW010000056.1:1460-5064 GCA_964448005.1 uncultured Candidatus Peribacteria bacterium
GCTCGAAGGCACCGTTGGCATGGTCCACGCTCACGCTCACCGTTCCGGAGGGGCCGTTGTTGCCTTGGGGAATGTAGTTGGCCAAAACCTCCACGCTGCCGTTGTTGCTCAGGTAGAACAGCACTCCTTTCTTGCCGTCATGGTCCACGGCCTCCACCTCCTGCCCGTTCACGCTGAGGACGGTTTGGAAGCCTTGCAGGGTGGAAAAGAGCGCGATGTGGGCTCCGGCGGGAAAATTGCTGTTGGTCAGCCTATGGTAGCCGTTGCTCTGAGGCTGGCTGGCTCCGAAGGCGCTGAGCACCGGGGTGTTCAGGTTCCCATTGGAGTAGACCTCCATTTGGGCCTCGGGGCGGCTGACGCCCATCGTGAGTTCCCCGACCATAGGATCGGCGCCGACGCCCAAGGGGGCCAGAGCGGGGGAGAAGAGGCTGAGGGCCAGGCTCAGAAGGCCGAGCTTTGCGAGCCCCTTGCGAAGCGTTTTCCTGAACATGGGGTAGGGGGTTACAATGGAATTCAAATGGGTTGGATTAGGATTCATGGTGTGGGTGGAAAGGGGAATATGCTACAAAAAAACCGCAAGGCTGCTTTTGCTTTTTTTGCGGTTTGGTTTTGATTTGAGGATTCCTGGCTTTCCAGGCTCTTTTTGTGGTCTTTTTTTGTCCTCCTCCGTAGATTTGGGCCTTATTCTATTTCATTTTTAATAATTTGTCAAGGGTATTTGCGCCTTTTTTTCCTGGGGCGGTTTCGCAGGGGCATTGTAGCCTTTTTCGCTGGAAGAAGCCAGGGGACCCCCTCCGGCTCCCCCGAAGGGGGAGAATTAAGCGAATTAATCTTCTTATCCGACCGTCATTCCGGCGAAAGCCGGAATCCAGGAGGGGGCAGGAGGGGGAGAGGAATGCAAAATGCAGATCCCCCCTGCCCCCCTTTGGCAAGGGGGGTTTTTTGAAAATCCCCACCTGTCATTCCGTGCTACGACCTGCCTACCGGCAGGCAGGCACGGAATCCAGGGGGGCAGGAGAGGTAGTGAATACGGACCCCCTCCAACTCCCCCGAAGGGGGAGGGGAATACAATAAAAAAAGGACGGTCCGTAGACCGTCCTCGAAGCTCCTTGTTCAGGAGCTGTTCCCTTCACAGGGATTGTTCACTCGCAATTGCCGGCGTTGCAGTCGGTGGTGCCGGGCATTTCATCGATGCATTGCTGATCGTTGAAGCACTCACAGCCACCGTTGGGCGGAAGCCCGAAGATCTGAGTGTCGGCGACGATCATGTTCCATTGCTGGGTGTTCACCCCAGCATGAACATTGATGAATCCACCAACGGCTCCCTCGAAGCTTGGCTCTTTCCAGCCCACCCAACCCGTGTTGTTGTCCACGATCAGGTACTGCTCGAGGCTTGGATCATCGAGCGATGGCTGGCCCACGATGAGGGCATCGACGGCTTGCTGCGAAAGATTCCCGCAGACGTCGCCGTTCATTTGGCCCACCATGACCTGCATGTTGTAGCACACGGCGTCGTCGGTGAAAGCCAGGTCATTTGGCAACTTCAGGCAGAGTTCGAGAACTCCGACGTCGGGCTGGCAGGAGCCCAGCTCGGCGTTGCAGATCAGGTTGGGATCGCAGCTGTCGTCGGGCTCGATGCAGTCGCATCCCAGCTCGCCGGGCGTGCAGTCCACGCATTCCTGAATGGCTTCGTCGCACACCGTTCCGTACCCGCACTGCTCGTCGTTGTCGCAGGGGGTGGGCGGGAGCGGCTGGTCGCAGAAGCCGTTGTTGCAGACGAGCGTGCCGGAGCATTCTTCGTCGTTGGCGCAGGCGCAGTTGAGCTGTCCGTTGCAGGGCGGCTCCGGCTGGGTGCAGAAGTTGTTCTGGCACTCCAGGCCGTCGGCGCAGTCTTCGTTCATGGCGCATTCGCAGTTCGGCCCTCCTTCACCAGGGGTGCACATTTGGCCACCGCCGGTGGGGAAGGTGCAGAGCCCTTCGCCGTCTTCGTCGAGGTCGACACAGACCAGCTCTTCGTCGCACATGCCGTTGTCGCATCCGCAGCCGGGAGTTCCGGCTTCGCATTCTCCCTCGGGGAAGGAGCAGGTGTCGGCCGTCCCGTCGGCGTTCTCGATGCAGATCAAGGCTCCATCGCAGAGGCCATCGGCGCAGCCGCAGCCCGCTTCACCTTCCTGGCAGCCTCCATCTCCGGTGGCGGAAACGATCCGCAGTTCGACGAGAGGCAATTCCTCTCCGGCTTCCACAACGATCTCGTTGCGGAAATCGGTCGAGTCGGTTGCTTCGAGGCGCCAGCCCGAATCGACCACGAAGGTCGGATTGAGCTTGATGGCCAAGCTCCGGTCCTCGTTCGAGGGGAAGCTGGTCATCGAGGCGGCCAGCACGAGCGTGCTGCCATCGGGATTGAAGGCAAGGGCTCCCTTGTAGATCTCTTCCCCGAGTCCGTCGCCGTCACTGTCCTTGGCGTACACGGTGACATCGATGCTGAGGTCCGCTTCGCAGAGCGCGGGCTGGACGACCTTGTTCGGGTCGCAGGGGACGCTCACATCGAGCGAGCCCATGAGCTCCACGTCGGGAGCGGGTTCGGCCAGCTCGGGCTTGCAGCCGCTGCTGCTCAGGATGAGGCCGAGGGTCGCGAGGATGCTGAGGGTCAGGTTCTTGGTGGTCATGGTCTTTGTTCCTTCTCTTTCGGAATTCGAGGCTTCTGGGCCTCGGGTTTGGGGACCCAATCGGGTCGATTTGACACAATTGGGTCCTTTCGGGGCCCATTGCTTGCTCTAACGTGCTTCGCGCCGAAGGAGAGGCGGACGATGGCCGAGGATTGATTTCCAGGGACCATGCTCCGCTTTTTCTCCGGCGCGAGAATGAAGGAGTGGGTTGTTTCGCGAGTGATACCACTTCGCTCCTACCCTTCGATTTCTCTCGGGGCAAGTCGGAGCTTCGTAGCATTCATTGTGAAGGACCATGAGGCGCGGGATGGCCTGTTGTAGGCCTTTCGGCTCTAGATCAGGCGTTCCACATGCTTCAGGATGCAAATTGTAGCATGAATAGTAAATTATGTCAAATCACTTTTAATCCATACGGTCAAGGGGGGTGGGAACCCCCTCCGGCTCCCCCGAAGGGGGAGGGTTAAATCAATAGCAGTTGTCGCTCAGAGCGAACGCAGTGAGCGTGGAGCCTCTCAATTGTCATTCCGGGCCTGACCCGGAATCCAGTGGGGGTGATTTTAGGGGTGGTGCTCCACCCCACCTGCCTCCACTGGATTCCCATTTTCATGGGAATGACAGAAAGCAGACAAAGAAAAAGAGCGGTCCATTGGACCGCTCTTCAACTCGTCAGGGAGCTTTGGACCTTTCGGTCCTCCGCTCACCAGTGCATCACTCTTCGTCGGGCTCGGCGGGAGGCTCCTCCTCGGATTCCTCGTCCTCGGTCGGCTCCTCCTCGTCGCCTTCGTCCATGGGCTCTTCCTCCTCGGCTTCGGATTCGTCGGATTCCTCCTCCGTTTCCTCCTCCTCGGATTCCTCGTCGCCCTTGCCACGCTTGGCGTTGTTCTCGGCCTCATCGGCCTTGGCCTTCTGCTGGCGCTTGCTGGCCTTGTCCGCCTTGG
>CAYUUW010000056.1:5074-6751 GCA_964448005.1 uncultured Candidatus Peribacteria bacterium
CTTGGCTTTGGCTTCGCCCGTATCCGTGGCTTGGGTCAACAGAACCGTGACCACGGCTTGAGCGCCGTAGACCACACCGGCCGCGGTCGGATCCTTGCGGTCCGAATCCGGGGCGGTGCTGAGGGGATCCTTGCCCCAATACGCACCTCCCAGGTTGGCGATCGCTGCCACCGTGACCCGGTCGCCGATCTCGAAGACGGGCCCAGCCTTGACGACACCCATGAAGCCGGGGGTCTTGGCCAGCAGGCCAATCATATCCAGACCGAGAGTTGCCCCGATCCAGCCCCGACGCGGTTCCCAGCTGACGCCGAAGATGACCGCCAGACGGGTCCGTTGGCCCAAGGAGGCGTACTCCGTGGCCCAACGGCTGTGGCCGCCGGCAGCGAGGATCGCTGCTCCGAAACCTCCGGAGAGCTTCAGGCCGCTGTCGAACGTGTGGCTGACGCCCACGCTCGGCATGGCGATGAAGGCCGTGCGATAGCCCTTGCCGGACATTCCCAGCATGGTCATGCCGACCTCGAGACGCAGGCCGGTGTTCTGAGGCACCATGCCCCCTCCCTCACCCCCACCGCCGAGCGGCAGGGTGTAGATGAAGGCCTCTTGCGCCTTCAGATCATCGTAGGTCGCCAGAACCAGCTCTTCGCCCTCGTCATTCACGGCGGCGATGCCCTTCTTCTGAACCTCGAACGTGCCGCAGGCGTGATTGCCTTCGGGGTCCTTGGCGCAGCCGGGGGCTCCGTCGAGACCCATGGCCTTGGCCTCATCTTCGTTGGCCGGAGCCGGATCGACGAGGTGGGACCAGGTGTAGACCTCGGCTTCGCCCTCTTCGAGCTCGCCGTAGGTCGCTTCTCCGAGCGCCTTCCCGTCGGAATCCAACGCCTTGGCGCCTTCGTCGTCCCAATGGAGCACGCCTTGGTGCAGTTCGTCATCGGCATCCCGAAGGAAGCCGGGGACGTCTTGGAGACCCCTTTCCTCGACCTCCGCGAGATCCCCCGGGGGGTTCTCGATCTTGGTCATGTCCGACCCGACCGCCTCTTGGCTCGCCATCACACGGGCGTTCTGCAGATCGTCGCCCTCGAACGTCTCGATGTTGCCATCGGGAGTTTCGATGATGAGCTCTTCCTCGGTGCTGCCCGGCTGAATCACACCGGTGACGGTGGGCTTGCCGTGCCGCATCACCGACGCTTCGTGACCGACGTTGTCGCCGATCTCGCTCAGAGCGATGTCGAATCGCCCCGCATCCCCGCTTTTGGCGGTGATGATGTCGGTGTAGGTGGCCTGAAGCGCTCCCGCCTGGTAGTAGAGGGCCTGGACGGCTTCCTTGCCTGCATCCATGCTCCCTGCTGCTGTGGCGTACGGCTGCATGAAGGTTTGATCTTCGCTGCTGGCCGCCTTGTAGGCCTCGTCGTAGGCCGCCTTGCTCCGGGCCAGAAGGGCCTTGCAGCCTTCTCCGGTGCCGGAGTCTTCGCATTCGGCTGCGGCGAGATACTCGCCCCATTCCTTCCAGCGCGCCGTGCGCTCTGCGGGCTCGAACTTCTCGAAGACCCCCTTGCCTTCCGCGGCGAAGGTGTCGGCGGCTTCCGCCACCGAGGGTGCCTTCTTGCGGGGCAGGTTGTCTCCTTCGAAGCCGTAGCCGAACCCTCCGGGGACGCTGGTCCCGAAGTATTCCGCCATGCG
>CAYUUW010000056.1:6761-7668 GCA_964448005.1 uncultured Candidatus Peribacteria bacterium
GGCCTCTCGGTTGCCCACGAGGTCCCCGGCGTACGGGAAGATGGTGAAGGGCCCTTCGGCCTCTTCTTTATCCTTCTTCGCCTTCTTCTCTTCGCTCGGTGGGGCGGCCTCGACCATGGTGGGGCCGAAAGCCCCGAAACCAAGGGTGAGTGCCAAAGCCATGCTGCTGAGGATCGTGTTGCGGTTCGTCATTTCGGTTCTCCTGTTCTCTTTCTGGGAAGTCGAGGCTTCTGGGCCTCGGTGATTGGGACCCAATCGGGTCGGTTTGACACAATTGGGTCCTTTCGGGCCCATTGCCTATTTAAGTTGCGCTTTTCGCGCCGAAGGAGAGGCGGACGGGAGTGCCGGGCAGGGCGCAAAGGCCGTGCGGCATGATCCGCCTTTTCTCCAGCGCGAGGCGCAGAGTAAAAAGTGATGCTAAAACGAGTTGTTAATGACCGTAAGCACGATGGACTGCAAGAGCCCTCCGGTGCTTAGGAGGGGATATTATCATTAATAGTATTTTATGTCAAGGTTTTTTGGGCCTTCTCGCCATCGTCATTCCGTGCCCCGACACGGAATCCATCGGAGGCAGGTGGGGTGGAATACCCACCCTCAAAGTCGCCCTTCCTGGATTCCGGCTTTCGCCGGAATGACAGATGGAGGATAAAAAATCCACTATTAAAGAAAAGGAGCGGTCCGACGTGAAGTCGGACCGCTCCTCAGACAGGAGCTTTCGCTCAACTATGACTTATCGCCACCCGGAAGCGGGGGCGGAGCCGGGGGCGGGGGAAGCTGAACCTCGACCGCCGGACCCGGAGGGACCGGAGCCGCTTCGGCGACTTGCGTCGTCGTGGCCGGGGGCTGCCCTTGGCCCTGCTGGACCCCCTGCTGCTGGTTGCCCTGCTGGACCCCCTGCTGCTGGTTG
>CAYUUW010000057.1:0-7542 GCA_964448005.1 uncultured Candidatus Peribacteria bacterium
ATGCCGAAGTGAGCCTCACTCTGGGCGATCGGGCGGGGGATTACGAAGTGGAAGCCGGCTCCGCTCATCCTTCCATCGCAGGCCTGGCCACCTTCACCGGAACCGCCGGAAACTATTTTGAGGTGATTGTGGCGGAAAGCGACGCCTCCTTCTTTTTGGATCCCCTTTCCCTCCCTCAGGATTTTGCCTCCCCTTCAGTCGCTGTGACCAGCAATGCCGCCAGCTACGAGCTGCATCTCACCCCCGACCAATGGCCCCTTTCCGGCCTGGATCAGATCTTGAATTGGGCCTCCCTCCTCGGCTTCGGCTGGAGCCTTGACCTGGGCGGCATCATGGCTTTCGCCGAAAGCCTTGGCAACCCTGCCAGCACCTTGGCCTACAGCTGTTCGGGAGACAGTTGCCAAGCCTCCATTCCTGTCGACATCGATCTCCATGCGGCCATTGATTTCACCACTCCTCCTGGCACCTACACGAGCGAAATCACCTTCAGCGGCGAGAATGTTAATTATTAACCTGCCTTTACTCACACCCTGGCCTTAAATCATTCCTTCTCCAAATTTTTCAGAGCTAAGCAGTAAGGATCAAGGAATAAGCTGATTTAATCCTTACTGCTTAATCCTTAGCCCTTGTGTCAACATACACTGCTCGAGACAAAAAAACCCTGTGCATAACTGAAAAAATGAAAAAAACTTCTTTCAAATTCATTGGAGCCCTCCGCTTTCCTGTTCTATTTGGATTGGCTTTCTCTCTTATTTTTCCTTCCGCCTGGGCTCAAGTCAGCGTTTCGGTCCAGCTGAGGCCAGCCCCGCCCCAGAATGCTTCCGCTGTGCGGCTGAGCTCCAACCAGGTCCAGCTGACGTGGGACCCCAGCCCTTCATCTCCTTCGCTTATCGATTCCTACAGCATTTTCGTCAAATTGAGCGCCGATCCCTTCTATCCTTTGGCTCCTCATGCGGTTCGATTCGACTCCCTTCCTGCCTATTCGGAGCTCATTTCCGTGAATCCTGGCGTCGCCTACGATTTCAAGGTTTTCGCCAATTCAGATTCGGGATTGAGCAGTCCGGAGGATTGCCCCAGCTGCGAAGCGTCCATTTCCGCTTGCGGAAACGGCCTGCTTGAAGCAGGGGAGGCTTGCGACGGAGGCGATTTTGGAGGCTTTTCTTGCGCCGATTTCGGCTCTTCCTCAGGAAACCTGACTTGCCTGGGCAGCTGCCAGGTCGATTGGTCGGCCTGTGTTTCGCCCCTGCCGTCCGGCACTCCTCCGATTCCTCCAGGAGGAAGAGGCGGCTTCCTTCGGGTTCCTCCCTCCCCCGGTCAAATCGACTCTCCCCCCGTCGCCTCTTCCTCTCCCATTCTGGTCCGCTATTCGGAAGCCAAGGCCTTCGCCCCGAAAACCCTTTCCAGAGTCCGCCTGTATTACAAAAAGGCCGGCGGAGAATGGACGGATTCCGAGCTTGCCTCCCCTGCTCCTTCCGGCTCTTTCCAATTCATTCCTCGCCCCCAAGGGGAAGCCGCATTGTATTCCTTCGCCCTGATGGCTTACGACAATTGGGGGGATTCCAGCCTCCTTCCCATTGGACAAGGCGATGCGGTCACGGACTATCGCCCCACTTCGCTTCCCGACCGCGACCCTCCTCTCTTTGATGCCCTTTTCCTTTCCCAGGATGAGGAAGGGATTCAGGCGAGCTACCGGGGGGCCAGGGACGAGGGGCAGGCGGGACTGAAGAAGGTCGAAATCTGGTACAAGAAAGGGGTGGCCGGAGACTGGCTTTTTTCAGGCCTTTCCAGTCCGAAGGAGTCGGATTCCTTTGTCTTCAGCCCTTCTTCCTCCAGCGGCACCTATTATTTTGCCCTGGTGCTGGAAGATGCCCTGGGAAACCGCACGGAAGCCCCTTCCGGAGAAGGCCAGGGGAGCGTCTCCTTTCTCGCTGAGCCTTTCGAAGCCACTTTGACTGCTCCGGAAGGTTCGGTCACCGCTTCCGATTCGCTCACTATCGTGATGGGTGGGAAGGGCATTGTCGCTTACCGTTACAAGCTGAACGATGGGCCGTATGGGGAGGAGCGGCCTGTGCAGGAGGCGTTGGCTCTTTCCGGACTGAAAGAGGGGAATTATACGCTTGCTGTCATCGGAAAGGGCGAGGATGGCTCTTGGCAGGATGTCTCTAGCCCCACCCTGTATCGCTGGGCAGTCGATTTTTCCCAGCCTCGGCTTGAAATTTCCGGTCCGGTTCCCTCCCTGACCATCACCCGAGCCAGCGACCCCAAAGAGGTGGCCTATACCCTCTCCTATTCGGATTTCGATACGATCAGCCTCGATCTGGAAGACATTTATTTGATCAAGACGGGCACGGCCGAAGCCTTTTTGTCCCTTTCAAAAACAGGCGAATCAACTTTCAGCGTTGTTCTGGGTGGAATTTCAGGCTTCGGAACCCTGAGGCTTTCCGTGGCTCCAGGAACTGCCGATCATGAGAACGGAAATTTCGCTTTCGGCATCGATTCCAGCCCCATCACCTTGGTGAGCGTCGACCCCCCCGTTTCGCCGGAGCCCCTTCCTGAACTGCCGGATTCTCAGGCTCCAGAAGTTGAGCCTGTTATTCCCTACAGCTATGGCCAAGTGAAGGAAAAGGCCCGAGAAGCCATCTTCCTGAATGACATTTCCTTTTTAGGCAAAAGCATTCGCCTCCCCTCAGATCCCCGGATAGCCCTGGATCAATGCCGGAGTCGCTATCCTGCGGCGGATTTTGGAGAAGGTGGCGCAGATGAAGACTTCGACGGCCTTTCGGGAAAGACTGAATGCTACGCTTTCACCGATCCTGAAAATTCCGATAGCGACAGCGACGGCTGCGCTGATGGCGATGAGCTGGCCTGGCTCTCCTCTGATCCAGCCCATTCCGGAGATTGCCCCTTTGCCGCCGACCATGGCCGAGTCTTCATCAGCAGTCCCCAGTCTGGCTGGACGGTTTCCGACCTCGGCGTCTTGGGCCTTGTTCCTGAAGGGGCAGGCAGGGTTTACATGCTCGCCTTCCCTGTTTTGGAAGGAAGAGTTCTTTCCGAGCAGCCCCTTGAGCTGGGAAGCACCACTCGCTTTTCAGCCTCTTCCCTTCGGGGCTATCTGCTCTTCGAAACCTCTTCCGAGCTGCGCTTGCCAGGAAGGCAGTCCTATGAATTGGTGGCCGTCGCCGCAATGAGGGACGGATCGCTGAAATCCTCCCGCCCTGTCCGCTTCCGATTCGATCCGACCTCGCCTCCTCCGCCTCCGGAGCTTTTGGCAATCAATCGGAGCCCCTATGACTCCAGGAGTCCGAGCGCCCTGAGGGTCTATCAGGGGCCTTTCGGAAAAATCCAACTCAAAGGAAAGTCCCTCTATGGAAACCAGATCTTTGCCCTATGGCAATCGCAGGCCATGATCTCTTCGGTCCTGGTCGACTCCCCTTCCGGAGAATTTTCCATTCGGCCTCCGCATCGGCTGGATTCGGGAGAGCTTCACAGGGTCACCCTTTACGCCCTTGCCCCCAATGCGGATAGCGTCCTCAGGTCCAAGCCAGCTCGCCTCAATTTCATGCTGGAGGAAGGTTTTTTCTCGCGTCCCGGAAAATTCCCCCACATCCTGTTTCCTGTCCTGTTTTTTGCTTCGTCCCCCCTCCTCTTCCTGCTGTGGGTTCGGCGCCGCAAGAAAAAGAAAAGGCTGGGATGATTTTTAAAAAACAGGTTGCTATGGATTATTGGAGCAAAAAAGCGTATAATGAAGAAGCAAATAAGAAAGCATTTTCTATTTTATAACCAAAACAAAAATGAAAAATGTTTTGAAGTCTAGCTTATTTGCCCTCTCCGGTTTGGTTCTGGGCGTTTCTGGCTTTTATTTCTACGCCAAAGCCCAGGACGATTCCATTCTTGCTACATTGGTTATCCCTGCCACCCTCAATATCTCCGATGACGGGGTGAATTTCAGCATCGCCAATCTTATTCCTCAGGTGGTCGACACGAGCCAGACCAACACCCTTACCGTTTCCGGGAACGATCCTGACGGCTTCCGCGTGGATGTGGAGCTGGAGGATTTGGATGAAACCCTTGGCCAGCTTTGCGACGATGCTGGTGGAGGCGTTTGCGGAACCAAGATTTTCGACGGAGACGGCACTTCGACCTATGTCAGCTTCACCTCCAATACCGGGTCCGGCGACCTCGATGGTCTCACTGGCGCCACCTTCACGGGTTCGGAGACCAAGCTGGGCGCGGCAGGCTCATACCAGGCCTTCACCGCTTCCGAAGCCACCAATCCAGAGCCCCTGGAGATCGATTATGATGCCTTCACGGACTTTACCGGCGAGCCGGGAACCTACAACGGAACCATGCGCTTCACCATTGTCGCCAACTGATTCCCAACACCTAAAAGGGCCGGCATCCGCCGGCCCTTTTTAGTATACCGAATACCGGGCACTTACCCTCTTCCCTTTTTCTTTTTCTTCAGAAGGGGCCAAAGGGAAAGTCCTGCCAGAGCAATGATGGCTGCTCCCATGAGCAGCTTGGCTTTGTCCCTTCTGCCGAATCCGATTTGCGATTCCAGTGCCTTTTTAGAGAAGCCGTAGCTTGCCTCCAGCTTCGCTGTGTACCGGCCAGCCGGTACAGCCGAGCTGATCCATGGCAAATTCAGCATCACCGTTTCTCCGGGCGCAATGGCGCCCGCCCCCTCGGGGAGAGGGATCTCGGAAACGACATACCCGAAGCCGTTCAGGATCTTCAGCGAACCTGTCACCTTTTCCGTGGCCAAGCCTTGGTTGGCCAGGGTGAGGTCGAAATCCGCCGAAGCCTCGCCAATGTTGATCCTGAAATCTTCAGCAGTCACCTCTTCTTGCAGGGAAAATTCGAATTTCCTGATCAGCGGGGCTTTTGCGGGATCGTAGGAAAGGCTCAATATAGCCTCGAATTCCCCCTCCTTCACACCCTTTCCCCATTCCCCTTGGAAAGTTCGAAGGCTTCCTGGCAGGACATTCTTCTGCCTCAGGTTTACCGGGATCCGGTCTCCGATTTTTTCCCCTCCGGTTTCCGGATCGACATACGAGGCGATCTCCTTCAGCGCTTTTCCTGTTTTCCTATCCACGATCTCAATCCATCCGGAGGGCTTCAAGTGGGTGTTTCCGGTGTTCTGGAAGCTCACCTCGAATTGAAAGGGCTGGTCGGTCCGGAGATTTTCCGGAAGGGAGAATCGGCTGATTTCGCCTTCCCTCACCACATCTCCTTCCACGTTCACGAAGAGCAGGCTGGCTGCCCTTACGCTCACGGCAACTCCTGGGCGGGATTCCTTGACGGGCTGATAGGCCACTGTGGCGTATTTTCCGCCCGCCTCCGCATCCAGAGGGACTTTGACGGTGTATTTGACGCTGGCGGATCCTCCGGCAGGAACCAGCACAGGCTCCTTGGGAAGATCGATCCATTCTGAAAAATCGGCCAAGCCCTCCTCGTCCAGCTCTTCTTTGCTGGGATAGACAGGAAAGCCGGTCTCATCGTTTTTGTAGAAGACCTTGATCACAGGCTCGGCCCTGAAATCCTTCGTCGTCTCGTTCAGCACGGTGATCTCGCCAGAAACCGAGGCTCCCGGCTTCACGCTGAATTCGCTGCGGATGGGCCGAATCCCGATGGCCAGCGCAGAGGGAGTCAAGAATAGGAGGAGGGCGAAGGAGGCAAAATGGATCGGCAGAGGGCGAAGCACTTTGCGTGTCATTGTTTTCATTTGGTTTAGGAAGTACAATCGCCGTCCATTCTTGCATTTTTCAGGAAAAAACTTAAGCTTTTGGCTGCAGGAAGGCGTTTTTGAATTGACAAGGGTTATTTTTGTAAAAAAATACCTCCTGTCTGACGGGGGCGGATTTTCGGCCGGCAGCCCTTGATTGGAGAAAAGCCTTTCTGCTAAAATGCCCAGGCGATCAGCGTATCGCAGAAAGGGGCACGGGCGCTTAGCTCAGCTGGTTAGAGCGTACGATTCACATTCGTAAGGTCATAGGTTCGATCCCTATAGCGCCCACCATCCTTCGCTCCGATATTCATCGGAGCTACGGATGGCAAGCCAAAGCAATTCCTTTTGATTCTCACTCTCGGGCGCCTACCTGCCTGCCGGTAGGCAGGGCAGATGCTTCGGCTCAACTCAGCATGAGCTTCGCGCAGCCATTCGCTTCCTCTCTCCGTTCGTCACTCACGGGCGCTTAGCTCAGTTGGTTAGAGCACCTCGTTTACACCGAGGGGGTCGTGGGTTCGAATCCCTCAGCGCCCACCATTCGACTTCGCCAAAAGCAAGGGATTTTGAGATTTATCTTAAAACAGGTTCCGGTCGTGCATTTATGAAAAGACATTTTTAATTTACGGCAGTTGTTTTTCTCTTGGGTTATTCATGCCGAATACAAAAAAGCCCCGACTTTCGCCAGGGCTTTTGAAGTTCTGTTTGAGGCAGAAGACTAGCGGCTGCCGAAGCCACCGCCGGTTCCCTCCTCGCGGGGGCGAGCCTCCTTGACCAGGACCTTGCGGCCGGACAATTCGACGTCGTTCCACATGCGGATAGCCGCTTCGGCATCCTCGGGAGTGGTCATCTCCACAAAGCCGAAGCCCTTGGAGCGGCCGGACATGCGATCCATGATGATCACAGCGGAAGCAACTGCACGGACCTTTTCGAAGGCCTGGCGCAGATCATCCTCGGTCATACCCCAAGAGAGGTTGCCGACATAAAGTTTGGTACCCATATAAATATGAGTTAAGAAGTATTGAACAATTTTCCATTTGCGCTTCTTAACTCAGAAATGAGAAGAAAGTGAAATGTATCAATTGCTGCTCCATTATAGTCATTGTCGAGCTCAAAGTCAAGTTCGGCACCTTTTTCCTCTAAAATTTATTGCATAAATAAATTTTTATAATATAATGCAATCCTCCACCCCCTCCACCATGGCCCCCCAAAGCCCCTCTTTCCCAACAAGCCGGGAACCTCAAGCTCCAGCAAGACATAGGATCTTGGTGTCTTTGTACCAAAAAGGTGTCGCTACGGCAAAGAGGCATTTTCCGAACGATGCTCCCGATCTTGCGAATGAAGCCCTGTGGGAAGCCTTGGAGTATGCCGCAGGGCATTCCATCGGGGTTGAGGAGGCGAACCGATTCAATTCGTTGTTTTTTCATATTTTGAGGCGAAGGATTCTGGGTAGGATTCGTGCCCAGGCAAGGAGGCGCAAATATGAATCCCTTTTGGCCTTGGAGCCGGAGCCAAATCCACTTTCTTCGTCAGATTTTTGCTCATTCCTCGAGGGCGAACTGGATCTTCAGAAATTCCTTTCCGGATTGGACCCTCTTCAGCAGAAATACCTTTCCTGCAGGCTTTCCGGGATGGAGCGAATTGAAGCCGCTCTTCTTTCCGGCTTGGCTGACGAAGGCGAAACCGAATCGGCCATAGTGAATAGATCGAAGAGGTTCGTTGCAAGAATGAGGTGGCGTACGGAGGCTTATCTGAAGGAGGCCTCAGAACCAATCTAGGATCTCCTTAGGAGAAGCCGGATGAATGCCAGCTGGACC
>CAYUUW010000058.1:0-7307 GCA_964448005.1 uncultured Candidatus Peribacteria bacterium
TGAAGAAGGCCAGGAGGATCAAGGCCATTCCCAGAATGCCGAGAATCAGGTAAGGGTCCATTTTTTTGTTTTTTAGGATGTGGAAAGCGATTTCAATTTAGCTTTTTGTTCCACCATATAGCAAGCACCTTTCGTTTGCCCTCAAAGGTCCAGTGGTGCTTGGCGGGGGTCCTTTTGTTCGTGCTGTTGCTGATGGCTTCGTCCTGGCCCACCCAGAATCCAATGTGCTGGTGGCTTTCGCCTCCAAAATCCAGGGCTTCCCACACCAGAATGGCCCCGGGCTTGGGCTTTTTGACTTTCGTCCATCCGGATTGCGCGAGATCCTCTGTGGCCCCCTTCACAGTGCCATGAACCTTGGAGCAAAGCCCGAAGAGGGTGGCGAGGGATGACACGAAAAAAGCGCAGGAGAGCTCGCCGCCCCTCATGATGTCTTGCTTCTCGCCGTCGATTTCCGCATAGAAATTCCGGAACAGCTTGGATCCTAGGCTGTTTTGAATGGCGGCCAGGTAGCTTTCTTTGATCAAAGGCTTTGGTTTGGCTGGCGGGGCTTGGTTCATCATAGTGGTCGTAGACCATGAGCGAAGTCGAACCTGCATGCCGGCAGGCAGGTGGTCGGGGTGACAGAGGACTTCCCTCGGCCCCGCTCGGGACAGGCTTCTCGCCCTGTTTTTATGTTGTCATCCTGAGCGTATCCCGATGCAATCGGGAGAAGTCGAAGGGTGGTCGGGGTGACAGGACTCGAACCTGCAGCCTCCTGGTCCCAAACCAGGCGCGCTACCAATTGCGCCACACCCCGATGAACAGCGCGGCGATTATAGCCCGCTGCTTCGCCCTCTGCAAGGCAACCTTGGGTTGGCGAAGGGTGACAAGGAGAAAATCCTCCGTTTCGCTGCACTTCAGCTCGGAATGACAGACAGTGGGAAGCTCCCAAAAATCACAATCACCCCCACACTCCCCATAATCCCAACAAACTGGAGCCACCTGCCGGAATCGAACCGGCGACAATCCGCTTACAAGGCGGGCGCTCTACCAACTGAGCTAAGGTGGCGTATTGATCAAGCTTACAAGGCGGGCGCTCTACCAACCCTCCTTCGTCCCGACAAATCGGGGCTACGGCGGGCAGGCTGAGCTAAGGTGGCGTGCGCAGCACACGTTAGGCAAATCCCTTCCTGCTGTCAACGTTCCGGCATTGATACCGGGCGCTTTTTTTGCTATAATGAGCGGAAACCCTTTTTAAACCCCGAAAAAAATGCCCAAGCAGAACAGGAGAATTCTTTTGGCTGTCGCCCTTTTGCTCTTGCCTGCCCTTGGGCTGGCGTTCTGGCAAGGCCAGGAACCTTCTTTTTCCTTGCAGTCCCGCAGCCAGGAAGAGTCCCTTCAAGCATCTTCTGGGCAGCTTTTCAAGGCTCGGCCTGTCTTGAGGCCCGCCCCTTCTCCTAAGGCGCCTTCCCAGGTCTTGCCTTCCAAAGTCTCCACTCGGCCTTTGCCCGGCTCCCCAACGAAAATCAAAAGCCCGGAGATCATTCCTTCTGTTTGCGGAAATGGCCAGCTTCAAGCCGGCGAGCAGTGCGACGACGGAAACCTGAATCCTGGCGATGGATGCTCCGAGCTTTGCCAAAACGAGCCGGGGCAGGTCATCCCTTTTGATTCAGTCAATGCCTCTCTGCAAAGCTATGTTTCTACCCTCAAGGGCAAAATTATCCCCAAAGACACCAATGAATACCTGTCCCCTGTCCTGGGGAGCCTGCAGGAGCCGGGAGACCGGGAGCATTTCAAGGCAGCGCTGGATCTTTTGGAGGCTGGCCAAATCCAGCCCTCCCTGGCTGGCCTGGAGCCTCTGGGCTACAAGCTTGTCGAGCTCAATGTCTCCGACAGCGAAAGCTATTGGGTGGTGGAGGAGGCTCAATTGGAAGGGGGATTCAACGCCAAGGGCTGGGGGACGGTGATCTTCAATCCTTCCGCCTCTCGTCCAAAGCTTTCCATCCAAGTCCCTCATGCCCTTGCCGATCTGAGCACCTTGGACCTGGGCCGAGAGCTTTTTGAATCGCTGGATGCTGGCGTTTTGATGATCAATGGAGCCCATCGCAATGCCAATGCCGCTCCTAGCCCCTTCGATCCCGACTACCGGGAATCCGATGCGGCCCACGCTCAAGGAATTTTCTATGGCATGACGCAGGCTTTTGCCGACAGCGCTCAGGACATTGCCCTTCAGGTGCACGGATTCACTTATGCCAGCCATCCGGATTTTCTGGATGAGGACCCGGAGGTGGGCATCGTGCTGAGCAAGGGCTCAACCAGTTCCACCCACCCCTTGCAGGTTCAGGCGGCCCAAAGGTTAGGGCTGGCAGGCTTTGGTGTGGCTGTTTGCGGCGCAGGCGGATGGGGCCAGCTCTGCGGCACCCAGAATGCCGGAGGGGACTATATCAATGATTCCAACCTCTCCCGCGGGACCTTCCTGCACATGGAGCTGAGCAATGTCATTCGGGAGGGCGGCGGACAAGCTTTTCCCAAAATCACCCAGGCCCTTGATCAGATTCTTCCTTAGTTTCTGGCGCTAGCCTTCATGGATTTGGTGCTCAAAGCTTAAAAGCTTAGGTAGCTTACAAGGTTAAAAAATGCCATTAAGCCTTGTAAGCTTTTCGCCTTTTAAGCTTTCGCGCAAAGTTATATTTTTTCAGGCTAGGGCACATCATGAGTTAGTCAGTTGGATTTGCAGCCAAGTCGTGGTATAAAAAGGAGGTCACTGGCTGCCTCGGCCGTTGGAGCCGCCCCCGACTTTAGGTCGGGGGAGGAAAGTCCGAGCACCAAAAAGCAAGGTGGTCGCTAAAGGCGACCGGCCCCGTAGCAATGCGGGGCAAGGGAAACCCTGGCAGCAGCCGGGGAGCCCCGATGTACATCGGGGCTGTGTCACAGAGACCATGTCTCCCTGAGATTCGTCGAGGGGTAAGAGTGAAAAGTCCGCGATAATCAGCGCGGTCTCTCCGGCGGCGACGCCGGAGGGCGGTAAACCCCACCTGGTGCAAGGCTGCATGGGGGAAAGGAAAACGTCGGTCGCTTGCCGACCCCTTCCCGCAGCTGCACGACCTCCCGATTCGAATCGGGAGAAAAGATAGATGGCTCCTTTTCCCGATTCATTTCGGGGAAACAGAACTCGGCTTATGAGCCTGGGCAACCGGTGACACTTAAGCCCATTCCATGAGATCCTTCCGATCGACCCTTGGTATCCTTCGCTTGCCGCTGGATTTCAGCATGGCCTTTCTGGCCTTTCTGCTGGCCTATCGCCTGCGAACCTTTACCGATCTGATCCCAGGCAAGCACTTTCTTTTCCCTGCCGAATTCCTCCCGGATTTTGCGGGCTACCTTCGCTTCGGCTTGGTCGCCAGCGCCTTTCTGGTTCTGCTGCTGGCCTTCGACGGCCTTTATTCCCTCCGTTTCCAGAGGCCTTTGGGCCAAACCGCCCTTCGGCTCCTTTTTTGGGTCTCGGCCTGGGTGATGTTCATCATTGCCTATTACGCCCTGGTGCTGCACGAGCTTTTCTTTTCCCGCATCGCGCTTCTCCACATCTGGCTTTTTGCCGCGCTGCTCCTGCTGGCCGGCAGAGCCTTTCTGCGAGGCTTGGCCTGGCTTTTTTCCCGCTGGGGCCTGGGGAGGGTGCGGATCCTTCTGGTGGGCGCCACTCCTTTTGCCCTGGCCTGCTATCAGCAGCTCAAAAAAGACCATCGCTACCACGTTCTGGGGGCGATTGCCGCCGGCGAAGGCGATTCGCCGCCTGAAGGCTTGCCGGTTTTGGGCGCCCTGGGGGATCTGGAGGAGCTTGCGGCCCAGCTGGAGGCCCAGGCCATTCTTCAGGCCGATTCGGAGCTTCTGAAAGGGGATTCAGCCAGGATCCTGGCCTATTGCCGCTCCCATCAGATCGAATGCTACCTGGCTCCGGATGCCTTCGGCCTGGAAAAGGCCAGTCTCCAGATGGAAATGCTGGACGACATTCCCCTCATCCGCCTCCGCCAGACGCCGCTGGAGGGCTGGAGGGCTCTTCTGAAGCGCCTTTTCGATTTCGTGGTCGCCCTGCTGCTTGTCATTCTGCTCAGCCCCGTTTGGCTGCTGATCGCTGTGCTGATCCGCCTGGATTCCAGGGGGCCGATCTTCTACCGGAGCCCTAGGAAGCACGGCCGGAGGATCTTCCACGCCTACAAGTTCCGCTCCATGGTGCCCAATGCCGAGGCGCTCAAGGCCCAGCTGATGCAGAAGAACGAGCGCAGCGGCCCCCTGTTCAAGATCAAGCAGGATCCGCGGGTGACCCGGATAGGAGCCTTCCTGCGCAAGACCAGCCTGGACGAATTGCCGCAGCTGATGAATGTGCTGAAAGGCGAAATGAGCCTGGTGGGCCCCCGCCCCCACTTGCCGGAAGAGGTGGAGCAGTACGAGCCTCATCATCGCCAGGTCTTTGCCATCCGCCCGGGCCTGACGGGCTTGGCCCAAATCAACGGGCGCTCCAGCCTCTCTTTCGAGGAAGAGGTGAAGCTGGACATCTACTACATCCAGAACTGGTCGCTCCTGCTGGACATCAAGATCATGCTCAAGAGCGCCCTGGTGGTGTTCCGGGCGGACGGCTGCTGATTGGGTGCGACGGTTTGGGGACGGACACGAAAAAGCAGGCCGAGGCCCGCTTTTGGATTTTCTTGGTTGGAGCTGTGCTCAGGTCTTGCTGTGGCGGATCTTTTTGCCGCTGCCGTGTTCGGTGGAGGCGTTGCAGGTGGAGCAGAACTTGTTCAGGGCAAGCTTGCCTTCTTTGGGGCCTTGAACGGTGTAGTTCTGCATGTCGCATTCCTTGCAGGAAAGGTAGACATTGGGCTTGTTTCCTCGTGGCATATCGATGGATTTTATGACGTAAGTTTCCGGAAAGGCTTCGGTGGAGCCACGACCGGGATTCGAACCCGGGACCTCATCCTTACCATGGATGCGCTCTACCGACTGAGCTATCGCGGCGTGCTGAAAACAGCAACGGAATCCTACGGATTCGCCTGGCTCAAGTCAAGGCCTTTTTGCGGCCCACAGCGAGCGTCTTGCAGATTATTTTGGACTTTGCGATTCTTTCATGTACAATAAACCACCCTTTGCTCTTTGAAATCATTTGCGGACACTCTTCTGCCTTGCGGACAATCGTTTAGCTTAGTTCCGGATTCCCCGGGATCGTAGCTAGCCTTCATGCAGGGTGGAAACCCTGTCCGCAAGCAGAGTCAGGAGGGCCGAACATGGCCATTGAATTCAGTTGGGATCGTTTGCTCAAAGAGGCCGAGGCCAAATTCCTATCCATCGAACAGGCTGTGGCCGCCTTCCGGGCAGGCGATGATTTGGAGCACGCCATCCTGTACATCGCCCGTCGTGGCACGCTGGGTGAGGTGCAGCAGGAACTTAAGGAATTTGCCATTGATCCCGGTCAAAACTGGAACTTGAGTGGTATCTCCCCTTCGGATCGGGAGGGGCTTCAAACCTTGGCGGTCTGCGCCCTCCTTTCTTTGGGTGCCGAATTCGAGGTTTTCCAAGATATCCAAAAGAAGGCTATGGATGAATGGTCTGCGCACCTGGATTTCCCCTGGCTCGATTCGGTTCTCACTGCCGTCATGACCTACCTCGGTTCGGAGAGGGATCGAAAGGAGCTTCTCGCTTACATCCTCTACCTCGATGACTCCCAGGAAGTTTACTGGGAGGGGTGGGGGGCGCTTCGTTATTTTCGTCGCCTGCGGTACCGAGCAATGGACGATTGAGACAGGGTTGGGCGTTTCACAGAGTGCCCCAAGACGGAGCTCATTGAGCTCCGTTTTTTTCAAATTGGCTGCCTTTCTATTCCTTCTGAATAAACTCGAAAGTAGAAAGGATTTTCCTTGCCGTTTCCACATCATCCTCTACGGGGGCAACTAGCTCGATGTGATAGCAATACTCGCTCTCTCCGCACAATTTCCAATCCTCCACGGGATCCATGAACCTATAAAGAAGGAACTTCCCTTTTCCGCCTGTTCCAACATTCCACTCCTCCACAAAGGCTTTTTTCCCGCTGATGACCTGTTCGGATTCAAGGGGGGCTTCTATGGGTCGTCCTGCCACTCCGCCTTCCGGAGAAATGATGACCCAAGCCTCTTTTCCATTTTTGGAAAAAGATATCGCGGGAGAGGGGGAAGTTGCTTCCTTCAGCTTAAAATCGGAAGGGTGCTTCAGCTGAAAGCGATACTCCCCATTGACGTAGGTTTCCCAAGAGGAAATTTCCGCTTCGTCTGGATTCGCCCCCGTATTTTCTGCGGCCTTGTTTTGCTCTTCGCCGCTGGAGTCGTTGAAAAAACCATCCATGGCGTCGCACCCGCTAAGAGTAGCCAGGACTGCCACCGCAAGGGTCGCCAGAGGCATAGAAATCCTGTTCATCTTCATAGGCGTGTAGTTAGTGGAATTAAAGCATGGGCGGAAAGAGAGTTAAGGGTTAAAAGAATAGCTTTATTCTACCCTTTTTCCTTGCGTAAAGCAAAAAAGCCCACTGCTGCGTCAGCGGTTGCCGCCAAAAACAAAAGGCTCCAAAGTGCCATTTGCCCCCGCGCGTCTTAATCCAGGTGTGCAGGTGGGAAGGGTCGATCCGGGGGTTGCCGAATGTGAAACCCATTTCCCTTAGTCCTTCTGAACGAGTTAGCGCGCAGGGGCTACGCGGTCATTTTCGAGTTTTTGTCTTTGTTTCTGGTCAGCATTGAACCAAAAATGTGTTCAGTCTGCAAGCCTTCAGGCTTGACGAATATTTTTTTATTTGTAATATAAATCTGTTCAGCCAGGCGGTCTGGCTGCTCTCTCTCATTGCAGGGAAATCACCTCATGCGTTCGTTTCGAGCCTTTCTCGTTATCTCCTTCATGACCCTTTCATTCGCTTCTGGCTGCCAGCAGTCCACGAAGGCCATCGATCCGGGCTCCGCCCACCAATCGGCTGCGGAGACCGAGCCTCTGCCTGATTCTGCGAGGGTCCGTACGGTGACTCATCTGCCAGAATGGCCTCCGCTGGATAACCAGGCGTTTCGCATGGTCCCCCGAAGCTTGCCGATGCCTCCAGGCTGACGGTCGACAGCGATTTTTACTCCGAGGGCGCTGCCTCTCGTTGAGTTCATCAAAGCACCTGCCTCTCTCCCGGTAGGTGTTTTTTCTTATGTACTTCCCTTATTCGTTTCGGACCTTTCGTCTTTTTTCAACGCAAAACCAGATGGATTCCCAGGGTGAGCAATGCGAATCCCCAGCGCAGGTAGCTCTCCAAAAAAGAGAAACCGCTCAGCACCTCGACG
>CAYUUW010000059.1:0-7103 GCA_964448005.1 uncultured Candidatus Peribacteria bacterium
CAGGCCTTGTAGGTTCCTGGGAGCCCCGCGTTGGAGGCGAGCCCGTTGCAGATGGCGTTCGCCCCCAGGTAGCCGCCCATGTTGCCATTGGGACTGCTGCTGCTGACAAAGACGTATTTTTGTACTTGGGCGCAGGCGGAGGAGCAGCAATCCACGTTGGATTGGTTGCCGTCGTCGCACTGCTCCTGGCCTGACCAAAGGACACCGTCTCCGCAAGCAGCCGGAATGCAGCCGTTCAGGCAAGCATCCGTGCTTTCGCTATTGCCGTCGTCGCACTGCTCCACGCCCGCATGAACGAAGCCGTCGCCGCAGACAGCCAATTGGCATGAGCCGGTGCAGGCGTCGGTGCCGTCCTGGTTCCCGTCGTCGCACTCCTCCTCTTCAGGATAGATGTGGCCGTCGCCGCAGGACCAGTCGACGCAGCCGTCCAGGCAGGGGCTGTCCGGGCCGTTGTTGGGCCCAAGGTCGCACTCCTCGCCGGAATCGACCATGCCGTCCCCGCAATAGCCCGGCCCATCCTCGTCGGCCCCGCCGTCCCCGTCTCCGGACGCGTCCCCGTCGCCCATGGGATCCCCGTCCCCGTCGCCCATCGTGGAGTCGCCATCGCCCGCAGACTCTCCGTCCGCATCGCCCATAGACCCCCCATCGCCATCGCCGCCCCCGTAGTCGCCGGAGGAGGGGCCGCTGTCGGGAATCACATCCTGGAAGCAGCCTGCGAGGGCGAGGAGAGCGGTCAATGGAAGGATCGTTTTGTTCTTGATCATGATCTGATGGTCGTCTTTCCGCGGTCCCGTGTCGCCTGTCGACACCGCGCCGCGCCCTGCCCCGGAGAAGCTCCGGAGAAAAACGCGACGCAGCGCCCTATCTGTCCGCCTCCGGTTTGCAGGATCAGCGCCCTTCCCGCGCCTCGCGGCGCAGGGAAGAAAAGACGCACAATGCCCCCCTTTTTTTTGGAGGGGGCAGCAGTCAATACACGGGCGGAGGGGATTCGTTACAGGGAATTGCTGCGCAGTGAAAAAGCCCGCGATGATTCCGATGAATCATTCTCCCGAAGGAGGCCGCGGGCTCGTTGCGCCCCTCTATCCCATTGTGGCGGAAGAGGGCGGCTTAGGGGCGGAGAAGGAGGCGCCTACTGCTGGATGCAGAGCAAGGCAAGCTGCAACAAACAGCTTGACGAGCATCCTGAATCTGACCAATTCGTGGTGCTTTCAGCACCCCCCATAAGGCCTCCAATTCCATTTTGCGCTATGTTCCAGTTGCCGCAAGCCAAGGTGTTGTGAGCCTTGTTCCCGAGCGCAGTGGTATTGGACCAGATGGTGTTCACGTTTTGACAGACGTTTGCCACAGGACCGGGATCCCCGTGCTCGTCCAGATTCGGGGGAGCATTGAGGGGTGAGCCATCGGTCAGGTCGTCCCAACCATGGGCCAAGGATGCACCGTCCACCCGGATGTAGAAAAACGGGGAATGGACCATGCGGGTGTTTGGCGAGCCTCCGTCATCGGAGAGCCAAGCCTTGTAGGTGCCCGGAAGGCCCGCTTCCCCCGCACGCATGTTGCAGATGGCATTGGCGCCCTCGTAGCCACCGAGATTACCATTGTGCTCGCTGCTGGTGATGAACATGTATTTTGTCCGCTTCACGCAGGCGTTCGAGCAGTAGTCGTCGTCGACATTGTTCCCGTCGTCGCACTCCTCCTGGCCTGCCCACAGGAAGCCGTCGCCACAGCTGGCCGGGATGCAGCCGTTCAGGCAGTCATCCGTGTTGTCCTGATTCCCGTCATCGCAGAGCTCACCCGGACCGACGTAAACGTCTTCGCAGATGCCCTGGTAGTCGACCCCGTGGGTGGACCCGTCAGGGCGATGAAAGAGCATGAAGGGCACTTGGCCCTGGGCCAGATAGAGGTCGTAGAAGCCTCCGCCGGGGTACCCCGGAATCTGGAACTCGAAGTCTGCCGTCCCGTCGTTGCCGGTATCGACGCCCAGGCCCCCGATCATGGCGGGCAGGTCCAGCTCATGCACGGAATGGAGACTGAAGTTGTTCAGGACCTGAGCAGGCGGCTCGGCATCCAGGTTGTACAGATCCACCTGCCCCCAGCCGGAGGCGATGTGGACCACCTGAATGCGGATGCCGGCAGGATCGATCCCGATCGCGTCATCCAGCAGCACCTTGCCGCTCAGGAGGTCGGCCTCGCCGTAGAGGCTTGCCGAGTACCGGATGAAGGATTCGAGGTTGTCCGCCTGGATGGCAAGGATGGTTTCCGTTTCTCCCTCCAGGGTGATGAGCAGCTCATGCTCGCCAGGCGGAACCTGAACGTAGTCAACCCCCTCCCTGAAGCCCAGTCCGGACCAGAGTGGGTCATTCGACCCACTCAAGTAGACATCCACCGGCCCCAGCTCTGGGCTCAGGTGGACGAAGCGAAGCAGGGCGCTGTTCGGATCAGGCTCCTGGCAAGTGCCTGCCACGCATTCCAGATCGCCCAGGCAAAGCCCGTTGCTGCACTCGCAGCTCAATTCGCCGGGGCTGCAGCCATCGCCGTCCCCGTCGCCGGAGTCGCCGTCGCCGTCCCCGGTCGAATCCCCGTCCCCGTCGCCAGAGTCGCCGTCGCCAGAGTCGCCGTCGCCGTCCCCAGGGAAGCCCGTGGACTCGCCCATACCATCGGTACTGTTGGAGGTGCCGGTGTCGGCACTTTCATCGACCTGAGTGTTGGCAGGGGCCGAGCAGCCGATGGCTACTAGAAGGGTAGTCAATGGAAGGATCGTGTTGTTCGTTTTCATGGTCTGATTGCCGTCTTTCCGCGGTCCTGTGTCGCCTGTCGACACCGCGCCGCGCCCTGCCCCGGAGAAGCTCCGGAGAAAGGCGCGACGCAGTGCCCTGCCTATCCGCCTGTGGTTTGCAGGATCAGCGCCTGCCCCAGGCCTTAAGGAGGCCGGAACGCGCAATACACCCTTTTTGGGAGGGTGGTTAGCTCCTAATACACGGGCGGAAGGGATTCGTTACAGGGAAAATCGGGGAAGGTAAAAGGCCCGCGATGATTCCGATGAATCATTCTCCCGAAGGAGGCCGCGGGCTGGTTGCGCCCCTCTGTCCCGACGGAGCGTCGGGAAGGGGCGGCTTAGGGGGCGGAGACTGGGCGATTACTGCTGGACGCAGTAGATCAGCGCCGGCGAAGCGCAGGAGGGGCTGGGATTCCCACTGCTGCAATAGGCGGTCCATTGCTGCGTGGTGGAGTTTGCGTTGCCCCAAAGGGCGCTGCCTACCGTCGACGTCCAGTTGGCGCAGGAATAGGCCTGGCTTTGCAGGAGGCCATTCCACGTGGTGCTGCTGCGAACCAGGGGCACCGTAGGAGGATTATTGCCGCAGGGGTTGGCGAAGTTCTGGGGAATCTGCATGCTTTCCGTGAGGCTGATGGGGGCGTCCAGGCTCCCGTCCACCAGGTCGCTCCAGTCGGCGGCGACCTGGACCCCGTCCGTCCTCACGTAGGGGCACGAGGCATGGGCCATGCGGGTGTTCGGGCTGCCCCCCTGGTCCGAAAGCCAGGCCTTGTAGGTGCCTGGAAGCCCCGCGTTGGAGGCCAGTCCGTTGCAGATGGCGTTCGCCCCCAGGTAGCCGGCCATGTTGCCGGTATGGCTGCTGCTGCTGACAAAGACGTACTTTTGCTCTTGCGCGCAAGCGGAGGAGCAGCAGTCCAGGTTGGCCTGGTTGCCGTCGTCGCACTCTTCGCCCAATTGCTGAATGCCGTCGCCGCAGAACTGGATGAGGCAGCTACTGCAACCATCATTGTCCATTTCATTGCCGTCGTCGCACTCTTCCATCCCCGCCCAAACGAAACCATCGCCGCAGACCGGCAGAGAGCAAAGGGTGGTGCAGGAATCGGCATCGGAGCCGTTGCCGTCGTCGCAGGCCTCGCCCTGCTCCTGGAGGCCGTTGCCGCAGGAAGGAAGCGTGCAATCTTGGCTACAGCCATCGTTTTCGACGTTGTTGCCGTCGTCGCACTGCTCCACGCCCGCATGAACGAAGCCGTCGCCGCAGGCGGCAAGGATGCATTCATTTAGGCATTCATTGCCATTGTTTTCATCGCCGTCGTCGCACTCCTCCTCTTCAGGATAGATGTAGCCGTCGCCGCAGGACCAGTCGACGCAGCCGTCCAGGCAGGGGCTGTCCGGGCCGTTGTTGGGACCCAGGTCGCACTCCTCGCCGGAATCGACCATGCCGTCCCCGCAATAGCCGGGATCGTCACTGTCTCCATCGCCATCCCCAGTCGAATCCCCGTCGCCCGCACCCGAATCCCCGTCCCCGTCGCCGGAGTCGCCCGAACCATCCCCATCGCCTTCGCCGTCGCCATCCCCGGTCGCATCCCCGTCGCCGGAGTCGCCGGAG
This sequence comes from uncultured Candidatus Peribacteria bacterium, assembly GCA_964448005.1. Lineage (GTDB taxonomy): Bacteria > Patescibacteriota > Gracilibacteria > UM-FILTER-43-11 > UM-FILTER-43-11 > CAYUUW01. Next base: position 4,377 of record CAYUUW010000059.1, read on the forward strand.
GAGGGCTGGCTGCCCGAAGCCACATCCTGGAAGCAGCCTGAGAGGGCGAGGAGAGCGGTCAATGGAAGGATCGTTTTGTTCTTGATCATGATCTGATGGTCGTCTTTCCGCGGTCCCGTGTCGCCTGTCGACACCGCGCCGCGCCCTGCCCCGGAGAAGCTCCGGAGAAAAACGCGACGCAGCGCCCTATCTGTCCGCCTCCGGTTTGCAGGATCAGCCCTCATTCGCTGCCCCACCCTGAGGCGGAGGAGAGACAAGGACGCGCAATGTACCCTTTTTGGAAGGGTGGTTAGCCCTTAATACACGGATGGGCGAAATTTGTTACGGGGAATTTTCTGCCAACCTTAATTTATTTTCATGCGGAGAAAAATTCCTGTAACAAAAAAGCTAACAATATGTATTAAACAATCAAGTGCGTCCATGAGGGGCCACCTTGATCATTCACCAAAGGGAAAAATGTGCATCATGCGCTTTCCACGATTAATAGAGCGAAAACTTCCAGGACTCCATGACCAGCGGAGGGGGCCATATGGAACAAGGGAAAAGCAGTATCGGTTGCCAGGAATGGACCTTAAGCCTGAAGACCAAGAGCCTGAAAAAATCTCTGACAGGATGCTGAGCGTTACGGGTGAGAGTGGCAAAAGGGAGGCTGATACAAAGCCTCTCCTGGCCAGGACAGCTCGTGGGCAAAGCTACGATTCCCCTTACGAAAAACCCCAGCCTCGCGTCGATCCGCCACCAAAAATGGAGCCCAAAACCGAAGCCGAGCCGAAGAAGAAAATAATCTCCGGCACTGTTCCGATCATCTTCATTCCGGGCCTAATGGGCTCGTGCCTGGAGTTCCCCGGGGCGATCTATTGGGATCCGGATTCCGATGGCCGCATGAGCTTCTGGCTCCTGGCCGGCGAGGAAAGGATGCAGTCCCTGCTGAAGCATGACAGTCCCGCTCGGGTTTGCGATCAGGCCAAAGAAGGGCTGACAAAGGACGAGGCTAGCCGAGGATGGGCTGGAATCTCGCAAAGCTACTACCAAGGCATCCTTCGCTTCCTCGAAGCCCAACGCTTTCCAGGGCTCAAAACCCCCATTTACGCCTTTGGCTACCATTGGGGCCGGAGCAATCTTGTCTCGGGCAAGGGTCTTGCAAAGTTCGTGAGGGAGGTTCTGACCCAAGAACAGGCGGACAACTACATCCTGGTGACGCATAGCATGGGCGGCTTTGTTGCCCGAGCCGGGCTCAAGAGCATGAGGGAGGCTGATCCCGCGCTTTACCAAAAAGCGCTCGGAGTCATTCACATGGCTCAGCCCGTAGGCGGCGCCCCTGTGCTGGTGAGGCGGATGTTTACAGGGGTTCTTGCCAAATACGATGGCGGCTGGGATTTCGCCCAGGCTTTGGGGGACGATCCTCGGGAATTCTCAACCGTCATGAGCGGGCTGCACGGGCCCACGGAGCTGCTTCCCCAAAGCCCATACAACGGAGATGGCGGCTGCTGGTACACCTACACCTCTTTCGACAAGCCAGAGGAGGTTCATGGCTGGGACGCGCAGAGCATGTTCGAGCTTTACCAGAGCAAGGAGTGGGGACCAGGATTGCTGGCGCCCCCTTTCTCCCGTCACGCCATCCAAGACGAATACAGGAGTCGGTTCATGTCTTCCCTAAAGGCAGCCGAGCGCTTCCACCAGTGGCTGGGCAGGTTCAAGCATCCTCAAACCTGGTCGATCTACGGAGACGGCCTGCCAACCGATGCGGGAGTACGGATCCACAAAGCACCCCACATGGAAGTCCGACAGGCTCGGCAATGGCTGGACCCAAGCGGCGGATTGTACGTGGCAGAAAACGGCATAAAAAGGAAGGCCACCCTGAAGGACCTTGACCCTCCACGGAGCGGAGCGCAGATCATCCAGACCAAGAGCGGCGACAATACCGTCCCCGCCTGGAGTGCCATGGCCCTTTTCCCCTGCCAAAGCGTGGCGGCAAACCGCTACGCGGACTACGGGAAGGAGAGGCAATTCGAAGTTCTAGAAGCGAGCCATGCCCGCATCTGCGACCATCCCGACTGCCAAAGCCGGCTAGGCGAAATCCTGGCCCACCTCCTTCACTCCTGAAGGCACCCCCTCACAGGGCGACGACCGCGAGCCAGACTTCATTGAAGGCTCGCGGATTTTTTTTGGTCCCACTCCTCAAATCTAGACTTGGACGAAAGGGCCGAATTTCACGATGGATACGCAGCCTATTTGGATCCAGGCATTGTGGGTAAATACCCCCTTAATTACACAGGAGAAAGAATGGTGGAGGATACGATTGGCCGAGTCGACGAGTGGTTCGGCCCCTTTTAAAGTGGAATTTAAAAACCAGCGTCTCGCCAAAGCGGGACGCTGGTCAGAAGGATCAAGGGCGAAAGGTTAGCCTTCGGGGGAGTAGTCCCAATGCCTCGTGTTGCCGAAGCCGCTGAGGGGGTTCTCGCACGTCATGATGACACGGATGGCTGAATGAAAATTACCCTCCGAATCCTGTGGTGGGCTCGGATTCAGCTCAGGACCGACCATTCCACCACCACACCGGACGACGATCGAGCCGCTATCCAAGAGGGTTTCGCCTCGTTTGATAGCGACAACCTCGCAAGAGGGCAAGGTTCCATTGAAGTAGGCTTCGTACATCGCACTGACCTGCACAGAGCAGGCATCATCCTGGAGGTGTCCCCGAAAAGAGATGTGGAAGTAGGCACCCGT
>CAYUUW010000060.1:0-7059 GCA_964448005.1 uncultured Candidatus Peribacteria bacterium
TATTGTCAGGCAGGCAGGACTAAGGAGTAAGGATTAAGTGCTTATTTCTTAGTTCTTACTCCTTAGTCCTGGAATTAAGATAATCAGCCTCGGAAATCAAATTCAGCGCTTGACGTGAGTTATTGCTTAAATTTCAAACGCATGGAACCCTTCAAGCAGTTGCTCCAAAAAAGGCTGAACCAGCACAAGCTGGGAGCCTCCGCTCAGGCCGCCGAGGCCTTGGCTTTCGCCAACCGCCATTTTTGGGAAGGGCTTGGCTGGCCGGCGGACCAGGTGCGCGCCCTTTCCGTGGAAAAGGGGGTGCTGTGGGTGGGCGTGAGCCATGCGGTCTGGTCCCAGGAGCTGGCTGGAGCGGCCACGAAATTGCTTCAAATCCTGCAGGAGAAATGGGGGGCGGATTTCATCCAAAAAGTGCGCGCAAAAGATTTGACAGCTGCTTGAGTTTTAACTAAACTACCCATCGCTAAGTGGCTTCCGGCCGATTTTATCCTCTCATCTTCCCGCCCCGTGCTAAGAATTCGTTTGCAACGATTGGGACGCAAGAACCAACCTGTTTACCGCATTGTCCTGGCCGAGCATTCCACTCGGGTCAAAGGCCGTTTCATCGAGGCCTTCGGGCACTACAACCCTCTTGCCAAACCTGCCGTTTTTCAGGTTGACGCTCAGGGCATCGCCGAATGGATCGCCAAGGGTGCCCAGCCCAGCAATACCGTCGCCCGCCTGCTCAAAGGCTCTGGAGTGAAAGGCATGGAGCCTTACATTGTAGAGATGAGGAGCAGGGAGACCAAGAATCCCAAGGAAGTTGCTCAGCCTGCTGCCGCTCCGGCGGCCTAGTCCGCTTGAAAGCCTTTTCCTAAAGCTTAAATTCACCCTCATGGACGGCACTGCGAATGGCCTCGGCAAAGAATTCCTGGAATTCATCGTTAAATCCATTGTCAGCAAGCCGGAGGCAGTGGTGGTCCACCTCACCGTGGACGAGATGGGAATCCTCCTGACCCTTCAGGTCGACAAGGAGGATATGGGAAAGATCATTGGCCGCAGCGGCCAGACCGCTAAATCCATTCGGATCCTGCTTCGCGTCATCGGCTCCAAGCAGAACCAAAGGGTCAACATGAAAATCGTTGAGCCTGAGGGCGGCGAAGTGAAAGGAGGCGAGCTTTCCGATGAGCCTGTCGGAAGCGTTTTGGATGATGATGGACTTGGCTTTTAGCCTTTAATCCGGACTCTTGTGGGGTACAGTCCTTTCATGGTCACGAATCAATTCGATATCGTTGACTTGCTCAATTTGTCGGTCGCGATCGCCATCATGCTTGCTGGCGCCCTTTCCGTATTCTACATTTTCGTGGGCGGCATCTCCTTCATCGTTTCCGGGGGCCAGGAAGACAAAATCAAGGAGTCGGTCCAAACCATCCGCTATGCCATTGTAGGCCTGGTCGTCACCATCCTTTCGGTGACCATCATCAAAATCGTCGGCCTCGTCTTCGGCTTCGAATTGGTGAACTCCATCAGCTGGCCCCGGATTTCCATCCTGATGGGCCAAATGCTGGATCGCATTGTCGGGGCGGGGGCCGGTCCTGTTCCCGGGTCGCTGCGCTGAGCGTCACTCCGCTTGCTGACCCTTACATTCCCAGCACGGCTTTTTGAATGTTCTTCCAGTCGTAGGGGAATTTGAAGTTCTCCAGGGCTCGAATTAGGCCGCCGAAAAGGCTCCATTCGCTCGCTTGGCGGCAGACAAAGGAATTCCCCACCTCCTGCACCAGGTTGTAGTCCACTAGGCCAGGCTGATCCAGGGCCACAGGCACCACCCCCTGTTCCATGGCCGCAGTCATTTCATAGCTGCATTCTTCGCTTTGGCTGGAGGACAGGAGGATATCCGCCGCATGGCGCAGGGCTTCCTTGTTTTTCTCTCCGTCCTCCAGGATGGCTATTTTCTCCGGATGCCGGGCTGCCATTTCCGTGAAGTAGCTTTGGTATTTTCCTGTTCCTATTCCCATCAGCACCAGCTGCAGGTCCTGCTCCAGCAGGCCGGGCATCATCCGCAGGATCAGCTCGGCCCCATTCTTTTCGGTCAGGGGGCACGTGACGCAGACCAAGGGGCTTCTTCTCTCCGTCTTCCAATCCAGCTCCAGAATGCCGAAAAGCCTTTCCTTTGCCTTTTCCTTGTCCAGGAAGGCCTTTTTGGTATCATTGCTTTGGCTTTTCTTTTCCGTTGCGGCAGTCGCGGTGGCTTGGGGCATGGGGGGTGGGTTGTTTGTTCGATCCCCTCATTATACCAAAAAAGCGCCCAGCGAGGAAGCCGATAAAATGGACGGCAAAATAATTTGGTTTCTTAATCCAATTTTCGTGCAGACCTTTTCTTCCCCAGAGGCTCAGGGAAAATCGCCTCTTTTTGTGGTGATCGACGGCAATCACCTCATCCACCGGGCCTTCCATGCCATTCAGGCGCCTCTCAAAACCTCCTCCGGCGAGCAGACGAACGCTTTGTACGGCTTTGCCAGCATGCTGCTGAACATCATGGAGACGGAAAAGCCGGATGCTCTGGCGGTGGCCTTCGACATGCGGGCCCCCACTTTCCGCCACGAGCTGCACGATGGCTACAAGGCCACCCGATCCAAATCCCCGGACGAGCTTTACGCCCAGATTCCCAGGATCCACGAAATGGTGAACGCCTTCAGGATTCCGGTGTTCCAGAACGAGGGCTACGAGGCGGACGACATGATGGGGACCTTGGCCTGCCAGGCCGAGGAAAAGGGGATGGTCACCCGCATTGTCACCGGCGACATGGACGCCCTCCAGCTGATCAGCGAGCGCACTTTTGTGGTCTTCCCCCACAAGGGCTACCGGGAGCCGATTCTTTTCGATGAGGCCAAGGTGGTGGAGAAGTACGGCATTCGGCCGAGCCAGGTGGTGGACTACAAGGCCCTGATGGGGGACAGCTCGGACAACATCAAGGGCGTGGAGGGAATTGGCCCGAAGCGGGCTGCGGCCCTGCTTCAGCGCTACGGCCGCCTTGAGGAGATCTTCTCCCATGTCGCGGAACTGCCGGAGGCCTTGCGCCAAAAGATCGAAGCCGGCCAGGATGCGGCTTTCTTTTCCCGCAAGCTGGCTAGAATCGTGTGCGATGCCCCTTGCGCCTTCAGTCCGGAGAGCGTTTCGGTAAATCATCTGGATTTTGTGGGCTTCCAGCGCTTTTTGGAGAAGATGGAGATGAAAAGCCTGCAGGCCCGCCTCCGCAGGCTGACACCTGTGGGAAAGGAGGCGCCGCCCGACCAGATGGCTTTGTTTTAGGCTCGGAAAGGAGTTAAGATGAGCTCTACCATAAAACTATTTCCATGAAGCCAGAACTTGAGCTCATTCAGGGGGATGCGCCCTGGCAGGAAGTTTTTGAGCGATGGCGTCAGCGAGAGGTGGGAGATCCACAGGCTCCTTGGACACAAGGGTGGGTAGATTGTGCTACGAATGTGAAAGGATGGGAAAGTTGGGAGGCTTGGAGGCTCTTTATGGCTGAGCAGCTTCATCTTTCCGATCGCCGCTGGGATATTTTAAAGGTAATGGAGCATGCCGACCTTTCGGAATGGCGGATTGGACCAACCCAAGGTTGGCAAAGGCTTTTTGAAGAGGATGCGGAATTGAGGAAAGTCCCTTTGCTGGAAAGGACTTTCGGGCAATTGGTGCGGGCCAAGCCGGAGTGGGTGAGGGGGCACAAGGCCATTGCCGACATTCAGGGGAATTTCCCCGCCGAAACCGAGCTGATGGCTCTGGCCTTGCCTGAGGGGGGGATCATGGCTTTCGAGGGGCATCATCGCATCACCGCTCTGGTCGCCGCACGCTTGCTGGACAACCGCCCTTTGCCCCGAGGCGACATCCGCGTTGCTCTCTCCTATCTGAACCCTGGCGATGTGGCCAGGCTTCCGGAGGTGATCCGTAGGGGGTCGGATAGGGTTGATAAAGGGAATTGGCCTTACTGAAAAAGGAACAGACACCTTCATCTTGATAATTTCGTTGCTTTCTTTCAAGGCTTTGGTAGAATCCTTCTGCATTTTGTATTGCGGGTGTAGCTCAGTTGATTAGAGCGCTGCCTTGCCAAGGCAGAGGTCGAGGGTTTGAGTCCCTTCACCCGCTCCAAGCGATGAACGCGGAGCCAGGCGACGTCTTGAATCGCTTGGGCGGCGGTCCCGATCGCACCATCGGGGTCAACGGCTCCAGCAAAATAGAGCTCAAGTTTGGCTTTATCTTAAGCCATTTTTGATGTCGCGAAGTTTTGTGCTCCACATGTAGAGTGTGGACTGAATTTAGGACAATTTCTTAAATACTATTTTTTAAAAAGGTGAGATTTCATTATCTTGCAATAGTTTTCCCCTTTTCTGCCATGTCAAAATCGATTAGATAAAGCTTGGGAACTTCTTCTAAATTTACTTGACCGTCTTCATCCTCTTCAAAATAAATACAAAAGTTACTCCTATGAGCATGCCCATGTTGAATTTTTAGCTGATTAAGACCTTTTACAACAAGATCTACTGTTTCCAAGAGTTCCTTTTTATGGCTATCAGGGCAAATTCTTGTGTATTCATCCAAAGTCATTCCTAATACGCCTGCAACAACATTAATTTTAGATTTATCCTTTCGGCTTATGTTAAAACTAAGAATTGGTTCTATGGGGACATAATCAAACCCTAAATTTTTCCAAATTTCCCAATTTTCGTAAGCTCTTTGCCAATAAGAGAAGGCGGTTGTTGAGATGTGGCGAATAATCACTTCATCTGTAAATTCTTTGCCAAGTGTGGTTAGTTCTGAGCCATTTTTTTTAAAATCTTTTCTTGCATCCGTTCTGGTGTCATGGTTTCTGTAAAGCACTTTATTGTGCTCGTGGGCAGCTTGACAATAGTCTTGTATTGCCTTTTTTCGCAACTCTTCTGGGACTGATCCTATTTCTAATTCCACCGCTTTTAGTAGTATGCCTTTATTCCATTGCCCTATATTGCCAAGAATGGTTTTTATTCTAATCATTGGTTCCTGACTCCAGATTTCAGCAAACTCTATCGGAAAAGTGTCCTGCGGGCACACCCTCTTTATTTCTAAAAGCATTTCTCCGCGCTTGGTTTCAGGGAGATTTGCCATTAGGGCAACAGCTGCGCTTTGAACCTCTCGCGATTGACTGACCTTAATCGCACTTAGGATAATTCCTGACCAGGAGCTTTGGGGAACCAGATCAATGTGAGCCAGAGCATTGACTCTGACTTTATCATCTCCATGATGAATTAAGCCAGTCAGAACATTTAATTTGACACCTTCGTCAAAATCCTCTCTATAAATAGAGTCCCATACTACCATTTCAACGTCTATATCTTGTGTTTCGAGCAATGCAATAATTACAGGCAATAGTATTTTTTCTGGAAAGATTTTTAACCACCCAGATAGATCATGGTTGAAAAATATACTCCCCTTTTTTATATTTCTTAAAATAGCTTCTAGCGGCCAGCTTCCTAATTTATGCATTTTTTTTAATGCAGCCATCATTAAGTACTCATCTTCAGATTCAGCCATTTTACGAATTATTCCAGGATCATAGTAATCGCTTGACATTGCCCAGTTATTTAATTCGTTTAGGGCAGCTAACATCGCATCTTTGTCATCAGATTGTAGTTTCTCCTTGACACCCTTCCAGTCCAATCCATCTTCTAGGTATTTTTTTTTGCAATGCTTTTCCAGGAATTTTAGAACATCCCTTTTTATAATTGGATCATCGGATTCCAGCTCTTCACAAACCACCTTTAGATTGAACATTTTATTTAGTAACCACTCACTATCTATGGTCCTGAATGCAGCTAAAATCAAATCTTTATCGCTAGATTCCAGGCCTTTACGGACCACCTTTCGTTTTGATTCATCGCTTAATATTTCTGAGTCTATAAGCAAAATTAAATAAGCCAATACCTTAGAATCATTACTGTTTTGAGCCTTTTCATTAAAAATATCTCTTGCCCTATTTTTTTCCGCATAATCCCTTATTAAAGATAGGGCCACTATTTGAATTGCAGCACTTGAAGATTCCACATACCCTAAGGATATAGCTAAAAGTTCTTCTTTACCTAAAAAATAGCGCGCTGTCTTAAGCGCACCCAGAACAATTTCTTCATTAGCTGATTCAAGCTTTCTCCTGATTATTGGGGCCATCCTTTCCTTGTCTTGGGTGTAGCGAGTAATAAGCTCAAGCATAGCCACTTGAATATCTTCATGCTGTGAATCTAAAGCCCATATAGCCAGTCTCTCTCTTTCTTTGGCATCTTCCAAATTTTCTACTGCCCTTAGGGCAAGCCCTCGAACTTCTTTTTTATCTGAAATCAACCCCCCTCTTATTAAGTCTTCATCCAATTTGTAATTCCCATCCAATAAAGCAAATGCCCTCTCTCTAGCAACATATGCTTCTAGCCTCTGTTTTGATTTAATATATCTACCAACTTGATCCTCAGAAACAGTCCTGCCTGGCAGGGCATACATATGAAGATTGGCCGCAGTTTCAATTTCATAAACTGAGGAATAGTATTCATCATACTCAAAATCGCTTTCTAATTCAGCTCCTGATCTATTTTCAACCGAAAGGCTCACTACTTTTATTTATGATTTCATCCTTTTATTATAGCAAAATTTTCCTCAAAATTCAATGCTTCAAGGCAGACGCAGACCAATGATGGAGAAAAGCCAGAGGATGTGCTTCGCCCCTGATCAAGCCCCTTGCCTCCCTGCGCCTTGCGCGGCTCACCCTTCGCTTCTTCCTGTCTGCCCATTCGGGCGTCAAGAAGCGAGGGTTTTTCCTATCTTACTTTGTGTTGGCCGATAATCCCACCAGAAACCTCTCCGACTTCATCGGGCTGCTCAGCAGCGGGCGAATCAGGCTCTGCAGCAAGGCCCACACCTGCTCCTTCTGCTCCTGGCTCGGCGTGATTTTCACGATTTCCGCCAGAGGCTGGCTCTGCATGAAGCTGACCCATTTGACCAGGGCGGGGGAGAGGGGGCGAAAGGAGGGGGTGGGGGATTGGCTCAGGCTCACTTCCTCGGGAT
>CAYUUW010000061.1:0-3958 GCA_964448005.1 uncultured Candidatus Peribacteria bacterium
GCGTGACGGAAAAGGCCTGCCCCCTGCTGGTGCCCCTGGCCGAGGAGGGCATGACCCGCCATGTGGTCACCCGCATGATGCTGCGCAACTATCTGCGCCCCCTGAAGCATGCCAACATCGACACGCTGATCCTGGGCTGCACCCATTATCCTCTGCTCTTCCAAGAGATCGATCGGATCATCGGAAGACGGGTAAAGGTGATTTCCTCCTCTTCTGCGGCTGCCCAGGCCATGGAGAGCTATTTCCAGCGCCATCCTGAGCTGAAGGAAAAGCTCAGCCAAGGCGGCGGCCGGGAATATTTCACTACGGATTCCCCCGAACGCTTCGCCAAGCTGGGCAGCAGGTTCTTGGGCCAAAAGCTGGAGGCGAAGAAGGCGGAGATCGCTTAAAAAAGGCCTCACCTCTTGGCCATTTCAATGAACTCGTCCACAGTCATGCCCAAGTCGTTGATCAGCTGGCGCAGAAGCCCTTTGGCCAGGGTTTTTCCCGGATGTTTGGGAACCGTAAGGGTGCTTCCTTTATCGTTTTCAAAAATCACATGACTTCCTTTCTGCCGAACGGGAAAATAGTTCTCCCGCTTCAGAAGGCGAGCAAACTGGCGAAAAGTAAGGATAGGCAGGCGACTCATAGAACAAATGAGATTTCTTCGGTGGCGATGAATTTTGGGAAAGTGCTGGCGCTCCGAATAAAGCCCTTTCCTTTATCGGCCAAATGCTCCAGGTTCAGCTCGATCGCCTCTTTGATGCTCAAAAGAGCCTCCTCATAGGTGTCCCCCTGGGCGTGGCAGCCTCTTATGGCTGGGCAAGAGGCAATGTACTTCCCGTCTTCATCCCGCTGGATCAGAATCTGGATATTCATGGGCTTGCTTTTAGCTGGCCACATTATATCACAATGCCTCAGCGAAAATCATAAATGCCCAAAGGGCGGCCAAAAAACCTGTCAGGGCTTTTCGATCAAATAAAGATCCTGATAAGAGAGCGGCTGCGGGCGGCCCGACCAGGAGCCGTGCAGGATTTTTTCGATGCGCAGGCCGGATTCATGCACGGCGCTCTCGATCCAATCGGCGTCGAAGCCGATCTCGGCCTCGGGAACGTTTTTGTGGGAATAGTAGGCAACGCTATCGCGAGGGTGAACCAAGAGGCAGGCGGCTTTGCCGGAATCGATGTTTTTCCTGGCCAACGCGTCGATGGCGAAGAAGGTGACCAAAGCCCTGCCACCAGGCCGCAGGACCCGGTGGATCTCATCCAGATAGTGGCGCACGTCGCCGGTGAACATGTGGGTGAACACCGATGTGGCGAAGGCGAAGTCGAAAAAGCCGTCCTCGTAGGGGAAGCGGAAAGCGGAGGGCTGGAGCTTGCCCTTTTTGTTGTAGTACTTGTTGTAGAGATCCACGAACCGGAAGTGGAAGTTGGGGTGCTTTTTGGAAAGGTGCCTATGGCACCAGGCCACGCCGCGACGGTCGATATCGAAGCCCCAATAGCCGCCCTCCGGCTTCAGGTAGTCCGCAAAGGGAATCGCCATGCGACCCACGCCCGAACCGATGTCCAAAATTCGCTCTCCCGGCTGCACCTTGCCGATGTCCGGACGGGTGAAGTAGCCGAAGAATTCACGGGAGACGGCCAAAAAGCCTTCGCTGCCCACAAAATTGAGCCGCCGAGGGGGCAGCTGCGCGTCGCGCCGTCCTGTCAGCCAATCCTTGGCGTCCAGCAGGCAATGGTAGGCATATTTCAGGGCCTTTTTCAGCGGGACAGGCAGGCCATACTTGATTTTCTGCTTCAGGCTCATGGAAAAAAGGGAGTGAGCGGGTAAGAGGGTTTAAAAGGCTTGCGAAAGCCATTCAAAGACACGAAAAGCTTAGCATTCCCCATCAGGATTGTCAGGCCTAAGAGCATTGACAAGGCAAGCGCAATCCAGCATAAAGAGCGGCGATGTGGCCCCCGCTTCAGCCGATTGGCTGAGGAGAAAGCCCTTCCAACACACAGCATCGGCTCAAAAGCAAAAATACGGAAAAGCAGCTATGGCAACCCTCCCAAACACCTCCACCGCTCCGACCCCCCTCCCCCAAGATGCATCGAACGGCAGCGACCCCGTGACGCAAAAAGCCACCCCTCCGCGACAGCACCCTCTCCAGCTCGCCCTGAGCGCAAGGGGCGGCGGACGAATGATCGGCTTCGGAGGCGGATTTCATTCCATTGAGACCCGCTTTCCCAGTCCCTGAGCCGAGCTCCAGCCTGTCCCGCAACCCGGGCAGGCTAACTTTTAAAAATCTCCCTACCTGTCGTCAAAATTGATTCAGAGGAAATCTTAAGCCCTCATTTCCTCTAGAATTTTTTTAGCTTCAGCTGCCTCTTCCTTTAAATCTACGGCCAAGATATCGCCAATCAATTCCATTGAATTCGTGAGCATTCCAGCTACAGCATCTATTATAGCTCTTTGATCATCTCTTAATTTGAAAATTTTAATACCTGTCACATTTCCCTCAGCGTCTGTTTCAAAATGCCTTTCCACAAGAACAAATAGATTGTTATGACTTTCTTGGCACAATAACCAATAAATCGAGCGGTAAACATCCTCAGAGTTAGCAAGTTTCATTTTTTCATAAATTTTAGTTTCACCCATCCCATTTGCCTGAATTAAGCTTTGAAAATCAATTTTAGGTATTTCTTGAGTAACCTCAGGGACATACGGATTACTAGCATTTATTATTTCTTTTTCTAATCTCCCTGCCTGCAGAGAGGAATTGACCTCCAATCTCTTGTAATAGTCTGGAGCGTTGTGCAGATTTACCAAATCGAAATAGGCCTCCAGCATTGATCTCAATATGCTTTCAACACCCCAAGGTGAGTTTTGTTCAAATAAGACAATACTGCTTCTCGCATATTCTATAAGTGTAGCATATATTGCAACTCCGTAACGGTGGGTGGGGTTTTTAGGATTGCAAACGAGTTTCGGGATGGTGAAACGAGGGAGTTCAAATAAGGTTTTAAGCTTATTGAGCATAAATTCTTATAATTATACGGAGAATTTTAAAGCAAGAAGCACCTCAACAGAGAGATTCCTCGGCTGCGCTCGGAATGACAAATAGAGGCATGGAAAATGGGGTAAAGAAGGAGCCACCAATCCCAAACCAGAGCAGCCGACCAACGAGATTCTGAGCGCGCGTAGTCCGACGCTGCCTTGGGTCTTGCGGGCCCCAAGGCTAGACGGGTGAGCCTAAGCGAGGGGTTTGGGCGGGAATGGCGAGCAATTAAAGCATTAAGGCAATTTTTTTACCGTTTCTAGAATTGCCATTAGCTCTCCTTCCATTTCTGTATCCCCCTCGGTGAAATAAAGCGCAGCAGGAACTGCTTCTAGCCCCTCCATCTTTGGATCCTTAATATAGGCAATCATCTGGAAGGGAAAGTCTTTTTCCTCTTGATCAGGATGGCCAACCGATGGGGTAAATCCACCAATAATTATTTTCCCATAAGCATTTGAAACAATGAGCATGCCCCCTTCTTCTTTAGCCTGATAACCTTGTGGAAATTCTACCGATAACGAGGTGGATGAATATTGGTTCGGTTGAGGTTGTGATTGGGAGCTTTGTGGCTCAGCGTTTAGATTCTCTTCAACTGATGCACATCCTGTTAAGGATACTAAACAAACTGTCAGAATGAGTAATGAAAATTTTTTCATGTTATAAAAATTAAGGGTATTGCTAAACAAATTTTGCACCTCTCCTTTGGGGAGGCCGGGAGAGGTCACTAAAACGGCAAATCCTCCGGCCGAATCTCGCTCTCGTAGTTCACCGGCGGCACATGCGGGCTGGGCGGCGCCATAGGCGAGGCTGACCTGTCCACCGAAGCCATGGCGGAGGCGGAAGGATCAGGCGAAAAGGGATTGGCCAAGGTCGTTCCGGCCGCCGCCGCGGCGGCGGCTTCCGTGACCGGGGCGCCCAGCTCCGGATCCGGCGAGCCCA
>CAYUUW010000061.1:3968-4422 GCA_964448005.1 uncultured Candidatus Peribacteria bacterium
TCCGCAATCAGTTCGGTGGTGTAGCGCTTGTTGCCGTCGGGCGTGTCCCAGCTGCGGGTCTGCAGGCGTCCGGAGACGTAAACCTTGCGACCCTTGCGGGAGGTTTGGGCCAAAGCATCGGCCAAAGGGCCCCAGGCCACCACATTGTGGAATTCGGTCTTCTCCTGCATGGCGCCGGCGCGGTCCTTCCAGGTGAAGTTGGTGGCCACGCCGAAGGAGGCCACCTGGCTGCCGTTGGGGGTCTGCCGAATTTCCGGGTCGCGCGTGATGTTGCCGATCACCTCCGCCTGGTTCAGGCAGCCGGAGACAGGTGAATTCGCAGGCAAAGTCGGATGAGGCGTCTTAGGATCCAAAAGGATCATTTCGTCGGCCGTGATGCGGGTCTTGTAGCGTTTTTGGCCCGTGCTCGTGTCCTCCCCTTCGTCGGTCTGGACCCGTCCGGAAACGTAGATCT
>CAYUUW010000061.1:4432-5734 GCA_964448005.1 uncultured Candidatus Peribacteria bacterium
AGAAGCGCTTGGCAATGTCGGCTAGGCCGCGCCACACCACCACGCTGTGGTAGGAAGTGGAAGGCTGGGGCTGCCCCGAGCTGTTCACGAAAACATGGCGGGTGATGAGGTTGAGATCTCCCACCGTTTGGCCGCTGGGCGTTTGGCGGACCTGGGGAGCTTCGGTCAGGTAGCCGATGAGCTGGGCGCGATTGAGTGCGTACATGGTCGTAGGATTTAAGGATAATGCAGGCTTGATACTATCCCCTTCTATTGAGGCTGACAACGGGATTGTTCCGGAGGGGCCAAAGCCAGGCTTGCAAGAAAAGTGCGCTGTTTCCCCTTCGCAAGAGAAGGGGGGCGGATGAATTGACTTTAAATTAAAATATGTTATAATTAACAAAGATCAGCGCAGAAAGCTGCCCCCATAAAAAAGACAAAAATGCTCCATTTTTTGGCCTTCTTGGGATTCACCCTCCTCTCCACTCTCCCCGTCCTTTTCCTTCGGCGCTGGAAAAAGATCGAATACGGGGCCATGTTCGGCCTGCTGGCCTTCGGAATGCTCATTTCCATCCCTTTCCTGCTGATCGAATACCTGGAGGCTCAGCTCAAATTCTATCTGGTAATCCTGAGCTTCATTGGGATCGAGATGGCCATCCTTCTGGCGGAAAGCAAAATCCGGTATTTCCACCACCTGATCCACCACAACATCAAAAGCCTGCGGATCGTCAGCTTCTTCCTGATCGGATTGGGCTTCACTTACGCGGAGATCGTCTTCACCATCTTCCATACGGCGGGAGGCTTGGCCGAGCTGGCCCGAATCCTTCCTTTCAAGACGATCTATTCCCTGCTGATGCACACGGTCCTGGTTTCCGCAGCAAGCCTGGTGGGCATCGGGGGGCTGTTCGCCGAAAGCCTCTACGAAACCGTTTTCCGCATGCTGAGCTACTACCTTCGCATTTCCCTCATCAGCTTCTCGCATTACCTGTACGCCCTCTCGCTGAGCTATGACTTCTTCTATCTCATGTGCGCCGTGCTCCTGATAGGCATGTTCGCCTTCTTCCAACTGAAAAAGGCCCTTGACCAGCAGGCGGTCAGAAAGGCGATGAGCTAACGAAAGCTGAAGACAGTGTCTTGGCGTCGACCTACTCTCCCAGGCCCAGGAGGCCAAGTACCATCGGCGATGGGCGGCTTAACTGCTGTGTTCGGGATGGGAACAGGTGTACCCCACTCTCTATAAACACCAAGACCATATTCTTATTTGGGTTTTAGCTTATAGATTATACGCATAACCCTAAAAGCTATAAGCTAAAACCCAATCTA
>CAYUUW010000061.1:5744-6893 GCA_964448005.1 uncultured Candidatus Peribacteria bacterium
GAACAGGTGTACCCCGCCCTCCATAAACGCCAAGACGCTGTCTTCAATCAGGACTTCAAATTCAATCCGAGAAATTAGCATTGATTGCTAGTTGATTTTTTTCCTCTATCCAATCCCCCTAAAGAATAAGGGCATCAGATAGAAGATCCATTAAACTCAATAAAAAGTCGATCGGCCGATTAGTACATCTCAGCTGAACCCGTTGCCGGGCTTACACTTGATGCCTATCAACGAAGTAGTCTCCTTCGGGCCTGATGGGGAAAATAATCTCGGGAATGGCTTCCCGCTTAGATGCTTTCAGCGGTTATCACATCCGAACGTAGCTACCCTGCAATGCCGTTGACACGACAACAGGTACACCAGAGGTTCGTCCACTCCGGTCCTCTCGTACTAGGAGCAGAGTCCCACAATTTTCCTACGACCACGGTAGATAGAGGCCAAACTGTCTCACGACGTTCTGAACCCAGCTCGCGTACCGCTTTAAATGGCGAACAGCCATACCCTTGGGAGCTTCTCCACCCCCAGGATGCGATGAGCCGACATCGAGGTGCCAAACCGAGCCGTCGCTATGGGCGCTTGGGCTCGATAAGCCTGTTATCCCTAGAGTAACTTTTATCCGTTGAGCGACACCCCACCCACGTGGTGGCACCGAATAAAATTCAGTGCAAGGTGCCGGATCACTTTCACCTGCTTTCGCACCTGCTCGGGTTGTAGCCCTCACAGTCAAGCCCGCTTATGCGAATACACTATCAGCCTGATTTCCATCCAGGCCTAGCGGACCATTGCGCGCCTCCGTTACATTTTAGGAGGCAACCGCCCCAGTTAAACTACCCATCAAACACTGTCCCCAATCCGGATAACGGACCAGGTTAGAACCAAAAAATATTCAGGGTGGTATTTCAAGGACGACTCCACCCCGACTGGCGTCGGGGCTTCAAAGTCTCCCACCTATCCTACACAAAAGATGTTTCGATTCAATGTCAGACTGCAGTAAAGCTTCATAGGGTCTTTTCGTCTTACCGTGGTTAATCGGCATTTTTACCGATTTTGCAATTTCACCGAGTCTAGCGTTGAGACAGTCTCCAGACCGTTATGCCATTCGTGCGGGTCGGAATTTACCCGACAAGGAATTTCGCTACCTTAGGACCG
>CAYUUW010000062.1:0-3775 GCA_964448005.1 uncultured Candidatus Peribacteria bacterium
TGTAGGTCTCCAGCACAGAAAAATCTTTTTGGGACTGCACGGTTTCGGGCCGGGCCTGCACAATGAAGAGCTCTCCGGTCTGGCCGTCCTTGGCCCATTCCATGTCCATGGGCTTGAAGTAGCCCGCCTCCTTGCTGTAATGGTCTTCGATGATGGCCGCCCATTGGGCCAAGGTGAGCACCTCGTCGTCGCTGATGCAGAAGCGCTCGCGATCGGCCTTGGGCACGGGAACATTCTTGACGGGCGACTTGCTGCCTCCAGGAGCATAGACCATCTTGATCTCCTTTTCGCCCAAATGCTTGCGCAGGATGGGGCGGAAGCCTTCCTTGAGCGTGGGCTTGAACACGTAGTACTCGTCGGGATTAACCGCTCCCTGAACCACGTTCTCACCCAGGCCGTAGGCGCCGTTGATCAGCACGGCGTCCTTGAAGCCGGTCTCGGTGTCGATGCTGAACATCACTCCGCTGGCGCCGATGTCGGAGCGGATCATCTTCTGAACGCCAATGGAAAGGCCGATGGAGAAATGGTCGTAGCCTTTCTCCTCGCGGTAGGCGATGGCCCGATCGGTGAAGAGGGAAGCGAAGCATTTCTTGCAGGCCTCCAGCAGGGCGGTTTCCCCCTGGATGTTCAGGAAGGTCTCCTGCTGGCCGGCAAAGGAGGCGTCGGGAAGGTCCTCCGCCGTGGCGGAGGATCGCACGGCCACATCGCATTGCTTGCCGTACATCTTCTCCATCTTTCGGTACCCTTCGCGGATAGCCTGCTCCAGGTCGGGCGGGAGGCTGGCGCCCAAGATCGTCTGGCGGGCCAAGAGGCCTTTGCGCTGCAGATCGAGCATATCCTTGGCGTTCAGCCCCTTGAGCACGCGGCGGATGTCGTCCTTGATGCCGGCCTTCTCGGTCATGTAGTGGTAGGCGTAGGCCGTCACGGCAAAGCCATTGGGGATGTTGACCTTCTTCTTGGTCAGCTTCTGCACCATTTCGCCCAGCGAGGCGTTCTTGCCGCCCACCAGGGGCACATCCTGGATTCCGAGTTCGCTGAACCAAAGCACCAGCGCGGTCTTGCGGGGCTGCTTTTTGCCGAAAAGCGTTTTGAGCATGTTTTTTGTGTTAGGTTTTATTTTGATCCCATTGTAGCACAATTTCTCTAGAATACCCTGAAATTATGCTCACAGAATAATCTCTCTAGTTAGATCTTTTAAAATCTTGGGGATATTTTTATCCCCTTGAATTTCCTTAAGAATTTCCTTTGAGTCCTTTTCATTGATTTGCCCGATACAATCTTCGCACCTGTCGTTATTATCAGTCTTTACTAAATGGGCAACTTGACTTTCAAAATCCCTTGAAGACAATTGAACAAAAAGGAAAATAGGCCGATCATACCCCCCTTGTTTCCTGGCAGCATTAGCATGTAGGCTGTCCCTCATTTTAATCAATTCCTTTGACTGCTCTTTATTTAGGATTCTCGCCGTAAAAATAGTTTCTCCATTTGAGGCAAGATAAATATAGTACCGCTCCTTGTATCTAAATATATCACCGAACTTTATCATTTTTGTTTTTTAAGCTATTAGGAAATGCTGAGCATCATCTCAATTTCTTCCTTGCTCACTTCGCAATCTGGATCATCGGCTGCTAATTCATATGAGATAAAATCCCCTAAGTGAGTACTTCTCCAAGGTGCTTCTTTGTGAGATGCCTCTTCAATATAAGATTTGTTTTTGTCACCAAATCTTTTACACACTCTCTCTAAAGTTTCCAATTCGTTCTCAGAAAATAGATTTTTGGCCTCATCGGTTAATTTTCTTAGGGGTTTAATCCTGTGAATTGCTTGGCCTTCCAACCTTTCAATTTCTATTGTGTCTGACAATATGGAGCTATCAATGTCGTCCTCTGCAGTATCTACATAATTTTTTATCACCGTGGGAATTGGTCCGTGTTCTAAATGGTAATAACTATCGTAGGTAACTGGCACACCATACCTTTTTAGGTGCATAAAATCTAAGAAATAAAATAGTTTCATTAATTTGGTTTTGCCTAAAAAGCGGCCCTCAGTATTTTCCGCAAAATAAAGTAAAATTGCCTTTAATTTTGGAATTGGTATGTGCATGAGTTTATTTGTTTGCCCATATTATACCATTGTAATTAGAAAGGAAACATAAGAAATTATAAGGAGAAAGCAAATGCAAGGCCTGAAGCAATAAGTTATAATAGCCTCGGACTCAAAGAAAAAGCAAACCTCATCATATGATTTCAGCCAAAGAGCAAAACAACCAGGCAATAGAGGCTGTCTTGAGGGCTATGAAGGAGCCTCGCCTGAAAGGGGATTTGGACGAGCTGGCTGAAGCCCAGGCTGCCTAACAAAGCTTCTCCATGATCCGCATCCAGAACCTCCAAAAGACCTTCGGCGAGCGCATGCTTTTTGATGACGTCAATTTGACCCTGGGCAGCAAGGAGCGCATCGGCCTGATTGGCCGCAACGGCTCGGGCAAGAGCACCTTCTTGCGGATGCTGCTGGGCCAGGAATCGATCCAGGGGGGCGAAGTTGAAATTCCATCCGGCTTCACCATCCGCGCCCTGGAGCAGCACCTGAATTTTATCAGGAGCACTTTGCTGGAGCAGGTGGTGGCCGCCCTTCCTTCCGGCCAGCGGGCGGAGGCCTGGCGGGCCAAGTCCATCCTGATGGGGCTGGGCTTCGGCGAGAGCGACTTTGCTCGCGCGCCGCAGGAATTCTCCAGCGGCTTCCAGGTGCGCATCCGCTTGGCGGAAGCGCTTGTTTCCGACTGCGACCTGCTCCTGCTGGACGAGCCCACGAACTACCTCGACATTCTTTCCCTGCGCTGGCTGGAGCGCTTTCTGAAGGGCTGGAGGACCAGCTTTCTGCTGGTGACCCACGACCAGCGCTTCATGACCCAAGTGGTGAGCCACACCATTGCCCTGCACCGTGGGCGCATGCGCAAGCTGAGGGGCGGCCCGCAGAAGCTGATGGAGCAGATCCGGCAGGAAGAGCAGGTGTACGAAAAGACCCGCCAGAATCAGGTCAAGAAGAAGGAGCGCACCGAAGAGTTCATTCGGGCCTTTCGCTCCGGCGCCCGCTCGGCGGGATTGGTTCAGTCCCGCATCAAGGCCTTGGCCAAGCAGAAGGTGGGGCAGAAGCTGGAGCTGCTGCCCCAGATCCGCTTCCGCTTCCGCAGCGAGCCCTTCCAGGCCAATTCCATGCTCCAGGCCGAAGACCTCTCTTTTGGCTACGAGCCTGGAAAGCCTCTGATCCAAGGCCTTTCGCTCACGCTCTTCCGGGGCGACCGCATCGCGATCATCGGCCGCAACGGCCAGGGCAAATCCACCCTGCTCAGGCTTTTGGCCCAAAAGGCCAAGCCCTGGGAAGGTAAGGTGGTTCCCCATGCCGCGCTCAAGGTGGGCTACTTTGGTGCGGGGAACCAGGACCGCCTGGACCCCCAGAAGATGCTGCTGGAGCAGCTGGGCGAAGGCCTGAACCTTCCCGACCAGGCGCTGAGGAATGTGGCAGGGGCTTTGCTTTTCTCGGGCATGGACAGCAAGAAGAAGATCTCTTCGCTTTCCGGCGGGGAGAAAAGCCGGGTCTGCCTGGGGCGGCTGATGCTGGATTCCCACCATCTGCTCCTGCTGGACGAGCCCACCAACCATCTGGACATGGAATCGTGCCAGGCGCTGATCGAAGCCCTGAATTCCTTTGAGGGCTCGGTGATCTTCGTGACGCACGACGAGGAGATCCTTTCGCAGGTGGCGACCCAAATTACAACCAT
>CAYUUW010000062.1:3785-6869 GCA_964448005.1 uncultured Candidatus Peribacteria bacterium
AGGGCGGGACGGTTCGTCTGCTGGAAAAGACCTACGATCGCGTCCTGGATGAGGTCGGCTGGAAGGAGGAGGAGGGGGGTTCCACGGAGGCCCCTTCGGGCGCTTCGCCCACGCAGCAGGCCTACGCCGAAAAGAAGGACCGCAAAAAGCAGCTTCGCAGGATCCAGGCCCAGATCCTTGCCCTGGAAAAGGAGATTGGGAAATGGGAAAAGGAGAAGGCGACGACGGAAAAAGAGCTGGGCGACGCCTGCATCGAGAGGAACCGCGATCAGATCCGTCGGTTGGGCATGCGGCTGAAGGAGCTGGAGGAGCTGATCGAAAGGGCCTATGCGGAGTACCAAGACCTGGAGGAGCAGTTCGCAGGGCTGGGTTTGGACGAATAGGCTTTGGGGATTTACGATCCCGAGGCTGCCTCATAAAAATCAACCTTAAGCTTTGCCTTGGGCCAGGGGGAGTTCGGATGCAGTTTCGAAAGCAGATAAAGGGTGCTTATCCGGTGCGCCCCGTCGTGCAGTTTTCCGTCCACGAATTGCACAGGCGGGAGATCGGCGACGCTTTCTGGGCGCTGCATCAAATAGCCGGCATATTCTTTCACCTTCCTCGTCACGGGCCAATCGTCCTTGCCGCCCAGGACATCCTCGTAAACCTCCTGATAATAGGGGATGGAAGACGGGTCTATTTTGGGGGAGCTTAAAAGCTCTGCGATGGAAAGCCGATCGGAGCTTGCAAGCCTGCAAGCGAGTCTTCCTTTCTTTCCATCGGCCAAAGGCGCTTTTCCGGTGGATTCGCCTGGCTGGGGAATGGAGTTAAAAATAAGTGTGAGGCTACTCTATATAGTCCGGATTCTGGTACGTCACCCTGTAGACCGCCCCCTTCTTGTCGTCCGTCACATACATTATTCCGCCCGGAAAAAGAAGAATATCCACGGGCCGGCCCAGCTTTTCGCCGTCATTCAGCCAGCCGGTGATGAAGGGCTCCTGGCCCAGCTCGTTCCCTTCCGCATCCAGGTCGATCCGCATGATGCTGTAGCCGGTGAGCTCGCTGCGGTTCCAGGAGCCGTGGTAGGCCACCAGCAGATCATGCCAGTACTCTTCCGGCCAGCCTTCTTCGGGAACGAAAGCCAGCCCCAAAGGCGCCGAATGGGCCTGCAGATCCACATGGGAGGGGATCTTGCCGGCGCAGGCTTCCGGGTCGTTCTTTTTGCTGATGAAGCTTTCGTCCTGAATATTTTTGCCGTAGCAGTGGGGCCAGCCGTAATCGCCCCCGGCCTTCAGGATATTGATCTCGTCCGGCGGCAGATCGTCGCCCAAGCGGTCCCGCCCCATTTCGCTGGCCCACAATCCTCCCGTCACAGGGTGAATCGCCATGAACACGGAATTGCGCAGGCCGGTCGCGTAAGGTTTAAAATCCGTTCCGTCCCGGTTCATGCTGTAGATGGCGGCATGCCTTTCGTCCTTCTCGTCGCACACATCGCAGCTGGAGCCGATGGAGACGTAGAGCCGATCGTCCGGGCCGAAGAGGAGCGTGCGGGTGAAGTGCCGCCCTCCGGCCGGCAGATCGATGACTTTTTCCAGCTCGGGCTTTTCCTCGTCCGTATCGAAGCGCGATATCCTGCGCTCCTCGGCCACATAAAGGATGGAATGGTCTTGCGGATCGAAAGCCAGCCCATGGGGGCTGCTCAGGTTCCTCAGTTCGTCCTTTGCGATTCCGGCGTTTCCGTCCGGCCCCAGGGCGATGGTCGAAAGCACGCCTGGGCTGGTGCGGCTCGCCCAAAGGCGCCCCTGGGAATCTGGTCCGGCCAGCACCCGGGCTCCGGGCATCTGGTCGGTGAGGATCTCGACTTTGAAGCGGTCCGGCAATTCCAGGGGGAGATCCGTCAGGTTGATCGCCTCGCCCGCTTCCGATTCCGGGGCAGGGGAGAGGATGCCCGGAGAGTCCGCCGGCTCAGGGGCGCTCGAAGGGGGGCCTTGGACAGAGCAGCCTGCCAGAAGAATGGAGAAAAGAAAGATGGAGAGGCGTTTTCCGGAGCGGTTCATGGGTTTGCGCTAATAGGATGAAGCCAGCTCCATTCTACTCCACACCCTGTGCCTCCCCCACCATTTCCGCCGATCAAGAATGCGTTGCCGGGGCAGAAGGGCTCATGCCTGGGCCGAATGAGCCGCCATTCCAACGCTCTCCAGGTGGGCAGGGTCAAGTTGAGGTTTGGGATGAGGCTTCGGATCAGGAGCATTCTTCTTGGTCGCCTCTGCCTGCTCCAAAAGCCGGCACACCCTGTCCCTCATTTTTTCCGTATGTCCTCCGACCACCAGGATGCTCTGGTAATCACTTTCTCCTTCCCCCCACAAGGGAACCAAGACCCCTCCTTCGGACCTGGTGAACCCCATGCCATTCTCCTTGATTACTCTCCAGGCTTCATAGTGGGGAATGGCGGTATGCATGGGCAGGTTCTCGAACCGAATTTCGGCATCGCTCCTAAGGTTCAGGTTTTGCGCTATGGCCAAGGCCAGGTCAGCCCCCCCTTCTCGGTCGCAGTTTGGATCCAGCATCAGCAGCCGGTCTTTTCCGTCTTCCTGAACATGCACAAAGTCAAAGGAGCCTCTTCTTCCTTCCATGGAAATTCCTCTTTCCTTCGCCTTTCCCACAAAAGCGGCCCACCATGTTTTGGCCTGCTCTACCAGCTCCTGATTCATCTGCGGATCGTTGTAGACGTTCCCCATCCAGGAATTCTTTTTCTTTGGGTGGGTCAAGAGTTGGCGGGACAAGCTTCCAGGGGTACGGATGGCCTGGCCTTCGAACTGGAAAGAGTAATAGCCTAGGATCTCTCCGGCGCTCTCCTGAACTTCCACGAGCGTCCCTTCCTCCAGCCTTTTGCCTCTCTGCATTTCGTCCAGAACAGCGTCGAGCTCCTTCATGCTGTTGGCGGGCATGACGCCGAAGCCTCCGGCGGAGAAGACGATCTTGAAATAAGCCTCGTTTTTCCCTGTCTTTGCGACAAGCTGCTCGTAGGCTTTCCTTGCGCCTTCCGGTCCGGCGCCGATGAAGGAGGTGGGGTAGCCCAGCCGCTCGTCCCCGAAGGGCGTATGC
>CAYUUW010000063.1:0-1167 GCA_964448005.1 uncultured Candidatus Peribacteria bacterium
AGGCGAATTCAGGAATGAAGTGCAATTTTGAGTAACGCTGGTCTGTGGGCGGGATGCGGTAGCATCCAAGCCTTTTTGACCGCCAGTCGAAATTGCAAAGATGAACTACACACACCTCACCCGAGAAGAACGATACCAGATTTACGCCTTGATAAAGGCAGGACACAAGCCAAGCGAGATAGCCGACGTGCTGGAACGAAGCCGATCAACCATCAGTAGGGAGCTGGCCCGTAATCGTGGCAAGAGAGGCTATCGCCCCAAGCAGGCACAACGGCTGGCAGAAGAACGTCGCGCCATGAATGCCCGAACGATAGATGCTGCCACCTGGCAATTCGTGCAGGACAAGCTCACGCAAAAATGGAGTCCTGAGCAGATCAGTGACTTTGTGCCCATCAGTCCGGAAACTGTGTATCAGCGGGTCTACGCCGACAAGCGAGCAGGTGGTGTGCTGTGGAAACATCTTCGTTGCCAGAAGCAGCGCAAGAAGCGCTACGGCAAGACCGACAAACGTGGTGTCATCCCAAATCGGCAATCTATCGAACAACGTCCGGCCATTGTCGAAACACGTAGCCGGATCGGTGATTGGGAAGCCGATACCATCATCGGCAAGAACCACCGGCAAGCCATTGTCAGCATCGTCGAACGCAAGACCGGCTTTACCCTGATACGCAAAGTTGAGCGTAAAACTGCAGAGGCCGTGTCTGATGCCATGATCAGGCTGCTCAAACCACACCGCGCAAACGTCCACACAATCACTTCAGACAATGGCCGCGAATTCGCCAGCCATGAAGCGATCAGCAAGAAACTGAAGGCCGACTTCTACTTCGCTCACCCGTATTCATCATGGGAGAGGGGCTCCAACGAGAACACTAATGGACTCATTCGACAGTACTTCCCGAAAAATCGGGACTTCACCACCATCACACAACAGGAGATCGACACCACCATGGAGCAATTGAACAACCGACCCAGAAAACGACTTGGATTTCTGACTCCCAATCAGGTATTCTTCAAGTCAGGCGTTGCACTTCAAATTTGAACCCGCGCTACACATTTACAACGTATATGCAGAAATATCTCATTAATACCGCCGGCTACTCCATTAAGTCAGCAAGCGCCATAATGACAACCTGCCTATTTTTGTTTATGTTGATGCAACCATTATTT
>CAYUUW010000063.1:1177-4152 GCA_964448005.1 uncultured Candidatus Peribacteria bacterium
ATCGGCAGAAGAAGCAACATGCTACTTTTTTCAAGTATTGGTGTAGTCATTGTTGTACCTGTTATGACAACACTAGAAACAATGTCCAATCCAGTAATTAGTTCCCTACTAATTTGTGTTGCCTTAGCAGTAGTGAGTCTCTACACATCCATTGCGGGTATTGTTAAAGCAGAAATGTTCCCAATAGAAGTTCGCGCACTTGGTGTTGGTCTTTCTTATGCCATTGGTAATGCTTTATTTGGCGGCTCAGCAGAATTTGTTGCATTGAACTTTAAGGCGGCAGGACATGAATCAGGCTTCTTCTGGTATGTAACCATCATTATGGTGGCTGTATTCCTAGTATCCTGGACTCTACCCAAAAAGCCTGAATATCTTGCTAAAGACTATTAACTTAATCATTACCTGAAATAGATACATTGTGGAAACACCTGCCCATCAACTATCAATGACAGTTCTCATGATGCCGGATACTTGGTAATCCCCCCTAAGTCTAACAACTACTATTCTTAGGGGGGATTACCATGGCAGCTTAAACCGTCAGGCTCCATTATTTGCAACCGGCCTCATCAGCGGATCCCTAGGCGCCCTAAGACACCAGCGCTTCCCAACAACTTGAGCTTTGCGGCTTGATAGTCCGCAATCGCTTTAATTCGTTCTTGCTGCGCATCGGCCAAAGCCGATTCGGCATTGAGTAGCTCCAGAATGTCGGCTACGTTTTGATAATAACGCCGCCGAGAGGATTGCATGGCATCGCTAGCCGTATTGATTAACCGTTCGCTATAGCTCAATGTTCCGAGCGACGTGACTGCATCGGCATGCGCTCTGATGATATCCGTCATAATCTGATTCGTCGTGTCTTGCAGCTGCGCTTCGCTTAACTCTGCTTGGGCCTCCGCGCCACGAACCTTATATGTTCGATCAAAACCATCGAAAATCGGGAAATTAATCGCGACCCCACCCGCAACTACGGTCTGATTTACGTATGATAGTCCTTGGTTCGGGTAACCGTTCCTAGCAACGTACGCTGTACCATCGAGCGTCGGTAATCCTTCAGATCGTGTTGCGGTGATCTTAGCCTTGTCGGATAACCATTTAGCTCTAGCTTGCTTGATCGCCGGGTGGCTCTCTTCAGCTTCTGCGAGCCAATCTCTCAGATCTTTGATGTCTGTCTTCCTGTAACCTTCAATGATCGGCAAATTAATTTGTGTCGAAGCCGGGATTCCCATAGTATTTTTTAATACACCAAGCGCTTTCTGATAGTCCCCACCAGAACGGGATTGGTTCAAGCCTGCCTTGGCCAGCGCAGAGGATGCTTGAAGCGAATCATTGAGGGCCGCCGCGCCCTTCATCTCTCGGCGGCTTGTTGCGTTTAGCGTCTTTTCCGCTAAGTCAGTGACTTGCCGCCGCGCTTCATAGAGTGCTTTGTTGGTTATTGCATCAAAGTACGCTTGAATTGTCAAGATCATTACCTTCTGTAGCACAGCGTCATGACCGGCCATAGCTGCGGCAAGCAACTGGCTAGCCGCCTCCCTGTTTGCCGCCCTGCCCCCGAAGTCAAACAGCCGCCAGTTAAAGGAAGCGTAGGACTGGTTGCCCATTGTGAATGAGTTCGGAATATTCGATGTTGCCGGATAGGTGGTCGAGTTCTTTAAGCGACTGAAGGAAGCATTGATCTTTGGCAGGTACGCCGCTCTGGCTTCGCCAAGGGCGCCAGCTTGCACCTTGATCTGCGCCCATGCAGCACTGACCTGCGGGTTATTACATAAGGCAACATCTACAGCGTCGCCTAATGCCAGAGGGCGCTTGAAATCGATCTGGACTGGGCACGGCAACGGACTGTTGTCTGGCAAGGTGGCCCCGGTCTGTAATCGATCAGGTTGCGTCCACAGCGGGTCATCCAGCAAATCCGGCACACCAATCGCCAAGACTGGCTGTATTGCGGCCAATTGCCCCACTAAAAGCACCCGGAGGAATGTGGCGCAATAACTTTGTAGACCACCTGATTTACCGCTCATTTAAACTCTCGCGGCTATGTCGAAGCAGAGGTGCAAGGAAGTATTCAATGATACGGCGTGAACCAGTTTTGACCTCAATGGAGGCGCTCATGCCCGGCATCAGCGCCACCCTACGGCCGTCAACGCTCATGTGATTCTGATTCAGCAGTACCTTGACCGAATAAGCTGCCCCTTTTGGCTTGTCCTGCTCCTTTTTCTGCTTATCTTGGTTCTGTAGCGTTTCCATGGCAGCTGTCCCATTGGGGTCGATGGCATCTCGGGAGACGTGTGACACCCTTCCATTAATCGTCCCATACTTGGTGTAGTCAAAGGCTTCAACCTTGACCGCTGCTTCCTGGCCCACATGGATGAAACCGACATCTTTGTTTTCAATAAATGCTTCGATTTCAACCTGATCCTGCTTTGGCACAATGACCATAATGGGTTGGGCAGCCTGCACAACGCCACCAACAGTGTGCACACTCAATTGCTGGACGGTGCCATCGACTGGCGCCGTGAGCCGCAGCAGATCGCTATGCGCGATAGCACGCTCCGCATCCTGATAAGACGACGCGGCAAACTTGAGCCCTTCATTGAGCTGGTCCCGGGCGTTCTTGCGTGTTTCTGAAATTAGGGAGTCCCGCTGATTCGTCGCATCAGCTAGCTTCCCCTCTACATCCGCTTTTTCCTGCTCCTTTTCTAGCCAAGCATGCACCGAGACATCATGGTCTTTGGCCAACGCTTTATAGTCGCGCGCGCGTTGGATAATCAGCGGTAACTGACGGCTGTACCGGGTAATTTCTCCATCAAGGCGCTGGCGCTTCGATTGATAGTCACGCCATTGGCTCTGCAAGTGTTCAATCGCATCCAATACCCTTTCCTGTGCAATACCATCGGTACCTGTCAGCGGTTGTAGCGCATTCGCGTCAATTGAGGCGAGCAAGGCTCGTGACCGGGCAATCTGCAGACGTGCCGTATCCC
>CAYUUW010000063.1:4162-6851 GCA_964448005.1 uncultured Candidatus Peribacteria bacterium
CCCGGTCACCAATCGCCTTGTCCCGTTCCCGATCGCTCATGCGGGTATCGAGCTCAATGAGCAGATCACCGGCATTCACTACCTGACCCTCTTCAACATAGAGCTTGTCGACTCTAGCGGTTTCCACCGCAGCGATGCTTTTAGTCCGTTCTGATGGAATGATCTTGCCGGAGGCATTCACAATGATGTCCATTCGCCCAAAGATTGACCAGAGCAGCGCAAAGGCAATGATGCCAATCAGGATACGGGTAATCCAGCGCGTTGCCGGTGACAACGGTGTCGTCTGCAGCGATAAAGCTGCCGGCAGGAATTCAGATTCGTGAGGCCGCAAGTCCGGCAAGGTGATTTCATGGCGGCGCTGCCAGAAATGCAGGAAATGTGCTTTATAGCGGCTCCAGAGTTCTTGCCAGGCCTCGATCCGATGATTAACCCCATTCATGCGCGGGTGGTTCCATTGCGCTTGTACCCAAGGATGGGCTGCAATATTACCGAAACCTCGTTTGATCCACTGTTGGATCTTGGCTGCAACAAGGTGTGCGAATCGTCTGATTTGTTTAATCTCTGTAGCTAGCCATGCTTTGACGTGTTGCTTCATGCGGCCGCCTCCGCCGCTTGCCCGAGTTGCAGGGCATAGAGGTGGGCGTAGATTCCATCCTCTTGTTGGATCAGGTCGTGGTGTGTGCCAACCTCATGAATTTGCCCTCGTTCCATGACAATGATGCGATTGGCATCGCGCACGGCCGATAATCGGTGGGCGATGATGAGCACTGTTCGCCCAGCACAGATGCGGCGCATGTTGTCCTGAATGATCTTCTCTGATTCGTAGTCAAGCGCCGAGGTCGCTTCATCAAAGATCAGAATCCGTGGATTGGTAATCAGCGCTCGGGCAATGGCAATGCGTTGCCGCTGACCACCGGAGAGCCCGGTGCCATGTTCCCCGACCATGGTGTCGTAACCTTCTGGGAGCTCACAGATGAAGTCGTGCGCCCCGGCCAGTTTGGCCACCTCGATGATGGCTTCGAGCGGCAAGGTGGGATTGGATAAGGCAATGTTGGCACGGATCGAACGGTTAAAAAGTGTGTTCTCTTGCAGAACCACGCCGATTTGGTGCCGTAGTGAGGTGGTGTCGATAATGGCCAAATCCTGCCCATCAACCATCACCCGACCTCGATCTGGCACATAGAGTCGCTGCACGAGCTTCGTGAGAGTGCTTTTACCAGAACCCGAACGGCCCACAATACCAATCACTTCACCCGCTTCGACTTTAAGGTTCACTTGTCGGATCACATCGGACGCATCGGGACGGTAACGGAATGAGACCTGATCGAATTCAATGGCACCTGCAAGTTTGGGTAGCCGTGATTTCTGCCCGGCAACTTCCGGATGAGCATTGAGAATATCGCCCAATCGACTCATGGAGATACCGACCTGCTGAAAATCGTTCCACAGCTGTGCCAGACGCAAAATCGGCTGCGAAACTTGCCCCGAAAGCATATTAAAAGCAATCAGCGCGCCAACTGTCAGCTCGTTGTCGATAACAAGACCAGCACCCACCCACATGATGGCAGCGGTCACGAGCTTACTGATGAGGTTGACGCCTCCACTGGCAATCGTGGCGACATTGGTGACTCCAAGCCCTGCGGTAACATACCCTGCCAGTTGCTGATCCCATTTGTGGGTCCAGCGCGGTTCCACGGCCATGGCCTTGACGGTATCTATACCACTGATGGTTTCGACCAGAAAAGATTGGTTCTCAGCGCCCTTATTGAACTTGTCATCGAGGCGCTTGCGAATCACCGGAGTGAAGAGGACAGATAAGGCGACATAGCAGGGAATCGAGGCAATGACGATCAGGGTCAGTTCCACGCTGTACCAGAACATGACGGCCAGGAAGACAAAGGAGAAGGCAATGTCCAGCACTACCGTCATGGCATTACCGGTCAGGAACGATCGGATGCTCTCCAGCTCTCGAATACGCGCTACCGAATCGCCGACGCGGCGGCTCTGGAAGTAAGCCATCGGCAAAGCCAGCAGATGTCGAAAGAGTCTGGCGCCGAGCTCTACGTCAATTTTGCTGCTGGTATGGGCAAACATCCAGGAACGAATACCAGTGAGCGCTGCTTCAAACAGGTAGGAAGTAATTAGACCAATAGCAATCACGTTCAAGGTCTTCATGGCATGGTTGGTCAACACCTTGTCCATTACGACCTGAAAGAACAATGGCGTTACCAGCCCGATGAGCTGCAGCACTAACGATACGAGCAGAATCTCGCCCAACAACCGGCGATATTTGACGATGGCCGGTATAAACCAGGTGAAGTCAAATTTTGCTAAAGCTCCGCTAAAGCTGGCCTTGCTGGTGAAGAAAATGACGTCGCCGGTCCATTGGGCCAACAGATCCTCGATACCCAGTACCTCGGGTGGACTGCCAGCGTGCTGGATGAGGCAGCGGGAACGCCGCTCGCCTGTTTCCGGGTGAACCCCTGGATCAAACTTGGCTATGACAAAAAAACGCCCGTCTTGGTGACGTGCAATTGCTGGCCAAGGGGCTTTGTCGAGTCGCTCTGGATCCTGTCTGACAACGCGAGCAGTAAGGCCTAAATGTTTGGCGGCAAGTAAAATGGCTTCTTGGCCAAAAAGCAGCGAGCCGTCCGTGGCCGACTCCAAATGTGCCGACAATTCATGCCTG
>CAYUUW010000064.1:0-6758 GCA_964448005.1 uncultured Candidatus Peribacteria bacterium
TCACGCGCGCCGCCTCGCGGTAGGCCCGCACCTGGAAGAAGCCGCCGCCGCTGATGGCCAGGAGGTCCGCTATTTCCTCGAAAAGCTCCGCCAGCTCATGGTTGATCGAGGTCATGGCGTGGGGGGTTTCCTGAACAGGACCATGATTTTTCCGGGCAGGCTGGAGACTTCCATCCCGCAATCCTCGCCTTGGCGAAGAATCATGCACAGCCAACGCTCAAACGCCGTCAGTTGGGCCTTCTGCAGGCAATCCATCGGGGAAAAGCGGGGAAGAGCAAGAGCCTTTCTTTTCTTGTGCCTGATGAAAACTCCCCCGTCCTCCGGCTTTATTTCCACAGTGCCGCCTTTGGATTCTTTCCAGGCCCAGTGGGCCAGGCCCCAGAGCAGATCCTTCGCTTTGCCCTTGTCCGTTTGGATCCATTGCCCTTCCGCCGAGCCTTTCTTTACGATTCTGCCCTGCCCCAACGCCACGGCAATCTCCATCAGCTCCTCCAGCTCGGTTTCCTGGGCAAGGCATTTTGCCTTCTTTCCGGCGAAGGATTCCGGCTGGCTGATGAGAAAGCCCGCCCACAGGATCCAATCCTGCATTTTGTCTTCCTGGCCGGCTTCGTTTTCCGACTCCTCCCTTTTGCCGCAAAACTGGATCAGGGTCAGCAGGTTCAGCAGTTCGTGCCTTATCAGAGAATCGGCTTTACCCTGCCTTCCTTCGGATGGATTTGTCGCAGCCATGCTTTGCGCTATAATGATCTCGCCTTCCTCCCCATCATAACAAATTGACTTTATGTCCGGCAAAGCCGATTTGAAGGAAGCGGCGCGAATCCTCTTGCTCGAGGACGAAGAGGATCTGGGCCGATTGTATGTGAAAAGCCTGGAGAAGGAGGGCTACCAGGTCCTTTGGCTTCGCAGCACCCGCTCGGCCGCCTAGGCCGCCAAAGGCTTTTCCGCGGACCTCATCGTGCTGGACCACGCCATTCGGGGGGAGGAGCGATCCGGAATGGATCTTGTCCCGGAGCTGCGCCGGATCTCCCCCGCCGCCCCGATCGCCATCCTTTCCAATTACGACCAGTTCCAGCTGGAGGAAAAGGAGGAAGGAGAGCGCAGGCTTTCTTATTGGCTTAAAATCGATACGCCGCCGCCCGTCCTGGTACGCCGGGCTCAGCTGCTGCTTTCCAGATAGACGCAAAACACCGCCCCCTTCTTCCTTCCTTCCTCGGCCCAGAGCTTGCCCTGGTGCAGCTCCACGATTTTTTTGCAGATATAAAGCCCCAGCCCCAACCCAGCCCCCTTGCTGCTGGTCCGGAACTTGTTGAAGATGCTCTGAGCCATTCCTTTGGGAATGCCTTTTCCGCTGTCAGCGATCTTGATCAGCAGGGAGCGGCTGTCGCCTTCAACAGTGAGGCGAATGCTGCCTTTGCGGGGGGTGAATTTGTAGGCATTGGTCAGCAGGTTGTGCAGCACCTGGCGAATCTGGGACTCGTCCATGACGAACTCCGTCCCTTTCGGCACGGAGCTTTTCAGCCGAAAGGCCATTTCCTTTTCCTCCATCAGGCCTGCCATGCTTTGGAAGACCTCCCGGAAAAAAGGCTCCACAGGAACAGGGCGCTTCTCCATTTTGACTTTTTTCAGGTCGTACTGCTGAACCTCGAACAGCTTTTTGGTCAGCTCCCTGAGATGGGAAAGGGAAGAGCGAACGACATTCAGATCCTGGGCGGAAGAGGCCAGAGCCTTGTTCTCCAGCAGGTCCTCGATCTGGAACAGGGCAATGCTCAGGGGCGTGCGGAATTCGTGGGCGGTCACGGCGATGAAGTCCGATTGCTGCTGAAGCAGGTCGTTGCGCTCCTGGATCTTGCTCCTCAGCTCCACGGTCTTGCTCTCCACCTCCTTCTTCAGCTCGCTGCTGTAGAGGATTTCCGCTACTAGGATGCTGAGATAGCTGTTCAGGTCGACCAGCGCCTGGATCTCGCTTTTGGAATAGAGATGCGTCTTCTCGCTTCTGATCAGCAGGAGCCCTGAAAGGCCCTTGGAGGGGGGGAAAAGCGGCAGGCAGACCTCGCCCAAAGATTCCAGCTCCTTCAGCAGGGGCGACACCCGTTCGCTTTCGCTTTCTGTGAATCTCAGCTCTTCGGTGACCAGAATGAGCCGGCTCCTCTCCAGTTCCTCGATAAGGTGCGGGTAGGCGGAGCGGACCTTGCGCCCCAGGAGAAGAATATGGCACTGCCGGAGGCCCTTGGCTTTTCCCAAAGCCCGGTTCATGTCTTTTTCCAGCTCGCGCACGCTGCCGTAGCTGCTCTCCTTTTCCTTAAGCCTCCTAAGAAGCTGGTAAATGAGCTCCGTGCTGGTGGGGGGCCCCAGGTACCTGTAGAGCGTTTGGGATTTGAGGAGGGCACTGAGCCGGATGAACAGGAAAACCACCAGCGCCGAGACCAGGATATTCCTGTAGGCGAAGGGGAGGCCGAAAGAAAGGCGATCCATTCCGCGCAAAAGCCCGTAGCCCAGCGCATAAGCCGGGAAGAAGGACAGCAGGGCCTTGAGGATGCTCCAGATCATCAGGCGAACATCCACGAAACGCTTGGTCAGGATCGCATAGCCGACGATGCCTATGTCCGCCAGGCTGAAGAAAGGCGGGAGCCAGGCATATCGATAGTTTTGGAAAAGAGCAGGCAAGGCAATCAAAAACAGGATAATTGATCCGTACATCAGGCTCATGCCGAAGAGCATGTACACCAGCTTGGCGTTGAGCACTTTCTCCTTGGTGTTCCGAATGGCCTGGATGAAATTGGCGAAGCTCATGACGATCACCAGCACTCCCGTGAGGAAAAACACCCCATTCCATTTGCCCAGCAGCAGCTCGAAATCCCCTACGCCGGAGATCCTGACTCCGGAAACGGTGGCATTGGGGATGAGGTTCAGAACGATGGTTTCGATCGCCAAAAAAATCATTAGCCCCCAGGAAGCCGCCGAAACCCCCTTTTTCTTGAGGATGAGCGACAGGTAGTAGAAGCCGATGATGGAAAAAGACGAGCCCAGGTTGGCCAGCAGGGCGAATTTCTTGGCAGTCTCCGGGCCCCAGTGGGTGAGCAGGGGCGATTGGAAATAGGCGTTGGACACCACCCAGACCAGCACCATGAAGGCGTAGAAGAAGTAGGCCTGGTAGACGGCCTTGCGGAAATTCCTTCTGAAGAAGACGATGTAAAGCACCCAGCAGAAATTGAAGGCCGCCACCAGCAGCAGGGTGCTTTTGGGATACTGGGCGAAGCTCAGAAGCACGGAGCGCAGCGAATCCATTGGCTTATACCTTTATGGGCAGCTTATTGCCCTCGGCAATATGCGGGTTGATGAGAAGAGCCTTGTAAGTCACTTCACCTTGTATTGTGCGCCGGGAGAGCACCACCACGCAAGTCTTGCCTGTTTTTTTCTCTATTTTTCTGAGTGCATCCAACAGAGGCTGCTCGATGACAACGAACGAGAAAATCTGCCCTTTTTCTGTTTCTGCAGCCGGAAAGCCGGAGAGAGCCTTGTAGTAAGCCGCCGCCTTTTCCCTTTTGTCCAAGGCTGGATCTAGGCTAAGCCGCATGACGTCCGTGAGCTGGAAAGAATTCTCCCATAGCCATCGGGACAATCCGCTTTCGACTTCTCTGAGCCTTAGCTCATCCGCAAAAAGATCCCTTCCGTCTTCTGCCACTTCGCTCGGCTCCCTTTCTCTTTCTATTGGAACATCATCACTCCTCCACTCTTGGACCTTATCCGGCCGCAGATCAACGGTTGGCCTGCGCTCATTCCTGCGGGCTTCTCTCAAGGTCGGCCTCCTTATGCCGTCTTCCCTCAAGGTCGGCCTCCTTATGCCGTCTTCCCACGTAAAAATTCCTCTCTCGTCCGGCCAGAAATCCAGAATCACTTCGGTCTTATTTCCGCAAACCGCCTGAAGAGCTCGCCTTACTTCTTCCTGGGTGGCTTCCAAAACCCACCCTTGGCAGAAAAATGGATCGACATGGAGCAATTCGTCCAAATCGCAAGGGAAAACCACTCTTTCGCCTGAATCGTAGGGCTTCATATGAATCATCATCTTTCCTGAAGCCTGTCGCGGGCTTCCCGCCCCTGTGTTCCGGCCCTTTTCCTCGATCCTTATGGAATAGGGAGGCACGAGCCGTACCGAGGCCGAAACCATAACCCTTGTCATCCAGCCTGCTTCGGTTTCCACAGCTTCGGCGATTATTTCATGTGGGCCCTCCAAAGAAAGCCGCAGTTTTTCGGGCTCGAAAATCTCGAACCATCCTTCTTCCAGCGCCATGCGCATGACCTGGTGGGCAATGGCCCTTTTAAGGCTGTGCGGAAAAGGCATTTCGGGGCTCCAGCATGGCCTTTGGTCGTCCTCGATATTTTCGATCGTTTCCACTCCCGAAAAGCATGCGCTTTTTTCTTTGGCCGCCTCCATCAAGCCTTCCGACTCCTGTTTGGCCAGATATCTGTTGCGCTCAATTTCATAGTGAGCCAGAAGCACATCCAGGTTTCCGAAAAGATTGATGCATTGCCTCCTCAGCTCTATTAAAAGGGCCTGCCTCCTGTCGTCTGCCAATTGCGGCCCCAACAAGGAATCCAGCGTGGCCCTTATATCCTCAGCTGCCACTGTTTTCGCCCCCGAGTCACGCTCTACAGGAGCTCCGATCGCCATCAGATCACGCAAAAAATTCGCTCCTTGGCCGCTTTTATCATTGCCCCGGCGGACCAAAGTTTCTATCAGCCGAAAAATTTCCTGCCGAACCTCGGGGTCGCCCCCCCTTCCTCCTTCTCTTCTGTCTGATTGGGCAAGATCCATAAAAAAAAGCTTTAGTTCCCTTTCGCATTTCTGTTGAAAGCATAGCCTGCATAGATTATAGTTTGATTAAGAAAACATTATAAATTCCTTAAAATTCCAAGTCATCCTTCTGCCATTTTTCTATTTTCCTCCTTTAGCCCTTCCCTATGAAAGTCCTTCTGATTGAAGACGAGATCGGAATCGTCAACTTCCTGGCCCGAGGCTTCCGGGCAGATGGATACGACGTGGTCCACGTGGAAGAAGGCCAGCAGGCTTTGGCCCTGATGGAAAGCGAGCGTTTCCAAGTGATCATTCTGGATCTCATCCTTCCCGCCATGAGCGGAGAGGAGATCCTGCAGAAAATAAGGGAAGGGGGCGATGCCACGCCGGTGATCGTGCTCACCTCGGTCAACGATCCAGAGATCAAGACCCGCCTGCTCAATGCCGGGGCCGACGATTACCTGGTCAAGCCTTTCTCCTTTGTGGAGCTGGCGGCCCGGATTCGCTCTGTCCTGCGCCGCTCCAAAAGCCAGGAAGCCGAATCGGAGGAGCTGGCAGTGGCCGATCTGCGCCTTAACCCGGAACGGCGACTGGTGACTCGAGCGGGCAAGCCCATTCATCTGAGGCTCAAGGAATATGTGCTTCTGGCCTATCTGATGAAGAACAAGGACCGGGCCATCAGCCGCAGCACCTTGGTGGAGCAGGTGTGGGACTACAATGCCCAGCTTTTTTCCAACACGGTGGACTCCCATATTTGCTCCTTGCGCACCAAGCTCAACGCTGGCTCTAGGCCCAATCTCATTCAAACCATTCATGGGGTCGGCTACATCCTGCGATCGAAGCCTCTGCCGCCGAACTCCTCGAACTGATCCTTCCGTTGATTGCGGGCGACTTCTTTGCTACAATGATCTTGCTTTCCTCCGCCATACCCCTATTTACCCCGTCGCGAATGCGAGCTTTGGTGATCGAAGACGACCTGGCGGTCCAGAAGGCGCTGGAAAGAGGGTTCCAATCCAAATATGCTCTTTTCGACGGAGCCCGGGACGGAAAATTGGCCCTTCAGAAGCTCTCCTCCACCACCTACGACGTGCTGATTGTCGATCTCATGCTGCCCCATGTGGACGGCGAGAAGATCATCCAGAAGATCCGAAGCGTGGGAATAAAAACCCCCGTGCTGGTGCTCACGGCCATGCGCAGCCCCGAAGTGAAGGCCCGGCTGCTCGATTTGGGCGCGGACGATTTCCTCGAAAAGCCCTTTTCCTTCGAGGAGCTCTATGCCCGGGTCGGCGCCATCATGAGGCGCTTTCTGCGCGGCAGCATGACCAAGGCCCTCAAGATCCGAGATCTGGAGCTTTTTCCCGAAAGCAACATGGCTGTCCGCTCAGGAAAAGAGATTCCGCTTCGCGGGAAGGAGTACGTGCTCCTTGAATTCATGATGCAGAATCCCAACCGCATTCTTTCCCGCCAGAGCCTGATGGAAAAGGTGTGGGGCTATTCCACCAACATTCTTTCCAACACGGTCGATTCCCATGTTTCCACGCTGAGGCGGAAAATCGACAAAGGCTTCGAATTCCCCTTCATCAAAACCATCCACGGAGTGGGGTACATGTTCGTGGGGGACTCCAAATAATCTTAATGCCGATCTTGCACCTGTTGTGGGGCCAATTGCGGTTCCGGTTGTGACCACGATTGATCCACCATTGGTTTCACGATTGGCTCCACGATAGGTTTTGCTAAAGGATGAGCGAGTACTGCATTTGCTCCGGCTCGTTTTCCTTCATCATCCTTCCCATCACTTTGGCCAGCAGCTCCACATCGTACAGGGCTCGGTGCAGTTCGCCCTTTTTGGATTCGATGCCGTAGTGCTGGGCTAGCTCGCTCAGCTTTCCGGGCTTGAGCCGGTCTTTGGCGAAGGCCAGGCTGCAAGCGACCTGGTCGTTCTGGTAGGGCCGCATCCCATGGCGAA
>CAYUUW010000065.1:0-6719 GCA_964448005.1 uncultured Candidatus Peribacteria bacterium
CACGTTAGGGTTAATAGTTTAACCTAAGTGTTCGGTTTGGTTTCTGAATTAGGGAAAAAACTTTCCGGCCTCATTCCTTCGCCCATCGTGCCCCTTCGGGAGAAGTCGAGCGTCCAGGATGGACTGAGCCTGAAGGGGGTTTAGTCCGCTCTGTGACTAGCTTGAGCCGAAAATCTTTTCAGTGATCTTGTCGACGCAACTTGTGGAAATCAGAGGCGTTTTCTGCGAAAGATATTGTAAGTCTGATTGGGAAATGTTAAATGCCTCTTTGCTAAAAATCCAATCCCCGTAAGCCTTTTCCAATGCGGCTCTAAGCTCCTTTTTGCAAAGTTGAGGAATCGTCATTGCTTCTAGCTCGCTCCAGATTATTGATATTTCCTGATAATAAGAGGATGAAGGCTGATCAGTATAGGGGGCCATCTGCTCATCGGGGGGAGCCATTGGATCGGAAGGAAATGCCTCCTCGGCTTCGTTATCAAGACCGAAAGGATCAAATGAATTTTCCGCTTCTATGACAGCGGTGGGAGGAACCTCATTGATGCCCTGAATGTTTCCAAGGCTATCGAATTTTGCGATCCCTTCATCAGCCTCTTCGGAAAAAGAGGTTCTTGGATTCCCCTTATAGCGAATGACAGAAGAATCGTAAGCTCTTCCGTACAGCGAATCGGTGACCGATAGTTCCACCATGGAATTGTCAAAGGCATCAATGTAAGCCTCCTTTACTTTGAAAGGAAGGCCAAGAATAAGGGAGCTGCCACTAATATAGGCATTCAGGGCCTCCGCATTGCCTCCTTCCAAATGCAATTGATTGTTGTCGTAGAGGCCCAGATTCAATACCCGGAAGTCAAAATCCTTTACGGTTATGACCGATGAGTCCCATGCGCTTAACGTTTCGAAATCCGGGGCGGTGATGACAACGTCCATTCCTGCGGCTTCACACAATGGATTGAAGGGGAGGATTTTTTTCCGCTTGATCTCCAGCGTTACCCCTATTACTTGGGGTTCAAATAACCCCTCACAGAAACTGCTTTTAATTTCGATTTTATATTTTTCTCCCGGAACAACGGTCGCTTGGCGCACGGGATGTTGAATATAGATGTAATCAAAGGAGGGGATTTGATCAAAAATTTGAATTTCCTTGCTTTCATTGTTCAACTCTTTTTGCATCACTTCACGCGCTCGGGGAGCCAGGTCCAAAGCTCCTAATGCGGTAATTAACCCTCCTACCAAAAATAGGCTAATTAAGGCTACTCCTTTCCCAGCTGTAAAGAGCCATCTCTTCTTTATGGGTGACATAAAAACAGAAATCAACGCAATAAACACGACCAATCCCGCCATATAGACACCCATCAAAAACAGGTAAAAAGAAGCTCTGCTCGTCAGGGCATCCAAGGGAAGTTGAATGAAGTAAGGATAAAGATGAAAAGCTAAGGCAAGCATCATCAGAGTAAAGGCGACTGTCGCTAAAATTAGGATGGGAGTGACGAAAATACTGACGATTTTGAGAATAAAAAGAATGAACTTAAGAACAAATTCCACCAATGCCGTCACAAGCTGACCCAAGCCCTTGAAAATGCCGCCTATTTTCCGATCCAGGCCTTCGGGCATTTTAATGTCCTTCACTTTTCCTTCCACATCCTTGGCGATGGCGGCCAAATCGAATTTATACCCCGTCATGGCCTCTTTTTCGGCCGTGGTTTGAGCTTCGGCAACAAAAATCCAAAGCAGGCCGTAGGCAAAGATTCCCAGTCCTCCAAAGAAAATGCTGACGAAGAACAGCAGGCGAAACAGGCGCACATCTACCTGAAAATAATTGGCGAGCCCCGAACACACTCCTGCAATCACACGCTTGTCAGGATCGCGATAGAAATGCTTTTTTATCTTGGGGCCGCTCTCCCCCTCCTTTTCTTCTTGGGCCTCTTCTGCCTCAAAATCCTCCACTCGGCCCATCACTTCAATGAGGGCTTCAATGTCTTTTTTCAGGAGCACCTGTTTTCCGGGGCTGATTCCTTCCGCAAAATGCTCGGCCATGCGGCTTTCCAGATCCGTCACGATCTCGTCCCTCCCCTCATGCTTGCTGAAGTGTTTCTGAACGGATTTCAGGTAATCGGAAAACATTTGATACGCCGATTCGGTCATGTGGAAAACGGCTCCATTGATGCTGACCGGGGTGGTTTTACTGGCCATAGGATTTGATTAGGGAATTAAGGGAATTGGAAAATTTCTGCCAACTTTCCTGAAGGCTTTCGAGGGATTTTTTGCCTTCGGGCGTCAGCGTGTAGTACTTGCGAGGCGGACCGCCGCTGGATTCCTGCCACTCGTAGGTGAGGAGCTTGGCGTTCTTGAGGCGGGTCAGCAGGGGGTACAAGGTTCCCTCCACGACAATCAGATCTGCTTTTTTCAGCTGCTTGAGAATGTCCGAAGCGTAGACCGGCCCTCCCGAGACGACCAGCAGGGTGCAGAACTCCAGCGTGCCTTTGCGCATTTGGGCCTTGGTGTTTTCCAGATTCATAGGAATGAGGTGAGGTTCCTGAACCTAATTTAGATTAATAGTACCTTGTATTACAAGGTAATTTGCATAATTTAATCTCCAGGGCGCAGCCGCCCATCGCCAAAAGGCCTGCCAATGGGGCGAATCCCCCTACTTCTCCAGAACCCTGGCGAAGCTGTAGAGCGTCTTTCCTCCTGTTCGGGAGAAAACCTGATCGTGGCTCAGCCTGATCCGTTTTCCGCTCAGCGTGTCGGAGACCCAGATTCCGTCCTCGTCGAACGAATAGGCGGCCACCGCATGCAGCACCCATTTTCCGCCGCCCAGCGGATACTTGTAGGTCAGCACCACGGGCTCCCCTTGGGCCAGCAGCTCGAAAAGCGCCTTGGCCCGATTGCTCCAGTGGAATTCCAGCCCGTAGGCCTCGGCCAGGCGGTCTTTGTATTCGGCCTTCCAAAGCTCTTCCCTGGGCTTCTGGATGCGCTCCTCCATCTCCAGCGGATCGAAAGGGCGGCCTCTTTCCTGCAGGATGTGCCCCACGGCATAGCCGAAGCAGCCGTTGAGGTACTGGAAGCTGGCGGGAAAGGCGTGCTCGGGGGCCAGTGCCGGCTCCATGCTGGAGGCCAGGAGCGAGATGTCCACGATGGGCTCCGCCTGCCTCCCCAGGGCCTTGCTCAAGATCCGGGAGGTTGCCTCGGAGGCGGGCTGCCAAAAGGCCCAGGCAAACAGGCCTGCGATCAGCAGGCAGGCAAACAGGGCAAGGGGTCTTGGGCGTCTGCCGGGCATGGGAGCGCATTTATGAGTTCTGAACTGCCTCAGCTTAGCACAGCCTGCGGCAGCCTGAAGGGGTTCCGGCCCGCACTCTTGACAAAACTTCTTTTTTTGATAGAATCGAGTCCAATTAATTCCCCTCAGAATGCCC
Source organism: uncultured Candidatus Peribacteria bacterium (assembly GCA_964448005.1). GTDB lineage: Bacteria > Patescibacteriota > Gracilibacteria > UM-FILTER-43-11 > UM-FILTER-43-11 > CAYUUW01. The sequence goes on from CAYUUW010000065.1 coordinate 3,411, forward strand.
CTCCAGGTGGTGAGAGAGCCTCTCCCAGGGCCTTCTTCCGAGCTAGGCGATTCGCATCCGGAAGAACGGGTTGAGCTGGCCGTCGAGAACCGATTGGTTCCTTGGGTCATTCTGTGGCGCTGCCGGGTGTGGATCCTTTCCCAGCCGGACGCTTTTCCTGCTTCTCCGCAAAGGATCGAGCATATTCTGCCGGGCCTGCCCTACAATAGGGATTTTTACGAGACCTGCTTCCGATACCTTGAGGCGAGGGATGATGCTTTTTCTGTGGGCCTTTTGCCCTTGGCCGAACGCTTCGCCAGGCCCCCTTTCTCCAAAAACCCCTTCCATGTGGCTTTGGCCCGGGCGATTGCGGATAGGCTTGGCGCCTAGGCTTGAACCCGCAGGCTAGGTTTCGTCCTTTCTGAAATAGGGCTGAAGACCATGCTTTGGCTTCGGGGGTCGCATAGGACTTCCCCCAGCAGCGCAGTCAGGGCGATCCGCTCGGACTCTGGCAATTTTGGATCGCAAAGAAACCGGCTCATAAAATGCAGCTAGGCAACTAGAGTGGAGGGGGCCAGCACGGTACTCCGGCACGCTGCCTTTTTAAAGGGCCTTTGGCTTCCGGCCGACCGACATGAAAAAATCCCCGCAGCGCGATGCTGCGGGGCGTGAGCCCGGGACCCCTAATCCTGGTGCAAGGGGCAAGGAGTGCTTTGCCCCCAGAGCCCTGCGAGGGTGTGCAACCAATGGAAGTCTCCGTCATTTTCTCCGTTCTGAGAGGTGGCCTCGCGGACTTCCTGCGTCACGTGGCACAGCAGGACCATGAGGTAGAGCCATTGAAACATTTTCGGAAAGGCTTGTTGGTTTGGCTCGTAGCTTCCGCCAAGCCTCTGCCGGGCGCCTTCTTCAGCCAGGTGGTCCTCGCAGATCCTCTGGATAATCTGCAGGGCTCCCTGCACCTCGTCCCGATCGTAGATCGCATCCACATTGATGGGGGTGCATTCTGTGCCGAAGCACGGCGGGATCTCCATGGCTTCGACCAGGCCGCTTAGCCCCCTGTGGAGGTGAAGCCAATGAGCATCTCGCCTATCCTCCAGCTTGCTCGTGAGGAGAATCGATTGGCACGCCGCCTTCGCGCAGAGCCGCAAATTTAGCCATTTCGCAAATCCGAGTTGTGGCATTTCGTTCCGATGGATCTGCTTCAGCCGCTCTCGATCCCGGGCATCGAGGCCTTCGATGTGATTTGCGCATTCTCGCTGCATCACGCCGATGGCCGAAGGGATGGCTTGATCCGGGAGGGCCATCATCTGCTCAATGGCCCGTTGAACGGCTTCAGTTATCTCCAGTGCCATGCGTCACTTCCTTTCTGGGTGAGTCGGAACCTGCACTGCGCAGATTCCGGGCCAATAGGCCGGGGTGAACATGGGTAGCGGCAAAGTAATATATTTTTATCAAAAACGCAAGGCCTGGTCCGGCCTGCAAAAAAGGAGCCCCGCAGCGCGAGGCTGCGAGGCTTTCGTACCGGCTCCTAGACCGGGCTGAGCCTGATGCAAGGGATGCCGATTTTGGAATCCCCCCGAAAGGTGTGCTCCCAGTGCCAAGCCCCTTCGCTTTCGCCACCAGGATGGATGCCCTCATGGATCTTTTTATGCACGTGGCACATCAGGACCATGGCGTAGAGCCATTGAGACATGTCCCGGAAGATTCCTTCATCCAGCTCGTATTCCCCGCGGAGTGCCTCTTGGGCGGCTTCGAGACTCTCTTCGCAAGCATTTTGGATGACTTTGAGAGCCTTCTGCACGTCAGCTTGCTCCCAGATGATGTCCACGCTGACGATGCCGCAACGAGCTCCGAAGCACTGGGGAACGTCCATTTCCTCCAGCATGGCGCGCAGGCCGGTTCGCATGTGATTCCAATAGTTTTCGCGTCGGCCGGCCGAGGTTCCGATCATTTCGGACAGAGCTTTTGCGCAGACCCGCAGAGCCAGCCATTCTTCGAATTCGAGTCGGGGCAGTTCTGCCCTATGGAGCTGGTTCAGCCGCCCTTGCTCTGAAGCGCTGAGATCTTGGCGGTGCTTTCCGCAGGCTTGCTGGATCACGCAGAAGCATATGAGGATGCGCTCTCCCGTTGTCATGCGCCACTTCCTTTCTGGGTTATTCGGAACCTGCACCGCGCAGATTCCGGGCCAATAGGCCAAGAGGCGAAGCATTTCAAAATGCAATTTAGCATATTTTTTAAAAAATGCAATAATTTTCTCCCAAGACCAGGCTGTTTCTTCCTGCGGTCGGAATGGAGGGCGGCCCCCCTCCCGCAAAAGCCTTTTGACTTTCCTCCTGCAAGCCTTTAAAGTGTTCTGGACAATTTTTTAGACCTATTTTATGGATATCAAGAACATGGCCATTGTGGCCCACGTGGATCACGGAAAGACCACTCTGATGGACGCTTTGCTGAAGGCCGGCGGCGCTTTCGCGGCCCACCAGCAGGTGGAAGAGCGCGTGATGGACAGCAACGACCAGGAAAAGGAGCGCGGCATCACCATCTACGCCAAAAATGCCCCCATCGAATACAAGGGCAGCAAGATCAATCTGGTGGACACCCCCGGCCATGCGGATTTCGGCAGCGAGGTGGAGCGCGTTTTGAGCACCGTGGAGGCCACCCTTCTGGTGGTGGATGCCTACGAAGGCCCCATGCCCCAGACCAAATTCGTGCTGCGCAAATCGCTGCAATTGGGCAAAAAGGTGCTGGTCTGCATCAACAAGATCGACAAGCCCGCCGCCCGCCCGGATTGGGTGGTGGACCAGGTCTTCGACCTTTTCGCCAAGCTCGGCGCCAGCGACGCCCAGCTGGATTTCCCCTACATCTACGCCATCGCCCGCGAAGGCATAGCGGTCCGCAATTTGGAGGATCCCCGAAAAGACATCAGCCCTCTGCTGGACTTCATTCTGGAGCATGTGCCCAGCGCCGCCCAGGACACCCAATCGGTCTTCCGCATGCAGCCGGCCACTCTGGCCTACGACAACTTCCTGGGCCGCCTGGCTGTGGGCCGGGTGCACCAGGGCGTGGCCAAAGTGGGCCAGTCCGTTACGGTGCTGACGCCCGAAGGCAAGGCCCGCAGCGGCAAGATCACCAAGCTTTTCACGTTTCAGGGCCCCCGGCGCATCGAGGCCGATCAGGCCAGCGCAGGGGACATCGTCTCGGTGGCGGGCCTGGCGGACGTGTTCGTGGGCGAGACCATTGCCGGCAGCGCCGATGTGGAGCCTTTGCCTGCCATCAAGGTCGACCCCCCTTCGCTGGCCATGGACTTCATGGTGAACGATTCGCCTTTCGCCG
>CAYUUW010000066.1:0-6452 GCA_964448005.1 uncultured Candidatus Peribacteria bacterium
GCTGCTGCGCTTGAATGATCAGCTTCGCCTCCGCCTTCTTCAGGAAAAGGTCGCGCACGCCCGCATGAACCACAGTCGACTTGCCTTCCAGCCCGGCATTGGGCCATTGCCGGACCAAATCAGCCTTGGTGTGCTGGGACACCGCAAAGATCCAGCGGCTTTTTTTGGCCGCCCTCTTCAGCGTCAGGCGCTCGATCCGAGTCGCCTTCTTCTGGTGGGGCACCGGGGACCGGAAGGCCACCAGATCGTGCACGACCGTGGCGACCTGGAGCTTTTTGGGGTTGTGCAAAAAGGGGATCAGGTAGCTTTCGGTGGCGATAAAAACATCGGCTTTTCGCTTCAATGCTTCCCGGTAGGCCATCCAATGCCACAAGAAAGAGGAGCCTTTCACCGGGATCACCGTGGCGTTGGGGAAACGGCTGAAATCGGCTTTGGCCGATCCATGGGAAAAAAGCAGGTAGCGGTTGGCCTGATCCTGCCGGAGCATGGCCTCCAAGGCGCTGGCGGTCCATATGCCCTTCCCTCCAGGGTTTCCCTCTAGGCCGCGAATGTCGAAAGCCAAAACCATGAGCCTGAATTAATCGAGCTTGATTTTATCTCATTGGCTTCAGCATGGATAGCCCCGAACCCTAGCCCAAAGGCCTATCCGGCTCCGGCTGAATTGTCCCTGCGCAGCCTTTGTGCTAGAGTGGACGACGATTGGCCTTTAATCCACCCCATGAAACTCAGACAAATCAAGCATGCCGTTTTGCGCCTGAGCGCCGAAGAGAAGGTAGTCGGCCTCGGCGGCCTCACTCTTCTGCTGGGCAGCTTCATGCCCTGGTATTCGGTGGTCATGAATTTCGAGAAGACGCTCACCTACAATGCCTACGCCGGAGACCTGGGCATCATCGGCTTCGTGGTCGTGCTCATGTCGGGCCTGGCCCTGCTGACGCTCCTGGCTGAAACCCTGCACATCCGCCTGCCCCAGTTCGGCTACTCCAAGGAGCAGACGCTGTTCTTTCTGATGGGCCAAAGCCTTTTCCTCGTCCTGCTGGATATCGCCATCTACACCAAGCGCTCCCTGGAATTCACCCAGGCCGAGCTCCGTTTCGGGATCTATGTGGGCCTGGCAGGAGGCTTCTTGGGGGCCTTCGCGGCTTTTGCCCAGATCCAAAAAGCAAAGGAGAAGAGCGCCAGGGAATTCTTCGGGCAGGAAGAAGCTCCTCAGGGAGGGGTTGCCGAAGAAGGCGCCTTCTTCGGGGAAGAGGATCTGCCCAGCCTGGAACATCCCATTGGCCGCATGGAAGAGGAAAATGAGCCTGAGCCTTTGCGGAGCTATGGCCACAGCAAGCTTTCCGGCCAAGCCTCGCCCCAAGAGCATCCAGGCCTTTTCGACCGGACCCCCCGCTCTTCGGGAGCGGATCAAGGGGACTACTTCACCAAAGAGGCCGGACTTCGATGAGTCGGACGCCCTCGTATTTCCCTTTTCCGATTTCGCCTTTTCCGATTCGAACCTTTTTCCAAGCCAAAAATGACCACTGAAAGCCACAATCTGGAACCGCTCACCCCGGCGGACGCGGACTACCTGAAGATCATTCTTTCCGACATGAAGGAGATCGATCCGAGCTATTTGGGCGAAAACGGCCTTCCGGCCGAGATCGCCTACTACTGCCGGGAATGCAAGAAGGTGATCGAGAAGCCCGAGCGCATTCCCCAAACCCTTCGCTTCAAGTGCAGGGAGTGCGGCGGAGAAAGGGTGGCCTTCGGAACCCAAAACTCCGTCCAGAGCTATTTCCGGCTCAAGGGCGGCGTGCAAAGAGGGGAAATGGAGAAATGAGGCATGGCCTTAATCTCAAAGCTTTTCTGAGTGGGGCGCTTCGGTACGGCGCCTTTTTTTCGAGGGCATGAAATATTTTTTGAAATACTAACTTCTTTCGTCAATTTTTCTTTTTGGCTTCCGCAAAGCCTTTCCTTTTTATTTTTAAGCCGTCCGATCATTTCCCCTTGTTAAGTGAACGTACGTTTACTATAGTTGAATCACTGGCCTGCTGGCCGAAATTAACCCTAATCCACTCAAGATGACCACGATACCTCCCAAAAAAAGCGACGCCGTGAAGAGCGCCCTCATGCAGATCGAAAAGAATTTCGGAAAAGGCACCATCATGAAGCTGGGCGAAGGCGCCAAAGTGAAGGTCGAAACCATTTCCACCGGCTCCATTTCGCTCGACAGCGCCTTGGGCGGGGGCATTCCCCGGGGCAGGATCATCGAGATCTACGGCCCGGAATCCTCGGGGAAAACCACCCTGGCCCTGCACACCATTGCCGAGGCCCAGAAGAAAGGCGGAGTCTGCGCCTTCATCGATGCCGAGCATGCCCTGGACCCGGAGTACGCCAGGCGCATCGGCGTGGACACCGAAAACCTTCTCATTTCCCAGCCGGACAACGGCGAGCAGGCCCTGGAGATCGTGGAAACGCTGACCCGATCGGGCGGAATCGATGTGATCGTGGTCGATTCGGTCGCCGCGCTCACCCCCAAGGCGGAAATCGAGGGAATGATGGGCGATTCCCACATGGGCCTCCAGGCCCGGCTGATGAGCCAGGCTTTGCGCAAATTGACTTCCTTCATCTCCAAAACGGGCACCACGGTGATCTTCCTTAACCAGCTGCGCATGAAGATCGGGGTCATGTTCGGAAACCCCGAGACCACCACCGGCGGAAACGCCCTCAAGTTCTATTCCTCCATCCGCCTGGACATCCGCTCCACGGATAAGATCAGCGGAGGAAAGGAGGGGGGCGACGAGGTGACCGGAAGGCGAGTGCGGGTGAAAGTGACCAAGAACAAGATCGCGCCCCCCTTCAAGCAGGCGGAATTCGACATCATGTTCAACGAGGGAATCAGCCGAACCGGGGACCTGCTCGATACGGCCATCGAAAAGAACGTGGTGAGCAAGGCCGGGGCCTTCTACACCTACCAGGGAACCAAGCTTGGCCAAGGCCGGGAAAACGCCAAGGAGTTCCTTTCCGCCAATCCCAAGGTGTACGAGGAGATCAAGGCCAAGCTGATGCTGAAGGCGAAAGAGACGCATGCGGCGCCGGAGGAGAAGCCTTTGGCCCTGAAGATCAAGCCTGCGGAGGAAAAGCTTGCGGCCTAGACTTTTATGCAGAGGAGAAAAGAGCGGGCCGATCGGCCCGCTCTTTTTGATCGGCCAGTGATAAAAAGGCTTTGTCCAGGGGCTGCCCGATCGGGTTGCGCCAAAGGGGGCGTCTCGCTATCCTGTAGGGGTCTCTGCCGCAAAGCTCCTAAGCTAGACCCAACCTTCTTCCGCCATGAGCCAACTCTCCAGCACCATCCCCCCGCACAACAAGGAGGCCGAGCAGTCCGTGCTGGGCTCCATTCTGATCGACAAGGACGCCTTGGTCAAAATCGCCGACCTCATCCAGCCGGACGACTTCTACTACGACACCCACAAGATGGCCTACCAGGCCATGATCGACCTCTACAACCGCCACGATCCCATCGACCTGCTGACGCTGAGCAACCTGCTGGAGGAGCGCAAGCACTTGGACGCCGTCGGCGGGCCGGAATACCTGGCCGAGCTCACGGCGGGCGTGCCCACGGCGACCCACGTCTTCAAGTACGCGCAAATCGTCAAAGCCAAGGCCACGCTGAGGCGAATGATCAAGGCCGGCAACAGCATCACGGCCTGCGGCTACAACGAGAACGAGGAGATCGAAGCCTTGCTGGAGAGCGCGGAGAAGGAAGTCTTCAGCATCTCCCAGACCTTCCTGAAGGACCGCTTCGTGCACGTGCGGGATGTTCTCACCAAGCGCTACGAGGAGTTTTCCGCCCTGCACATGGCGGACGAGAAGGACAAGGTGAAGGGGCTCAGCACCGGCTACAAATCCCTCGACGGCATGCTTTCCGGCCTTCAGCCGTCCGACCTGATCATCCTGGCGGCCCGCCCCAGCATGGGGAAAACCGCCTTGGCCCTTTCCATTGCCCAAAAGATCGCCATTGAGAACGACAAGAAGAGCAGCGTGGGCATCTTCTCCCTGGAAATGTCCAAGGAGCAGCTGGTCGACCGCCTCTTCTGCTCGCTTTTGGGGGTCGATTCGTGGAAGCTGCAGCACGGGAAGCTCGACGATGGGGATTTCCAGAACATGGGCCTGGTCATGGACCGGCTCAACAACGCCTCCATTTTCATCGACGATTCGGTGGGCGCCTCCATCGCCGAGATCCGGGCCAAGGCCAGGCGGCTCCAAATGGAGCACGGCTTGGACCTTCTCATCGTCGATTACCTCCAGCTGATGTCTGTGGGGCACGGCAGCGCCTACGGCAACCGGGTGCAGGAGATTTCCGAGATTTCCCGTGCCCTCAAGGCCCTGGGCCGCGAGCTTCATATTCCCATCATTGCCCTTTCCCAGCTTTCCCGCGCCGTGGAGCTCCGCAATCCCAAGATCCCTCAGCTGGCGGACCTGCGCGAATCGGGATCCATCGAGCAGGATGCGGACATTGTGCTGATGCTTTACCGCAAAGACTACTACGAAGAGAACCTGACCGAAGAGGAGAAGGGGATCACCGATGTGTACATCCGGAAGCACCGCAATGGACCCGTCGGAAAGATCATGCTCCGCTTCGACAAGCAGCGGATGCGCTTCTTCGATATCGACAACCAGCACGTGCATTCGGGCGAATGATTATTTTTAGCGTCCTTTTTCATTTTCATGTTTTTCAATTTTTCAGACGTATGAAAATTTGAAAAATGTAAGCCGTAGACTGAACATTTGAAAATTCATGGAACACATTCCCAACCTGATTGCCGTTTTCGGATGGTCCGCGCTGTGCTTCGCCCTCACCTTGGGCCTGACCCCGCTCTACCTGAAATTGGCCGGAAAGCTGAGGCTGGGAAAGCAGATTCGCGACGAGGCCTGGAGCGGAGGGAAGGCTTCTGTTTTCGCCGAGATGCACGCCAAGAAAATCGGAACCCCGACCCTGGGCGGAATCATCATGTGGGGTTCGGTGCTTCTGGTCGTCGCCTTTTCCCGCCTCCTTTCGCTGCTGGGAATTTTGGAGCACTCGCTGCTGCAGCGCGGGCAGGTCTACCTGCCCCTGTTCACCTTGGCGGCGGTCGGCCTTTTGGGCGCCGTGGACGACTGGTACAATATCCGGAATATCGGCGGCTCCAAAGGCATCAAGGCCAAGCCTAAATTCCTCCTGCTCACCGCCTTCGCGATCCTGGGGGGCTGGTGGTTCTACGGCAAGCTGGGCTTCGACAGCATCCACATTCCTCGCCTGGGCGATTTCACCATCGGCGCCTGGTACATTCCGCTTTTCGTCCTGGTGATCGTCTCCACCTCCAACGCCGTGAACATCACCGACGGGCTGGACGGGCTGGCCGGAGGCCTGCTGCTGCTGGCCTTCACGGTCTTCGGCGTGATCGCCTACGCCAAGGGCTTTGTTTTCTTGGCCATCTTCTGCGGGCTTCTGGTTGGATCCCTGATGGCCTATTTGTGGAACAATGTGCCGCCGGCGCTGTTCTACATGGGCGACACGGGATCCTTGGCCTACGGGGCCACGCTGGGCGTGATGGCCATGATGACCGATTCGCTGGTGGTGCTGCTGATCGTGGGCATGGTGTTCATCGCCGAGACCGTTTCGGTCATCCTTCAGCTGGGGTCCAAAAAATTGCTCGGGAAAAAGCTGTTCCTCATTGCTCCGCTGCATCACCATTTGGAAAAGAAGGGCTGGGGCGAGGCCAAGATCACCATGCGCCTGTGGATCCTGGGGGCCGCCTTCGGGGCGGTGGGGCTGATCATCGGGCTGATCGGAATGGGCGACGGAAAGAATGGCGAGCCTTTGCCCGAGGCTCCTCCGGCCCTGCTGGAGATCGGCCGGTAGGAGCGGCTTGAGCGGAGCCAGGAAAGCATCCCGCCGGGCCCGAGCCGCAAAAGGATTCCCGCCTTCGCCTAGCCTGGGCTAAAGGCGTCCACCGAACGAGCTTCGGAGTTTTGCCTTGTCGACGCTTTCGGGAAGCTCTTCCGCCAGGCTCCCGTAAGGATTTCCGTCCCCATGGGGATCTCGGCCTGCTTTCCCGCGCATCAGCTCTTCCGAAAGGCCGTAGGGGTCCTTCCTGTAATGAGCCAAATGAGCCTCTTCGGACTTCAGGATGAAGCCCAGCTTGTTTTCCGGAGGATTATTCACTCCAACGTATTCAAATCCCTTTGCGGGTATGCTTAAGCTTTCGCGGTGCCAATCGAAGCGTGGGCCTTTGAAAGCCGAGCCGAAAATCCTGATCCTTTCGGGCTGCCGCCCTGCTTCCTGGAGGTAGCGGAAGTAGGAAAAGCAAAGGTTCTGGAATGAGTCTCGCGCGAAGTCCTCGGTCCGGACCCTGCTTTCCAAAGAAAGGTCCCAGCCTGGCATGGATCGGGCGAGGGTAAGATAGCTGCCCGCCTCGCTCCATTTTTCCTGC
>CAYUUW010000067.1:0-6304 GCA_964448005.1 uncultured Candidatus Peribacteria bacterium
ACGAAGCCTTTGCGGAGCAGTTAAGAATTATGCGTTTCACGCTTTAAAGTGCGAATTGGAAAGGAATTTCAATCTTTGCCTGCACAGTCAGGGGACAAATATTCCAAGGGACTATACCGCTGGATCAGCTCTCATCTTGCCTTACGCCCAAGGCATAAGAAAAACTCCTTGCCTTTTTCCAGCGCAATTGCTATAATGGTAAGAAGTCGCCGAACCCTCCTGCAGGGATCCTATCAAATGGAAGGGCGATTTTTTGCGCAAGAAAAAAAGCCACTCCTGAGAACCTGTTTAAAATCTCCGACAGAAGTTAAGATGAATGTGCGAATAGCCCATTCAAAAATGAAAACAAAAAAATACCCCTCCGACCTCACCGGAGACCAGTTTGACCGTATACGGCCGCTTCTTGAATCAGTCCGCAAAAAAACCAGGCCCAGGAGGCTGGACATGCATGACATATTCAACGCCGTTCTCTACAGCCTCAGAACAGGCTGCCAGTGGAGGGCGCTGCCGGGGGACTACCCCAAATGGGAGGCCGTATATTACTACTTCCGCATATGGACGGAAAACGGCGAAGTGACGGAAAAAAGCATTCTGCATGAGTGCTTAAAAAAAATTGGTTGGCGCGGCCCGTTTGAAACAGGGGCGCAATACGCGAACAAGCTTCCTGATCGTTGATGCCCAGAGCGTGAAGAACACCGACACCGCCGAGGAGAGAGGGTATGACGCTGGGAAGAAGGTGTCAGGCATCAAGCGCCACATCGGCGTGGACACAAACGGCCTTCCCCACGCCATCCAGATCACCACGGCCAACGTGACGGACAGGAGCGGAGCCATTGAGGCCTTTGAAAAAGACAAAGACAGCCTTGGCGAAGTCGGCAAGGTGCTGGCGGACGGGGGGGTACGCGGGAGAAGCCTTTGCCCGGGCGACACTTGAGGCAATCGGTGCGGAGGTGGAAGTCGTCAAAAGGAATGAGCTGCACAGATTCGTCGTTCTTCCCAAGCGGTGGGTGGTGGAGCGTTCATTCGCATGGCTGGAGAAGTGCAGGAGGCTGTGGAAAAACTGCGAGAGAAAGCTGAACACCAGCCTGAACATGGTCTATCTGGCTTTCATCAGCCTATTACTGAAAAGATATTAAACAGGTTCTGAGAAGGAATGGCTCGATGGGGAGGGTGAACCTCAACCCTCCAGCAGCTCCATCGCCACAGAAGCGCCGGGGGCGTCCTTCATGTAGACCATGAGGCCGAAGAGCACAGCAATGGCAAGGATGTAGAAGACCAGCGACCAGAGGATCTCCCGGGAGCTCATCGGGGGGCGTTGGGCCCTATTCTTCCATTCGGACAAAAGATCCAACATCCCAACGACAAGCAGGAAGTAGAAGAGCCCTAGGCCCACTTTAAATGTAAGGAGCCCCGCAGCCAGCACCCCCAGAAGAAGGAAGGCTATGCCCAGCTTGGAATGCACCGAGTAGGCCACGGATTTCACGATCCGTCCCCCATCCAGGGGGTTGATGGGCAGCAGATTGAAGAGATTCACCAGCGCCATCCAGCTCGCCCCAGCGGCGAAAAGGGGATTCTGCGTGAACAGGAAGGCCGCAGCGGAAGCCAGCGAAAGGAGAAGGCCCCACACAGGCCCCATGATGGCCACAATAACCTCGGCTTTTCGGGAAGGAAACTCTCCATCGCCTACAGCTACTCCGCCCAGGAAAGGAATGAAGTAGATGCCCCTAGTCTTCATCCCGCAGCGCTTCATGGCCCAGATGTGCCCGCTTTCGTGGACGAACAGCATGACCATGATCATGGCGGCGAATTCCCACGTGAACAGGTAAGTGTAGGCGAACAGTGAAGCTCCTGCGAGGCCGACCTTGCCCAGCTTGAGGGCTTTGGCGAATTTCAGAAGCATGGGCCCCGCCTTCATCGCCAATTTGAGGATCAAGGCAACCAATCCGAATTTCCCTTTCATGCGAAACCTTTCTTTTCAAAGTGCACGCACAAGCGATATGCTCATGCTGCAAGGAATTATAAAACATATTTTCAAAAAATCAAGACTCTCTGCGATGCAGATTTGGCACCCCGTTCTACAATGATCGGTTTGGCGCTACAATAAGCCCCGCAGCTAGCCCCTTTGCCATGGCCTCTTCCGCCTTCGATCCCGCCCAAGCCCTCGCCCGCATTCCGGGCATCCTTTCCGTGGAGCCCCTGCGCCTGAGCGAGAAAACGAAAGAAGGCCTGGAGGAAGGGGAGATCGGCCCGGCCCAAGCCCTGAGCGGCAGGATCCTGGGCTTTCGGATCCGCTACCTTTCCCAAGGAAAGAGCCTTTCGGCGTTCTGGGCCCAACCCCAAGGCGAAGGGCCATTCCCGGCCGTGCTGCTGTGCCGAGGAGGCTCGGGGGATTTCGGAAAGTGGGAGAGTATCGATCTTTTCCGGCCCGGCTCGATGCTCGCCGCTCTGGCCGGGGCGGGCTACGCCGTGGCGGCCCCGCAGTACCCGGGAGTCGACGGAGGGGAAGGGCAGGACGCCCTGGGGAGCGAAGCCGATCTGGCCTCCGTGCTCGATCTTCATCCGATTCTGATGAATTGCCCCTGGATCTTGAGCGACCGCATCGGGCTCTACGGCTTCAGCCGGGGAGGAATGGCCGTGTACCAGGCCCTGGCCCAGTCCCACTGGCCCAAGGCGGCCGTAGTGGCGGCCGGCTTGGCGGATGCGGTGGGCCTCGATCGCTTTCGGCCAGGCTTCGCCGAGTACCAGGCCCAGATGCACGGGCCGTCGCTGGAGGAAAAACAGAAGCGCTCCGCCCTCTGCTGGCCCCAGAAGCTGCGCCACAGCCCGCCCATCCTTCTGCTCCATGGCACGGCGGACGATCGGGTGGATCCCCAGGATTCGGTGAGAATGGCGCAGGAACTGCTGAAGCTGGGCGTCCCGCACAAGCTCAAGCTTTTCGAGGGGGCCGGGCACGACCCCTCCCCTTTCCAAAAAGAAGCCCAGCGCCTGACCCTGGAATGGTTCGATCGCTATTTGAAAGGGGAAGATTCTTCAGGGCAGGCTTGAAATCTCTACTCAAAAAGGCGGAAAAAGTTCACATTGGCTCGGAGCTATGTAAACAAAATTGAAAAAAGTTTACATAGGTCGAAAAGAATGAAAAAATTTTAAAGAATTTTATACATAGCTCGACATGACCTATCCCATTCCTACCCTTCCCCTTCCTTCAAGCATCGAAAGCCCTCGCATCCTCAAAAAAGCCATTGCGGCGAACAGAGTCATTGCTGAGCTAAAGGGCGTTGCCCAAACGATCCCAAATCAAAGCATCCTCATCAATACTCTTGGCCTGCAGGAATCCAAGGACAGCTCAGAAGTGGAAAGCATCGTAACCACGCACGACGAGCTTTTCAAATACGACAAGGAATCCAGCGACTTTTCTCCTGCAACAAAGGAAGTGCATCGGTACAACGAGGCTCTTTATTATGGATTTGAGCAGCTCAGCAAAACAGGCCTGATCACGAACAATGCCTTGGTGAGAATAGCCCAAATCATCACCAAAACGGATGCCGGCTTCCGAAACCTTCCGGGGACTTTCCTCAAAAACGAGCAAGGGGAAATCATCTACGCTCCGCCGCAGCATCACGATAATATTTCAGAGCAGATGAAAAATTTGGAGCGGTTCATCAACGATTCAAAGATCAGCGATTTTGACCCGCTGGTGAAAATGGCCATCATCCATCATCAGTTTGAATCCATCCATCCTTTTTTCGATGGGAATGGAAGGGCAGGCAGAATCCTCAACATTCTTTACCTTATTTCCCAAGGCCTTTTGGAAATTCCCATTCTTTACCTCAGCCGATACATCACCAAGAACAAAACGGAGTATTATAGGCTTTTGCAGAAAGTCCGCGAAGAGAACGCATGGGAAGAATGGATCCTGTTCATCCTGACCGCCCTCGAATCTACCGCCCAACAAACGATAGGAACGATCGAAGGCATCAAATCGCTTATGCTGGAATACAAAGGGATTTTCAGGGAAAAGGAGCCCAAGCTTTATTCCCATGAGCTGATGAACATTATCTTTTCCCACCCTTACACTAAAATAGACTTCATCGCTTCCGAAATCGGAATCACCAGAATAACAGCCTCCAGACACCTAAAAAGACTTGTGGAGATGGGGCTCTTGGAACTGAGAAAATACAAGAACACGCACTACTATATCAATGGCAGGCTGCTGAATCTTTTCGCCTCGCTTTGAAGCACCTAAGCGGAAAGGGCTATTTCAAGTTTTTCTTTGGCGCAAATTCCTTCAGTTACTTCTGCCCGTTATGCTTTGGGTCAAATTCAACCGTCCATTCAATACCGTATTTGTCTCTAAGCATTCCGAAATAGGGGCCCCAAGGACTGTCCATGATTGGCATTTCTGCCTTTCCGCCCGCCGAAAGTCCGCTGAATAATTTATCTGCTTCTTCTTTGCTTTCCGCGCTAATTGAAATTTTTGATCTGTTTTCGTTTTCGTTTACCCGCCCCATGCTTTCCGGAACATCGTTGGCTATTAAAATGTTTTTGCCAATAGGCAAAGCAATATGCATTATTTTATTCGCCTCACTTTCCGCTACGGGGAATTCAGGGCTTGATAGTTCTTTGAAGCGTATAATTTTTTCAAATTCTCCGCCAAATACCGATTTGTAAAATGCAAATGCCTCTTCGGCATTTCCGTTGAAGTTAATGTAGGGATTGATTGTTGCCATAATAGTTTTCCTTTCTGTTAATTTTTAAGATCTGCCTTTTCATTATATCAAACCTTCGATTGAAGCCGCCAATGCTTTAGCAATCTCTGCAGTCATCCGCGCACCCTGCTTTTTGCGAAATCATCCTCGATCTTAAGTGAAATCGAATGGCATGGACTTCTCATCCCTGTCTACCTTTGTGGCCTGCCAGCCGAAGCCCTGCGAAGCCCTGTCTGCCGACAGGCAGGCTTGGCGCAGCATAGGCGAAGGCTGGCGGAGGGACAGGGATTCGAACCCTGGAGACCCTTGCGGGCCTGGCAGTTTTCAAGACTGCTGCCATCAACCACTCGGCCATCCCTCCGTAATTGCGAGAAATGCGTTCCGTAGCCGAAGGTCTGTCCAAGCGTGAGCGAGGAAGACCGGAGCGGAGGACGGAATCATGAAGGATCTGCGAAGCAAATTCAAGTGATTCCGAGCATTTCCCTATTCGTGATAATTGCGAGCGTGCCGTGCCGGAGTGTAGGCTTTTCCGAAGAATGAGGAAAGCCGAAACAAAGGATGGAAATGTCTGAATTGGCGAAGCGAAGCGGAGTAATTCAGCCATTTCCAAGGCATGCCCTATTCGTGAAAATTGCGAGCGTGCCGTGCCGGAGTGTAGGCTCCAATGTCGCACGCTGCCGAAAGTCTAAAGAAGCCCAAGCCAAAGTTCAAGGGCGAAAGCCCGCAGATTTTCAAAAAAGAGCGGGCAAAGACCCCTCCGCTTCCTTAGGCCCCGCTCAGGACAAGCCGGTCGGGATGACAGCGGGAAAAGCAGGATGAAGGAGGGCCCTTTTGTGCTAGAATCGGGAGGCCTAAACCAATCGCCTTGAAAAAAGCCTCAGCACCCCAAACGCCTGATCGCCGAAAGGCAAAGCTCCTGGGCTTTGGCCTCGCCGCCGCGCTGGCCTTGGGTGGCCTGGGAGCCTACGCCGCCCTGCCCGCCCCCCAGCTGGCCGAGCTCCATGCCGGCAGCCCGCAGAATGTGAGCCCCCAAGGAAAGCTGAGCCTGCACTTCAGCCAGCCGATGAGGCGGCGGAGCGTGGAGGAGGCCCTCAGCCTGGAACCGGAGCTTTCCGGAGAGTGGAGCTGGGAGGATTCCAGGACCCTGTCCTTTTTGCCCCAGGAGGACTTAGAGCTGGGGCAGAAGATTCGGCTCGAGCTGAAAGGCGGCGCCAAGGGGTGGCAGGGCAAAAGCCTTCCTGGACCGATCGAGCTGCTTTTCGTCGTGTCCGGCCCTCCGATGGTCCTTTTCGCCGATCCGCAGCCCAAAGGCGCGGAGGAGGCTTTGCCCGTCCTCCAAGGCGGCCAGGCGATCACCGTGATGTTCGACCGCCCCATGGATTGGAACGATCCGGCCATGGCCCAGCCGCTCCGCCTGGAGCCTCCCGCGGCGGGAAGCCTCAAGATCATCGGCCAGAGCGCCTTCCAATTCACCCCCAAAGATCCCCCCTGGCAGACCACCTTCACCCTTTCCGTTCCCGCCGGCCTGCCGGCCCAGAGCGGCGGAAAGACCGAAGAGGCTATCGTGTGGCAGCTGCGCACGCCGGGGCAAGGCGTGC
>CAYUUW010000068.1:0-6199 GCA_964448005.1 uncultured Candidatus Peribacteria bacterium
GTGGCCTACTCCCCCACCGCCAATTGCGGAGCGGGCTGCAGCAATTCCCTCCAAATGACCAGCATCTCCCTGCGCACCATCGATGCCGCGCTTCCCGCCGTCACCGTTCTAGCCAGCCCGACTCCTGCGCTGACCTCGGATTATTTGGTGGATCAGGGCAGCGTCCTGAGCGGACCCAACCCCCTGAGCGCCTCCTTCGACTTCCTGCCGGCCCTTTTGGCTTCTCAGCCCGCCCTGGATGCGGAGACCCTTGCTATTGGCCAGCCCGTGACAGCGACCTTTTCGCTGAGCAGCCAGAGCCAGAATGTCTTTTTGGATGAATTGGCAGTGGACAATCTTCTGGAATTCGTTAACACTGGCGGGCTGGGCTTTGGGGAGGAGGTGCTGGAAATCTACGACATCGATCAGGTGGGCGCCGCCGATGGAGCTTCAGGGCGAAGCGATCCGATTTCCGGAAACAGCCGCTACGAACTCCTCTCGCTTTCGGGCTCAGGGGTAAACAGCACCCCCGGCCAAACGGTTTTCCATTCCAGCGCGACCAACCACCATTCGCCCAGCTACAGCTTCTACTACGATTTCGTCCCCACTCCGGCCAATCTCGACTCGGAAGGAGTCTACCTGGCCAGCTCGGCCCTTTACGGATCCGATTCCGACATTTCCATCGACCGCGCGGACGCCCTGTCGGGAGCTTCGCCCCTTCTTCCGGCCAACGCCTCGACACCGATTTCCATCCGCATGACTCCTGTCCAAACCCTTGGGCTAGGCTTCGAGCAGCAGGTGGAGTTTGCCCTGAGCCAGTACCTGGCCTACCGAATCTCCGACCCTGGAGCCAACCTTCCGCCTGGCTTCACTGAATTCGCCGTCTACGCCAACCCCGCCCCTCTCAGCGGAGTGGAGGTGAAGAATCTGGGCTTCCAGACAAGCGGCCTGGTGAGCGGCGAGCAGGTCTACCAGAGCGTCGGCGGAAGAAGCCTAGGAACCGTCAGCACCGCCGCCTCCGATGGGCTGAGGCGAACGATTCGTTCCAATGCGGCGGACCTCGCGCGAAATGCCACCCCCTGCCCCGCAGCCCCCCTCACCGAACTGAGCATCGCCCCCAGCGACTGCGTGCTGGTGAACGAAGCCGACCGCTCCATTGTAGCCATCTACGAAGGGGATCCTGGCCAGACGCTCGCCATTGGAGAGGGGGGCAACACCCTCCTTGTTCCGGACGGCTACCGCTACACGCTGATCCTGAAAGGGGGGGCGGATCTTTTCATTCGGGACAATTTGGTCTACAGTGGCTCCGGCTCGCTTGGAATGATTGTGCTGGAGAGCGATGGAGGAGAAGGAGGCAATGTCTATCTGGACCCCCGGCCGACCAACCTTGTCGGACTGCTCTATTCCGAAGGAAGCCTGCTCAGCAGCCCCAACGGAAGCACCCTTTACTACGGGGACGGAGCGGACTCCGGAGATCTGGACAATCAGCTCTATTGGACCGGAGCCATCGCCTCCTTCAATACGATCGGAGGAGCCCCCAATCTGGCCCTGCCCAACGGAATCAGCTGCCCCCCTGGCACCGACCCTTTGGCCTGCGCGCAGCGGTATGACCTGGATTACCTCCGCCGCTTCGGCACAAGCTCGGTTCTGGAGGGGGACTATTCGGCCCCAGGATCGCTCTACAGCGGAGGAGGATCCTGCAATGCCACGCCAACCTGCCTTTCCGGCCCCTTGCCGAGCACTGTTTCCCTGAACGCAAGCGCCCTGATCGATCCGAACGCCTCCCTTTCCCTGGACCCCTTCTTCCTCCAGCGCAATTCCCGCCCCGTCCCGGCAGGCTTCAGCAGCGAAAGGGAGTTGAACCAATCCTCAGTGCTGCGCTGAAAAAAAGGCCGAATCTTCCCTTCATCCTATGCTTGAGATCCTTTTCCATTACGGCCCTTTCACCCTCCGCACCTTCAATGTGCTGGTGGCCATTGGCATCCTCTTCACCGGAGCTTTTGCTCTGCGCTATGTCGCCCTCAAAAAACTCTCGCCCTCCTTCCTGTCCTATGCCTTGCCCATCCTGGTGGTTGCCACCCTCGCAGGAGGACGAGCGGCCTACGTCCTGGAATACTCCTACCTCTTCAGGGGGCAATGGGCTTCGGCTTTCTTTTTCTGGGACCTGAGGCTCAGCTTCTTCGGCTGCCTCTACGCCCTGACCCTTGCCCTGTGGGCGCTGGCCCTGAAAAAAAAGGAGGACCCCTGGGCCTGGCTGGACGGAGCCATGCTTTCTGTGCTGACCATGATGCTCTTCGTCCACATCGGCCACTTCTTCAATGGAACCCATTACGGGCTTCGGACCGATTTGCCGTGGGGAATCGCATTCGACAGCCAAAATGTCCGCTTCCTTTCCCCGGTGCACCCCACCCAGATCTATGCAGCGCTGATCACCTTGGCCGCCCTACTTCATGGCATGAAGGAGAGCAAACGCATGCACCTTTCGGGAGTGGTCGCCAGCAAAGCCCTCATGCTATACTGCCTGGGAATGCTAGGCGTTGATTTTCTTCATGGGTCGCCCTCCCTTTACGCCAAAATCAGCTTCGGAGCCTTGGCGGGGCTTTCCTTCATCGCCCTCATCCACTGCTCCCACAAAAGCCACCCCTCCGCATCCTAACACCCACCTCATGCCATCGGCCTACGACCCCCTCCTTGCCTCCGGACTTGGCGATTCCCTGGCCCAAACCCTGCAGATAGGAGCCTTGGCCTATTTCGGAATCCTGTGGCTCTTCCTGATCATTTGGGTCACCCGAGACGCCATCGACAGGTCCGAAAGCCTTGCCTTCCAGACTTTCGCCATCCTCCTGAATATCGCCATGCCCGTCCTGGGCGCCTTGGCCTATCTCATCCTTCGGCCAAGGCAAACCAACGCCGAGCGCTTCCGGCAGGATCTTGAATTGCAGATCCTGATTCGGAAAGCCGAAGGCCTAGGGATCCTCTCTCCCGAAGAGAAGTCGAGCGCTCCAAAGAAAAAAATCCTCTCTTCGTCCAAAAAAAGCCCGTCGGAATGAAGCCTTAAGCCCTTTCCCCAGATCTTCCGAGCAGCGCCTCACCCCCGAAGACTCCGAATCAAACGTCTCCTTGCAGCCTAAAGCCTAACCCGCCTTGCCATGTCCCGCCTCCTCAGCCTCAGCTACTACTTCACCCCCTTCCCCAATCCGGATTTCCAGTACAGCAAGCTGGCCCTGGTGGCCGCCCTGCTGGTGCTGGCCGGCGGCATCGGCCTGACGGTCTACCGCAGCCGGGCCAGCCAGCCCAAACCCATCAAGAGGGCTTGCCAGCGCTCCGCCCGATCCATGGTGGTTTTGGGCCTCTTCGCCCTGGGCCTGCTCTTCTTCCGGGAAACAGGCATTCCCTATCTTTCCATGCGCATCTGGGCCGTCGTGTGGCTTGCAGCCCTTCTTTGGACCGGAGCCAAAGGCGCTTTTCAGCTGACCAGAGCCCTCCGTCAACCTGTCGCAGGCATGGCCGCCGCAGAAAACCCAAAGGACAAGTATTTGCCCAAAAAGAAGAAAAGGAGGTAGCGGAAACCGACCCTTTCCCGTCCCTAAAGCCCCCCAATGCCTATGAAGGAGGTCAAATTCAAGAGCCGTCGGTGGATCGATATCCAGGACCCTTCGGAGGCCGATCTTTCCCTGCTCAAAAAGCGCTACGGCTTCCATGAGCTCGATTTGGAGGACTGCCTGCAGGAAAGCCAGCGCCCCAAAATAGACGACTACGAAAAATACCTCTTCATCATCCTGCACTTTCCCATCTACGGGAAAAAGCAGGGCCGCCTGGACACGGGCCAGCTGAATATCTTCGTGGGCCATAGCTACATCATCACCCTCCACCGCGAACCTATCCCCTTCCTCGCCAAAATCCTGGAGGAGTGCGAAAAATCCATGAAAAAGCGAAAGGCGCACCTGGGTCAAAGCACAGGCCATGTGCTCTACCAAATCGTGGACGCCCTTTTTTCCTCCGTTTTCCCTCTCACGGACAAAATACAGCTTTCCCTCCGGCGCATCGAAGAAGGCATTTTTTCGCCCAAGCATCAGGCGGACCAGCTTCTGGACATCATGGTCCTGAAAAAGGACATCATCACCCTGCGGAAGATCATCCTCCCCCAGCGCTCGGTGGTGGCCGCCCTGGAGCACAAGCAGAGACGCTTCATGCCCGAGGACCTGATGGTCTATTTTGAGGATGTGGCGGACCAGATTGAAAGGCTCTGGGGAATCCTGGAAACGGAAAAGGAAATCATCGAGTCCCTGGAGGACACGAACGAATCCCTGCTTTCCCACAAAATCAACTCCACCATCCGGACGCTCACGGTCTTTTCGGCCATCATGCTGCCGCTCACCTTCCTGACAGGGCTTTTCGGAATGAACGTCAGGCTCCCCTTCGAGCATGCCCTGGAAAGCGGAATCCATTTTTGGGCCATTGTCCTTTCCACCATTCTCCTGGTCGCCTTCCTGGTCACCCTGTTCAAGTGGAAAAAGTGGCTCTGAGCGATTGAAAAAGGTTGGCCCGCAGGAGAGGCTAGCCGGGCAAGGCCATTTTCTTCCTCCTGGCTTTCTTAGGGCTCAGACAATTCTATTGCCAAGCGGCAGGAAAGCCCCTAGAATCCTCCCGCATATTCCTTAATTCCAAAGCACCACCCATGAGCGACGAAAAAAAGAAAAAAGTCGTCAAGGCCGCAGCCGAAAAAGCCTCGAAAGCCCCTGCTTCAGCCAAACCCAAGGCCAAAGCCTCGGCAAAGTCCGCCCCTGCCCCAGCCAAGCAGCCCGCCCAATCCATGCGCAGCAAAAAGAAGCAGATCGTAGCTCAGCACGGAAAGCACGCCAACGACACCGGTTCGGTCAAAGTGCAGATCGCCCTGCTGACCGAGCGGATCAACATGCTCACCTTGCATCTGCAGGAGCACAAGAAGGACAACCATTCCCGCAGAGGCCTCCTTTTGCTCGTCGGGCAGCGCCGCCGTCTTTTGAACTACCTCAAGAGCAGCGGAAAGCCTGAGGCCTACGAGGAAGTGATCAAAGAATTGGAGCTCCGCAAATAAATCTACCCCTCCTTGGAACCGGTGAGAAAAGTTTCAAACACAAGCCCATGGCTGTGGTCTGCTGCTTGAAACTTCTATCTGGGATCCAGGGAGTTTTTCTTCCATAACCCTATTCCCCATGGAACCCAAGGTATTCAAACTGCTGATAGGCGACAAAGAGCTTATTGTGGAAACCGGCAAGCTTGCCCAGCAGACCAACGGAAGCGCCGTGGTGCGCTGCGGCGACACCATGATTCTGGCCACCGCCGTAATCAGCCCCGATTCACGCCCTGGCGTGGATTTTTTGCCTTTGATGGTGAATTATCAGGAGAAGCTCTATGCCAGCGGCATCATCAAAGGAAGCCGCTTTGTGAAGCGCGAAACCCGCCCTACCGATTCCTGCATCCTCATGGGCCGCGTGGCGGACCGGACCTATCGGCCGCTCTTCCCCAAGGACCTGTACCGCGACATCCAGGTGATGCTCACCACCCTTTCCTACGACCGGGAAAACGAGCATGACATGATCGCCACCATCGCCGGCTCGGTGGCGCTGACGATCTCCGACATTCCTTTCGAAGGCCCCACCGCCACCGTGCGCGTCGGCCTGATCAACGGCGAGCTGGTGCTGAACCCGACGCACGAGGCACAATGTGATCATGATCGAGGCCGGCGCCAACGAAGTGACGGAGGAGAAGATGCTGGAGGCCATCGCTTTCGGCAAGAAGTGGGCGCAGAAAATCGCCCAATTCATCCAAGATATCCAGAAGGAGGTAGGCAAGCCGAAGATGGAGCTGCCCAAAGCAGAAAAGAACCCCGAGATCGCCAGGCAGATCGAGGAGATGTACGGCAAAAAGGTCTACGAGGCGCTCTTCGAGCAGAAGGGCAAGCTGGAGCGCTTTGCCTACTTCAAGGCCCTGGCCAAAGAGGCCGAAGCTCATTTCGCAGACAAGCTGGAGGAGGGCGAGCTGAAGCAGGTGGCCCCCGCCATGGACAAGCTGGTGAAGAACATGGTCCGCAAAAGTATCCTGGAGGACGGCAAGCGCATCGGCGGCCGAAAGATCGACCAGATCCGCCCCATGCGCATCGAAGTGGGGCTTTTGCCCCGGGTCCACGGCTCCGGCCTGTTCCAGCGCGGCGAGACCCAAGGGCTCACCACCTGCACCC
>CAYUUW010000069.1:0-5837 GCA_964448005.1 uncultured Candidatus Peribacteria bacterium
TATTATCCAGTCATCTGAAAACCCTGGGTGTCCTAATTCCAATTTGAATTCAGGAGCCCAAAAAAAATAGACACGGCATTGAGAAGCCGCAATTCAAATGAAAGAGATTTTGCTGCTTTTTGTTCCAGAAACAACATTGGTTTGATCGTGAATGGCTACAAGCGGCGTTTTTCGAATGAAGCAGACGCTGAAGATTTTGAAGGCAGATTGCTTTTGATCATTTGGGAGAGTATCGGCACAATTTATGGCCTTGAATACCCTCGGGCTTATGTGGCTGGCATAGCCAGAAATTTATTCAACAATATATTCAGAGGCCAATATATCCGCCGCGATAAATTGGGCCATCACCAGATCGAGGCCGATGAGGCTGAAGCCCCTCCTTTATTGCCAGAGGACTTGGCAGAAGTTCAATACCAAGATCGCTTGAATTTTTTTGAAGAGCTTGGAAGGGTGGCAAATCTGTCTGAAGAACATTTGCAGGTGCTCATTGCCTATTATCTAGATTTAAAAACGGGTCCAATGATTGCTGCTGAGCTTGGAACGCCAGAGGCGACTGTCCGTACTCGCCTGCATATGGCGCGCAAAGCAATACGGAAGGTTGGTTTTTTAAAATTTGAAGAACTGATGTTTTACTTTATCAGTACGGCACGTTTGGCGGAAGCCATGGAGGATTTTGGCGTTAAGATTCCGATAGGGAATTTTTTGGCCCAATTTGCAAAAGTAAAGTGAAGCTGTAAAGGCATCCAGGCTTCGCTGGAAAGCTGCTCGTAAATGCGTGGATTCCCGCTGCTAGGTAGCCCTTTTGGGGCTTTCGCGGGAATGACAATGCGAAAGGCTGGATTCGACCATCTCACGGCTGAATGGATTGACTAATCATAAGAATTATGATATTTTTCCGGCGCTGCTCCTTTTCACCATCGGCCCAAGATTGAACAGGGATTCCCTTATGTCCTGCAGTCCGCATTCGCGGTACTTCAGGGCAGAATCTGTCCCTGTTCGGTTCAGAACAGACGATGGTTGGCTTCCTCAACCACCACAGAAAAGGCAAGCAAATGCGCATTCTTCGTTACATCGGAAATAGTCTCCTCAACGCTCTTGTTCAGGTCTTCAGTTTCTTCTTCGACAACCAAAGCCCCGACCGAATCAGCTTGCGGCCGCCCTTCGGGGCCGTCGTCCTTGGGCTGTGTCTCATGGGCATTGTGCCCACCATCCGTTTCGTGGACACATCCGTCGTTGTTGTACGAGACATTCTGGTCCTCATGAGCATGTCCGACGACGAGCGACATGATTACCTCACGGATGGGGTACAGGAAAATCTCCAGCACAAGTTCGGCCACCGGCTCAGCAATCCAGGGTCCGACGAAATGTCCCAGCTCGAAAGCGAGCGCGCCGAGTACGAAGCAGCGGTGTTCTGCCAGCCCAACGGCGAGAACGAGCCCGTTTGTCTGTTGGGATCCAGTGACGATGTGGGTCCTGCGGAGGTGCAAGAGTGTTTCTTGGATCCTTACTTTACGACCAAGGTGGATGGCGAAGAGCTGACCCCTCTCCACATCCTCGTGACCCACTGCTTTTCGTCCGACGATAAAGGGCGGTTGGGGGAAATGGTGGAAGCCAACCCTCTCCTTCTGGTCAATGCTGGCGACGGCAGCTGGGAGCGAGCTAGCGCAAACGTGCTCCGCGAGTGGGCCTTGGGCCTCGAGCTTCGCGGGTGCGAATCATACAAGGGCAAGCGCTTCCTCAGCGTGCCCTGCGCGCTGAAGAAGTGGGCCGAGGCCACGGAGGCTCCGGTCAAGACGTCCGCGTACGGCGAGCCGGCCTTCGACCTCGCTCCGATCAGCTTCCGGCCCATCCTCAATGACTCGTTCCACTACGGAGTCACCTATCCGATCGAGATCGAGTCCATCTCCGTTTCGTGCGAAGGTCCCGATACGAGGACCATCTCGCTCGACTGAACCGAACCGGTTCTTGTCCCTCGGCCTGCGCCGGAGGACCCCCACAAAGCCCTCGACGAAAGTCGGGGCTTTTCAACACGCCTCCAGCTTTGACCCCCCTCTGACCTGCCTGTCGGCAGGCAGGCACGGAATCCATGCATTTTTCCTCATTCCATGATAGGTCTGGATTCCGGCTCGTGGGCCGGAATGACAAGCTGTGGCAAGGGAATGGCAGCCGAAAGGGCGAGGGGTCCGCAACTAGCTGATCGTATCGCCGATGTAGAAGAAGGGCAGCATCACCGCCAGCACGATGGAACCCACCAGGGCCGCCACGAAAAAGATCATCAGCGGCTCGATCACGGTCGAGATGTTCTTCAGCGCATAGTCGATGCTTTTGCGGTAGTTGTCGCGCACCTTCAGCATCATCCTGGCGATCGCCCCCGTGCTTTCCCCAATGTGCATCATCTGCGCCACCTGCAGGGGGAAGAGCGGATGCTCCTTGAACGATTGAGATTTCAGGTCCTCCAGGCCCATCAGGGCACTCAGCTCCTTGCCCAGCACCACGCCCTGCCTCAGCTCCTCGGCCGCCTGGCGGTAGTGCAGGTTGCCCAGGGTGCGCTGGGCGATGGAGAAGGCGTCGCTGATCAGCACGCCGCTGCTCAGAAGCATGCCCATGTTGCCGCAGAGCATCATCAGCTGCCTTTCGCGGCTCAGGCGGCCCGCCACCGGCAGGCCGAACACCAGCGATTCCCCCAGCCAGCGGCCCAAGGTCGTTTTGCAGAAGAAAGCCCAGATCGAAACGCCGCCCAGCGCGAGCCCCAGAATCAGGATCTTCCAGCGCAGCAGCACAAAATCGCTCAGGTCGATCACCGCTTGAGTCAGCGAGGGCAGGGCCACCCCGGCTTCGCTGTACATTTGGGCGATCTTGGGAATCACAAAGGCCATCATGCCCGCTACCAATCCCAAGGCCAGCACGATCAGGATCACCGGATAGAACATGGCTCCCTTGATCTTGCGGGCGAAATCCTCGCTGGATTCCATCGTCTGCACCAGTTCGCTCATCACCGCCTTCAGGTTGCCGCTCTTTTCCCCAGCGGCCACCAGCGCCACCTGCATCGGCGGGAACGCATTCGGGAACCTCCCCATCGATTCGGCCAGCCCCAAGCCAGCATTGATGCAGTCCACCATTTGGCCGTACAGGGCCCGAATGCTTTTCTTCTTCTCCTGGGCCCGCACCAGCAGCAGGGCATCCATGATGGTGACTCCCGCCCCCACCAGGGTGGCGATCTGGTCGTAGAACGCCAGGCGCTGCTTCAGCGGAGGCCTCAATCGCCGCAGGCTCCAAGGAGCTTCGGGCGGCGAGGCGGCGGCCTTGCCCTCTCCGGCAGCAGGAGGCTGGGCGGCGGCGGGCTTGGAGAAGGGCCAAAATCCCTTTGTTTTTTCCGGCAGATCGATCATGGGTGAAAAGAAGGGGCTAAAGGGAAATCTCCACAGGGGCCAAAACGCTCCCCTGCGGGTCGGAAAGGCTCAATCACAGGGGCTCCGCAAGGAGCTTGTCCTCTTTGAAAAGCTGCCGGGCGCCGTAGGGCTCCTCCAGGCGAAGGCGGTAGCCTTTCGGCCCCAACAGAAGCGCGCCGCGACGGTCCGGGTCCAGCTCGAAATGGATGAAGCGGATCAGGCCCGAGCTCTGGCCGTCTTCCTCCAGCTGCCATTGCCACTCATTGTCCTTGGCGGAGGAGAAATCGAAGCAATGGAACTGCCCGTCGGCCACCGCGCGCAGCTCCAAAATCTGCTCGCGCTCGTTGCGCAGCAGCAGGCTGCCGGAATGGCCCAGGATCAGCTTCTGCTGGCCAGCAAGACAAGGATCGATTTCCTTCGGCTCCCACTGCAGCCAAGGCTGGGAATCCGGCCCTTCGCTCACGGCCACCAGGTGAGTCGGGGCAAAATGCAGCGTGCTGAGGGAATGCTCTCCCGCCAGCACCTCCAGCTCCAGGCGATGCACAGTGTCCTGGATCGCTCCAGCCGCCTGGCGAGCCGACAGGCTCTTTCCGAATTGCCCGAAGCCCGCCACCGCCCCCACAGCCATCACGGCCGCGACCGCAACCACAACCACCAGTTCCGCTAAAGTGAAACCGTTGGGATTATTGGGATTATTGGGATTATGGGGAGAATTGGGATTATTGGGATTATGGGGAGAATTAAGATTATGGGGAGTTTTGAGGGAGTTGATGAGCTTGAAGATGAAGTATCCTGTTTTGTTCAACTGTTCAAGTAAAACATTGTAATCTGCCTCCTTCAGAAAACCCAATTCGTGAGACAAATCGAACTGGCTATCCAATTCAGCCAAAGAGCCATAGGCGATATTGAAAAAATAGAGCCTTTCTTTCCTGCCTGCCCTTTGATTCCCCTCAGCCAAGTTGGACATGATGGAAACAGCGGCTCGGCGCATTTGAGAGGTTAACCCATAAAGCTCTTCCTTGGGAAAACGGCTCGTCAGCTCGTATATTGTCTTCGCCAGAACCTTGGCCTTTTGCCAGCCGATCAAATTCCTGAATGTGCTTTGGTAGCCGTCGCTCATGAGTTTTTGTTTTTCTCTCAACGCTCCCCATAATCCCCAAGCTCCCCATAATCCCCACTCAAGCCATAGCCCGAATTGCTTCCTGGATCGTAATGTCCCCCGTGATCGCCTTGGACAGCGCATCCTTGCGCAGCAGCACCATCCCTTGCTCCACGGCTTTGGCTTCGATCTGCGAAGGGGAGGCGTCGGCGATCACCAGCTCCTCGATGGCGGGAGTGACCTCCAGCACCTCGAAGAGCCCGATGCGTCCGCTGTAGCCCGTTCCCTTGCAGGCCTCGCAGCCCTGGGATTTGTACAGGTAGGCTTGGGCGGGATCGACCTGGATCTCCTGCCGGAGCAGGGAGTGGTACTTTTCCGGAACGGCGTAGGCCTCCCGGCAGGCGCTGCAGATCTTGCGCACCAGGCGCTGGGAAATGATCAGCTTGACGGCCGCGGTGATGAGAAAGCGGTCGATGCCCATGTTCAGCAGGCGCTGGATGGTCCCCACCGCCGTGTTGGTGTGCAGGGTGGAAAAGACCAGGTGGCCCGTGAGCGCCGATTCGATAGCCAGGGCCGCGGTCTTCTGGTCGCGGATCTCCCCCACCATGATGATGTCCGGATCCTGGCGCACCAGGGTGCGCAGCCCGTCGGAGAAATCGAAGCCGATGTCCGCGCTGACTTGGGTCTGCGTGGCGTTGGGGATCTTGTACTCGATGGGATCCTCCAAGGTGGAGATGTTGAGCTTGCTGGCATCGAACTGCGAGATCATGGAAAAGAGCGACGTGGATTTTCCGCTTCCCGTGGGGCCCACGGCCAGCACCATGCCGTAGGTGGCCTGCAGGTGCCTTTCCACCTTCAGCAGGATGTTGGGCAGCATGCCCAGGTCGCGCAGCTCCACCCGGCGCTGGTTCTTCTCCAGCAGGCGGATGACGACCTTTTCTCCGTACTGGGTCGGCAGCACCGAAACGCGCAGGTCCACATCCTTGCCTTCGCCGGCCTGGAAGCTGGTCTTGCCGTCCTGGGGGAGGCGGTGCTCGTCGATTCGCAGGCCAGCCAGGATCTTGATGCGGGCCACGATGGGGTGATGGAACAGGATGTTGAACGCCTTGTGCTCCACCATGGAGCCGTCGATGCGGAAGTAGGCGGTCAGGGCCTTTTCGGAGGGCTTGAAGTGGATGTCGCTGGCCCGCTGCGCGACGGCCTGGCGGAAGATGCCGTCCACGACCTCGGGGATGCTTTCCTCGTCCAGCGGCTCGGGAACGGAAGAGGGGGGTTTGGGCATCGCTGCCTCCACCCCGGTGATGGCGATGGCCACTTGGGTCGGATCCACAGGCTCGCCATCCTTTTTG
>CAYUUW010000070.1:0-4284 GCA_964448005.1 uncultured Candidatus Peribacteria bacterium
GGCCGGCAAATACCATCTTTCACCCGATGAGATGGAGATTGCCTACTTGGGCAAAGAAGGAAAGGATGTGGAGGCCCAGGGCAACGTGCTGGTGGCGCTGGACACCGCCATCACCCCAGAGCTAGAACAGGAAGGCCTGGCCCGAGACCTCGTCCGCCAGATTCAGGAGCTGCGCAAAGCCGCGGACTACAAGGTGGATCAGCGCATTCGCCTGGCTCTCATCGGCGCGGATCCGGAGCTGCTCGCCCAATTCGGCCAGCGTATTCAAAGCGAAACCTTGGCGAGTTCGATCGAAGAGGATATTCTGGAGCCCGACCAGTTCGCCGAGCTGGAGGGCGTGGTGGTGAAGGTGAAGAGGGCGGAATGAAAAACCCACTGCGTAGCGGCGCGATTAATCGCGCCGCTACGCCTCCCAATAATCCCAATAATCCTAATAATCCCCACTCTCCCAACAAAAAATGATCAAATCCCTCATCCTCTCGATTCTAGGCAACGCTGCGGCGCTCTATGCCGCCCACCAGATCCTGGGCGGCGACTTCGCGCTCACCGGGGGCTGGAAGGGCTATGCCATTGCCGCCTTGATCTTCGGCCTGCTCAACGGCCTGCTCAAGCCTCTGATCAAAGTGGTTGCCATCCCTTTTATTCTGCTCACCGCCGGCCTGTTCAGCCTGGTCATCAACATGGGGCTGGTGTGGCTGGCCGCCTACGCCCTGCGCATCCTTGCCTTCGACGGAGTGACCCTTGCGATCAGCGGAGGCTGGGTCACCTACCTGTATGCCGGGCTGATCATCGCCGTGGTCAATGTGCTGCTGGGATGGGTGAGGAAGTGATTCCCAATGACCAATTTTCAGTTTTCAAAGGAATTCCTGAAAACATGAAAAATTGAAAATTCCTAAAGCTCCTAACACTCCTAAGAATCCTAAAAAGGAATCCCAATAATCCTCAAAGAAGGAGCCGATCGACTTTACTCAAGGGGTTTTTTCTGGCCCGAAAAATGAACAGATGTAGGGCTGTCGGGGGGGAAATAGCGCAAACTTGCTCCGCGTCCTCCTGAGTTGGTATAAAGCTTGATAATCTCTTTAACCTGCATCTTCCGCTCATCCCACTTCCTATTGTGATCAGAAATGTCTTCAGGATTTTTTTCGCATATACGCCTTATTTCATCAGCATGAGATTCCAGAAAGTCTGCATATTGCCTTGCAAGAGCAAGGGCCTCCTCGCATGTTTTCCAGTCATTAACAACGCCAAAATCGCCGACAATCTCCTTAATAAGATCTATTGGAACCCTCGAGGGGACTCCCGACACTGAACGACTGATGCGATTAGCCAACTCAAAAACCTTCTGAACATCATCGGCTTTGAATTCATACTCTTCTTTTTTTCGGGGATTATCCACCAAGTTTTCGCTCCATCTAACAGGAAGAATAATATATGAAAGTGCCTCCAAGACAGGGATGCTGGAAGAACGGATCAATTCAAGGTATTTATCAAAGGAATCTTTGCTAAAAGGCTCACCTACTCCGCAGAACACAGTAGCCAAAGGATTATGGTAGCCTGGGCCAACGAAAAAGACTTTTTCCTGATCTTCGGGGGGAAATTGCAAGGCTGCTTCGAGCGCTTCTCTGAAATCATGCAGCAGCTTGGGGCTCAAATGAGGTTGCTGGCGAATAAAGGCAGGCAAAATGTGGTAAATGACACTAGAACTATGCTTCTCAAAATGCTTTTCAATCAAAAGAAGCTCATCAATATAAGCCCCTACATCATCGACAGTGATCGGATTATCTTTGCTAAAAGAGGATGCCAGGTCTTTCAGCATCATATTCAGGGTCTGGCCTGGGTTCATAAATTCAGCCGGAATACGCGCAAGTTGAAGAGTGAGACCTTCTACGGCTTCCGAAACTGAGCTCCCCTGGCTGTTTAAGGCGCGAATCATCCTGGGCAGAATCCAATAACACATATGATGAAAATCAATAGGGCCCAAAGCATCATAAAGCCTCTGAATATGCCTCAAGCAAGCCTTAAATTCGCCCATTGAAATAGGGTTCCCCTCGGCCCCCGCCAAAGCTGAGCCAACATGCGATATGAGCTCAGGCGTGTCTTTTCCGAAAGACCCAACCTTATCCGCAAATGAGCCGATGTAATAAGGATCGTATGCTTTCCCCAAGGAAGAAATGAAGAAAGGAAGGTGCCTGCCAATTTCATCCACCACCCCCTTTGCCTCATAAAGAGCGCTTCTTTGCCCAGCATCAAGATCGAAAGGAATTTCATCTCCCAGTAACGAGGAAACAAGCCCATGGGGGCTAGCCAAAGCATCGCGATTTTCCTGAGCGGACTTTGAAGGAGCCAATTTGGAAACATAAGCATTGGCAACAGACACGGCCAATAAATGGACCTGCTCAGAAGTTTCTGTTATCACTTGAGGGGTGCAGTTTTCCGGACCAATCGCCTCTATGACGGCAGGCAGGATTCTGGCCATAAGGTGCTCCCGAACAATTGAACCGCTATTTTTCAGGCTTTCCGAAAGGGCAGCAAGGTGCTCCGCGCTAAGATGCTCATCCAGCCTGCCAAGGGTGGCCGGAACAATTGCCTCTGCAACATGTTTTTTACTTATTCGGTCCCCATAAAGACTCAACATTTCTAAAACCAGACCTGAATTTTCAATAAGAATTTCACGGGCATGCTGGCTGAAAGAATGATCCTGATAGTTATTATCCCTCCACATCCCCGGATTGAAGCCGGATTCCTGCAAATTCGACAAAGCAGGATTGTCCGGAAAATCCATTTCAAGTTCAGCCATGACCTTACTCCGGAAAGCGTCAATATTTCGCCTCCAGGCCTCAAAAAAGACTCCGCTAATTCCCCTCATTGGCGTAGGTGAATTGGTGATCATCACCCTATAGTCCCCATCCAAATTTCTTTCAATCACTTGAATGTAAACTCCTTTCTTCTCCCAATCCGATATAAACCTCGCAACCTCATCAGGAGAATATTCACCAGCACCAATTGCCTGCTCGAGAATCAAAAAATGCCCACCTTCTTCTTTTTGCCTCTTCCTTAGATCCATATCAAGAGCCGTCCAAGGGGAAATTTCAGAAGGGGCAATCTCAGGGCCCTGTAAATCCAAATCTTCGGATCGCATTTTTTAGTTTTTTAATCTGGCCATTATAGCAAAAAATCGGCTCGAAAGCTATAATAAAGTTGATTTCGCATCCCCGGGAATCATCTGCTTAGCCTTCTTAATTTGCCTTGGGGCCAATAGGTTCCCACTCCCTAATTGCATTTTCCCGTATTGATACGATTGCTATACTGCTTCGCGTGGCCCCCATTTTGGATTCCGCCACTGGCCCTTCGGCCGGAATGACGGGCGGCAAGAGATTCCCAATAATCCCAACATTCCCAACATTCCCCATCACCCCTCATCCCCCCATAATCCCACCCCAATGAAAGCCAACGACATCCGCCAGAAATTCCTGGAATTCTTCCGCCAGAAGGGCCATGCCATCATCCGCTCGGCCTCCATTGTGCCCGAGAACGACCCCACCGTGCTCTTCACCACGGCCGGCATGCACCCCCTGGTCCCTTTCCTGCTCGGCGAGGATCACCCCAGCGGCAAGCGGCTGGCGGATTCCCAGAAGTGCATCCGCACAGGCGACATTGAGGAGGTGGGCGACAACAGCCATCTCACTTTTTTCGAAATGCTGGGCAACTGGAGCCTGGGCGACTACTTCAAAAAGGAGGCGATCGAATGGAGCTTCGAATTTTTGACGAGCAAGGAGTGGCTGGGCATCCCTTTGGAAAAGCTGGCCGTGACGGTTTTCGAGGGCGACAGCGATGCCCCTCGGGACGAAGAGGCTGCCGGAATCTGGAAAGGGCTGGGCATGCCGGAGCACAAGATCGCCTACCTGCCCAAGAAGGACAACTGGTGGGGCCCTGCCGGGCAAACCGGCCCCTGCGGCCCGGATACCGAAATGTTCTATTGGATCGGCGAAAGCGAGCTGCCCCCGCAGTCGAGCCACCCCGGCAACGACAGCGGCAATTGGGTCGAGATCTGGAACGACGTGTTCATGCAGTACGACAAGCAGGGCAACGGCCTCTACGCCCCGCTGAAGCAGAAGAACGTGGATACGGGAATGGGCCTGGAGCGGGTGACTGCCGTGCTGCAAGGCAAAAAGAGCGTGTACGACACCGAGCTTTTCGCGCCGCTTTTGGAGGCCATCCGCCGATTGCCGCAGGACCAGACCTTGGATGCCCAAACCCGCCAGCGGGCGGAACGGGAGATTGCCG
>CAYUUW010000070.1:4294-5615 GCA_964448005.1 uncultured Candidatus Peribacteria bacterium
TGCGCGCCGATGGCGTGCAGCCCGGCAACATGGACCAGAGCTACGTGATGCGGCGCCTGATGCGGCGCTCCATTCGCTACGGGCACATGCTGGGCATTGCCGAATCCTTCACGCATCAGGTGGCCGAAGCGGTGATCGACGTGATGCAGGACGCCTACCCGGAGCTGACGGAGCGCAAGCACGCCATCATCGACGCCTTCCTGAAAGAGGAGGAGCGTTTCCGCCAGACCTTGACCCAAGGCCTGCGGGAGTTCGAGAAGCTGCTGGAGGGCTTCAAGATGGCCCTGGAGAAAACCGGCCGCACGATCGACGAAATCTCGGGCAAGCAGGCGTTCAAGCTGTACGATACCTACGGCTTCCCGCTGGAGATGACCATGGAGGAGGCC
This sequence comes from uncultured Candidatus Peribacteria bacterium, assembly GCA_964448005.1. Lineage (GTDB taxonomy): Bacteria > Patescibacteriota > Gracilibacteria > UM-FILTER-43-11 > UM-FILTER-43-11 > CAYUUW01. The sequence goes on from CAYUUW010000070.1 coordinate 4,681, forward strand.
GACAAGCATCATCTGACAGTCGACCGGGAAGGCTTCGAGGAAGCCTTCAAGGCCCATCAGGAAAAATCCCGAGCCGGGGCCGAGGGCAAGTTCGCCGGCGGCCTGGCCGACCATTCCGCCGCCACCACCCGCCTGCACACGGCCACGCACCTGCTGCACGCCGCCCTGCAGAAGCTCCTGGGCCCCCATGCCGTGCAGAAGGGATCCAACATCACGGCCGAGCGCCTGCGCTTCGATTTCGCCCATCCGGACAAGCTGACCCCAGAGCAGATCGCCCAGCTGGAGGACTACGTGAACCAGGCCGCCGCCAGCGACCATGCGGTGACCTGCACGGTGGTGACCACAGGGCAAGCCAAGGAGGAAGGGGCTATTGGCCTCTTCGGGGAAAAGTACGGCGACAAGGTGAAGGTGTACAACATGGGCCCCTGGAGCCACGAGATCTGCGGCGGCCCGCACGTGGAGCATTTGGGCCAGCTGGGGCGATTCAAGATCACCAAGGAGGAATCCTGCGCCGCAGGAGTGAGGCGCATCAAGGCCGTGCTGCTGAATCCGGATGGAACGGTTCAATTGTAGGGGCAATTGTAGGGACGCAGTTAACCGCGTCCCTACAATTGCGGTAAATGAAGATTGTTTGGATTGTTCCGATCCAATTCCCATTTCAGGGGATTGTTTCGGATGTATCGCCTGATCCGATCCAATTCCTGTTCATTGCGGACAATTCGGTCGTGGAATCGGGGCTGCCAGGCGAATTCAAAATCATGGTTTTTACGAATTTCGAAGGTGGTTCGACCTTTGAACCACCGAACGATTTCACCCAATTTTCCCGTTCCCATGGGGTTATGGATTCCAACAATACCGCCATTTTCGGTCGTTGTGGTTTTGTTTGTCGGGGCGGGGCCGGGTTTTTCCGGGGCGGGGCCGGGTTTTTCCGGGGC
>CAYUUW010000071.1:0-5281 GCA_964448005.1 uncultured Candidatus Peribacteria bacterium
CCAGCGGGCTGTGAAATCAGTTTGCTTGTGCAACGCGCCGTGCTTGCGCCATGACCTCGATCGCAACAGTCAAGCCACCACGCGAGCTCGACTATTTGTCGGGCAAGTGGACGATCACCGGGTCAAATCCAACGGTGCAAAGTATTATTAATGGCTCAGTCGCTTCATTTACAAGAGAAGCTCATCGTGGTGCGTTGTACATCGAATCTGACTTCGGCGTTGGATTAATTGATAACGTCATTCGTGGATTCAAGGTAGGCAGTCGCTATCGCTGCTCAGCTGGCGGGCAATTGCATGGGGCGAATGCTTTTGTTCGTTTGTGTTGGATCAATAAGTGGACAGGAATCCGGTTTGGTGTTGAATTAAGAGCGCGCGGTAAGTCTCATGTTTCTGGTGTAAATGCTCTGCCAATTGGTGATGCAATTTTTAAATGCGAAAACCAAAACGACGCGTTAAGTATTGTGACGATATCGGTTTCAGGTTCTGGTGTCGCGTTGTTCAACGACCCGCTGTTCTCGTTTTTTGAAATCGAGGAGTTGCCGTGACCCATGTCAAAAGAATAACCCCAAAATATGAAAAAGATCATTTGAGCGGGCAGTGGCAGTTTTACACAGTTGCCATAAATGCCAATGCAGAGTTCAACTTTGTCACAAAAGTTGGTGGCTTGACCGTTTCCACACAATTTTTCAGGAATTTCAAGGCTGGCAAGTTGTACCGAGTGAGATACGGTGCATGGAACAACGGCAGCACTGGTTATGCAGACATCAGATTATTTGATTTGCAAAAAAATGCCTCCATAGACGCGTATACGTGGTTACACGGTTATTCAGTGTCGACAAGCCGCGCACAGATACCTGTTTCGCAAAAAACATTTGTTGCAACCGGACTTGAAATATTGACGTTGCGCATGAATTTGACTAATGAATCACTAAGTTTGGCATTTGCCCAATCGTTCATCGAAGTACAAGAACTATAGGGGCATGCGCTGTGACACAGATCAAACGATTAATTCCGCCGACGTATGTGAAAGACGTTCTCAGTGGGACTTGGCAGTTCAACACGATCGCCGTAAACGTCAACGCTGTTTTTATTTTTCCTGTAAATGTTGGAGGGCTGACTTACGGATCAGATTTCATCACTGGCTTGAAGGCTGACAAGCTGTACAGGGTTCGCTATGGCAGTTCGCTCAATGGAACTAGTGGAGTGGCTTGCGTCAACTTGTTTGAGTTGCAAAAAAACGAATTTATGAGCGCGCGCACACAATTTTTCGGCCCGATAGTCGTGACCGATAAAACACCGGTACCGCTGAACCAGCAGACATTTTTGGCTACAGGGCTTGAGAAATTAACTCTGCGAATAACGCCATACCCATCCAGTTCGCTAACTTTGCGGCACGCATATTCTTTTATTGAGGTGTTGGAGATTTAACAATGCAAGACCAAACATTTGAGACAACGATCAGTACTGTCGCAAGCAAAGCCACCTATTCTGGCGCGGGTACGAGTGTGGTTGGCTGGGTGCTGTCAAGCGAGTTCACGCTCGTTTTTGGTCTTTTGGTTGCGATTGGCGGATTTTTTGTGAATTGGTATTACAAATATAAAGAGGACAAGCGGCAACAAGCCGAGCATGAGCGTCGCATGGGGCTTTACGACTACTAAATTTATTTCGGAAATACCACCAGTGGAATCCTCGAACAATTTATTGGACCATGCGCCCATGAGTAAGACGATTGAACAGCGGCTGGCCGCCATCAAGAAGGATGGTGGCATTTATCGTGTGGCGGAGGTGCGTCAGATTGATGCGCAGGCGCGCACGGTTGAGTTGGCGTTCAGTTCTGACATTGAGGTGCAGCGCTGGTGGGGCGTGGAGGTGTTGAGTCATGAGCCGGATGCGGTTGTACTCACGCGATTGCAGGATGGCGCGCCACTGTTGGTAAACCACGACACCGCAGATCAGGTCGGTGTCATTGAATCTGTCTCTATCGACGCAGATCGGCGGGGCCGAGCTGTTGTTCGCTTCGGGCGAAGCGAGCGGGCCGAGGAGATTTTCGTTGACGTTCAGGACGGAATACGCAAACACGTGTCCGTTGGTTACATCATTCACGAGGCAAAGCTCAAAGAGGAGCGTGAAGGTGATGATGTGTGGACGGTCACCAGGTGGGAGCCTTTCGAGGTATCGATTGTGCCCTTACCAGCCGACATCACTGTTGGCATTGGGCGAGCGCTTGAGATGAAAGACCCAAAAATCGAAACTAAACATGAACCGCAAAAGGAAACACGAAAAATGGAAACAGAATTGAAAGACCCAGTGAAAGAACAAACTCCACCAGTTGACGCTCAGGCCGAGCGCAACAAGGCGACAGAAAGTGAGCGCGCGCGAGTGCGCTCCATCGTCGAAATGGGTGAGAAATTTAAGGCCGAAGAGCTCGCACGCGAGGCCGTGAAAGAGGGCACCAGCGTAGCTGAGTTTCAGCGCAACTTGCTGGATCACGTTAACGGAAAAATTCAACGCCCGCTCTCGGAGCAAATGCGCGACGCGGACGTTGGGTTGAGCGACAAAGAGGTACGTAACTTTAGTTTTATGCGCGTGATTCGTGCTCTGGCAGAGCCAACCGACACATCTGCACAAAAGGCGGCTGCGTTTGAGTTTGAGGCATCACGTGCAGCGGCGGCCAAGCGCGGCAAAGAGTCCGATAAGTTTATTGTGCCCACCGATGTGTTGACGCGAGCGCTCAACACAAGCACCTCCGCAACTGCTGCTGGTGATACCGGTGGTAATTTGATTGCGACAAACTTGTTGGCATCGAGTTTCATCGACATTTTGCGCAACCGTGCGACGATCATGCAGTTGGGCACGGTGGTAGGCGGCCTGGTTGGCAACATCGATATTCCAAAACAAGTCGCTGCCGCGCAAGGCTACTGGCTAGGCGAAGACGATGACGCAACGGAAGATATCTTGGAGTTGGGTCAAATTTCGATGTCGCCAAAGACGGTTGCTGCATACAGTGAGATCACTCGTCGCCTGATGATGCAGTCATCGTTGGACGTTGAGGCGATGGTTCGCGCCGATCTTGCGCGCGCTTTGGCGCTGACCATCGACAAGGCTGGTTACTACGGTACCGGCACTTCTCATCAGCCGCTTGGCGTTGTGAATCACAACGGTATCAACGGTGTGAACTTTGCAAACGTACAACCTACGTTTGCTGAAATTGTTGCGATGGAGACGGCAATTTCGATGGACAACGCAGATGTCAATAGTATGGCCTACGTGGGCAACGCGTCTTTCCGTGGTCACGCCAAGACGACGGAGAAGTTTTTGCAAACCGGTATGACACTTTGGGAGAGCGGCGGTACAGTCAATGGCTATCGCACCGAGATCACCAATCAATTGACCACGGGGGATGTGGTCATGGGCAACTTCGCCGATTTGCTGGTTGGCATGTGGGGTGGGCTTGACTTGACGGTTGACCCCTACAGTGGCAGCAAAAAGGGCCGCTTGCGCGTGGTGGTTTTCCAAGACGTTGATTTCGTTTTGCGCCGTACCGAGTCATTCTGTCTTGGCCGTAAGCCGTAAGCCTTAAACACAAAAGACACAGGGAGTCGGTGCCGCCTCCCTGTGTCAAAAACGGAGGTGTCAACCATGCACAAGAAGATACAGCTCGAGGTGATGAGCGCGTTTCTTGTCGACGGAAAAATCGTCAAGATTGGGGATGTTGTTGAGGTATCGGAGCACGAGGCCAAACAGCTTTTGCATAGAGGAAAGGCAGTCTTGTCTGCCCTGCAATTTGCTGATGTTTCGACCGAACAGCAACCAGAGCAACCAGAGCAGGTTGAGCAGGTTGAGCAGGGCAATGAGTCTGCTGGCGATGTCAATCCCGTTCGCAAAGTCCTCTCCATCAAAAAGAGCAAGTGATGCCGTCCCCCGCTTGGGAAAACCTAGATGATTTTTTGAGCGTGGATGATTTTGCAACAAGCGTGCTTGTGCGGCTTCAAGACGGTAGCGAGCGTGTCATCAGCGCCATTTTTGATGATCCGTACCTTAATGCTCAGCTGGGCGAATATGAAATGGATACCAGCCGCCCACGTGTGACTTGCAAAGAGTCGGATGTGATGGGTGTGCAGCGGGGTGATGTGGTGGTGCTGAATGGCAAAACCTACGATGTGCGTAGTGCACCGCAGTCTGATGGGGTGGGTGTGGCTATGTTGGAACTTGCTCCGCAGTAAGGGGAGTTGCCGTGCTGCACTTCGACATCAACACAAAACAGTTGCTCGGCCTTGTTGAGGAGCTTGGTGCCACCGAGAAACAGGCCAAGTTTGCGTTGAGCCGCGCACTTGGGCGAACAGCCGCAACACTGCGCAAAATGTCCGAACGCGGCTTGAAGTCGGAATTGGACCTGAAAAAATTGGCTTATATCCGACGACGCTTGAAGTCAATCCGCTTTCGGGGATACAGCGTCGAGGGGATGAAGCTTTGGTACGGGCTGAATGACGTGCCCGTCTCTGCGCTGAGGGGCAAGGTGAGTAAAGGTCGAGACGGAGGCGCTGGCTTTTCTGGCAAGGCTGGTAGCAAGTCTTTTAGCAATGGTTTTGTTGCCAAAAGTACTTTTGGCTTTGGCCGTACGATTCTGATGCGCAAAGGCTCTTCTAGGCTTCCTCTGGAAGAGGCAAAAATGCCAGTGAAGGACCGAATGGATGTGTTTGTCGAGGATGAAATTTTTGTCAAAGCAGAAGAAATTTTCTGGAAACACTTTGAGCGCGATATCACGGCCCGTGCAAGGCACGGTGTTGGAGCAACCAATTATCGGGGCGCTAAATGAATGCAGACACGGTGACCACGCTTGACGATGTGCACCAAGGCATTGTCGCGGCCATCAAGACGCAATTCCCCGATCTAAAAACCGTTGAGGCGTATCGGCTTGATCGAAAAAATTTACCGGTGCCTGCGTGCTTGGTGGAGTTGGTGGAAATGGATGCCGAGCTTGATTTCGACCCGGGAACAGAGCAGCTGGCTGTAAACGCCAGGTTCGAGGCCACTTTTGTCATTGGGTTCAGGCAGGGCGGCAGAAACCCAAAACTTGAAGTGCGCAAGTTGGCTGCGGCATTCGCGGCATTCGCGCGCTTGAAGCGATGGGGGTGCCCTATTGGGCCGGCAGAAGTGATTGGGTGCTATCAAGACGACTTCGATCCAGAGTTGGATCAGTTTGAATGTTGGCGTGTAGAGTGGCAGCAAGTTATCCATCTTGGGAATAGCGTTTGGAGAGATGATGAGCCGGTTGATTGGC
>CAYUUW010000072.1:0-5258 GCA_964448005.1 uncultured Candidatus Peribacteria bacterium
AGGCAGGTCTAGCTTCCATAGCGGGAAATGGATCATCGTCTCGGCCTCCTGCACGATTCCCAGCCCCCTCCCCAAGCGGCCCTCCACCCGTAGGGTCTGGAAAGGCTCCAGCTTGCCGCAAAGCCTGCTGGAAAGCTTCCTTTCCCCTTTGGCCAACAGGGTCATTTTCCCCTGGCCTTTCGCCAAAAGCGTGACCATCAGACCCGATTCGCCGAAGGGGTGGCGCTTGAGCACCAGAGCGGTGCTTGGGAAAAAGCTTTTCATGGCTGGCTGTTTTTCCTCAGGTAAAGCTCGATCGCCAGATAGCTGCTCAGGCCGCTGGCGGCCAAAATGAAGGCGAGCTGCCAGGAGAAAGTGAGCCAGAAGCGGTCCTCGAAGTTCAGCAGGATGGCGTTCATCCCGGCCAAAATGGCCTCGTTGCTCAGCACCGAGATGATTTTTTTGGCCAAATGGCTCAGCATGATCTGGGAGAACAGGATGCTGAGCAGGAAGGCGCCTAGCCCCAGCATGGCCCCCTCCAGGATGAAGCCGGTGCGGATGAAGGAGTATTGGGCTCCCACCAGCTTCATGATCTGGATCTCGTCTCTGTGATGAGTGATGTTGATGCTGAGGCTATTGAAGAGGATCATGAGGCTGACGAGAGCGAAAACCAGGTTCAGCCAAAAGCTTGCCCGGCTGATGAAGCGGGTGACATTGACGATCTTCTCATTCCGGCTCTTCTGCTCCAGGTTGCTGGCCAGCTTCTCCTGATTGATGATGGGGGCGAACTGGGGGGATTCCAGGTGCTCGATCAGGCCGCTGTTCTCCGCGATGCTTCGGGTGACCAGGCGCACGCTGTTCGGAAGCGGGTTCTTGAGCTGGTAGTGCTCCAGGAAAGAGATGATGTTGGGGTACTTGGAGCCGAAGGACTGCAGGGCCTCTTCCTTGCGGATGTAGATGATTTCCTTGATTTCCTTGCGGGTCCGCAGCGTTTCCAGAAAAGCCTGGATGCTGTAGTCCTCCACGCCTTCCTTGATCTCCACAACAATATCCACCTTGCTGCCCACGCTCCCGATCACCGATTCGGCCGCCAGGTTCAGGGCCAGAATCAGGTTGAACACGAAAAGCATCAGAGCGATGATCAGGATCGTTCCTGCGCTGAGGAGCTTGTTGCGCATCAGCCCCTGAAGGGCGTTTTGCCAGGCGCGCCGGAGCCCGATGAGGGTTTGGCTGGAGGAAGGAGCTTGCAAGGGAATGGGTTTTTGTTTTTCGGACCATGGAATTCTAGCAAATCCTGATCAGGATAACAATTTTCCTCCCGGCCTAAATATTGACATTAAAAATAATATATGTTTATATTATAACGTTGTCGAAGCCTATCCGCATTTCGGGTTTGCTTTGCTTCGGATCTTTCACATCTGTCTGCGAGCACTCTTTGGCCACGACTTCTGGGTCCTCATGATTTTGGGGAATTGGAAACCGTGGCCATGGTGGCTGCGGAAAGGAAACGATAGAAAAACGGCTCCTGAAAGGGGTGCCGGAAGGATTCTGGGATATATGACCCTTTCTCAATTTTCGAACTTCATTTCCCGCCGTCTCAGCAGGAAATATCCTGTCACAGTTGACCCGAACGAGACCTTTGCTGAAATGCTCCTCAGCTTTCAATCCGAAGTTGGAGGCCAGGTCGACATTCAAATCCGAAGGTGCGGCGAATACTTCGCTTCAGGTGCAACCTACTGCAGCCCGAGTGAAGTCGGGTGTTGCCTTCCCCGGCTTACCGCTCCAACCGGCGGCCAAGTGTTTCATGAATTTGAAAAGCGAGCTCTTCGCCCTGCCAATCTACTGGAAGGCTGCGCCTTCGTCATTGCTTGGCAACATCTCCTCCCCGAGAAGCGCCCCATCGCGATGCTTGGTTCCCAGTCGAGGTGGATTGAAAACCTCGCCGTAGCCCCCTATTTCCACCGCATTAACGGTCGGCTCGCCCTCGAAGTCCACCAGACGGTGACCTGGGAAGATTGGCCCAAAGCCTTTCGCTTCCTGGCCGTTTGCAAGTAGCCTTCCAGGTCCCTTGATTGGACCTGAGACTTCAAAAGCCCGTTCGTTCGCGAATAGGCTTTTTTCTTTGCGCCTCCTGGTCGAATGCGTCTGGCGAGATGGCATCCGAAAAAGCTTGGGCAAAGGTCTGGATTCCCCCGAAGGCTTTCGGGGGAATGACGGCAGGGGAATCGACGCTTTCTCGGTCTAGGCCCTATCCAGCAGGCTGGACTTGTACTTTTCCGGTCCATAGGCTTCCAGGCGCACGATCTGGATCTCCGGAAACTCCGCCTTCAGCCTCTCCACATCCGCCTTTTGGTCATAGCCCAGGCCGATGATTTGGGGCTGGCGCTCCCGGATGCAGCGGTGGAAATCCGCGGGGTCGCCAAAAATCGCCTCATCCACCTGCGGAGCCTGACGCAAGGCTTCCAGCCGTTCCTGTTCGCTGCGCTTGGGCCATTTCCCCTTCAGCCTCTTCACGCTTTCGTCCCGAGCCACCACCACGATCAAAAAATTGCCCAGGGATTTGAGCTGGCTCAAGCAGGAAAGGTGTCCGGGGTGCAGCCCGTCGAAGGTGCCGAAGCCCATCACTGTGGCTGGCTGGATCATGAGGGGTTGAGCTTTTTCAGGCCCAGAGCCGCTTTGTAGCACTCCCGGATGCGCGGGTTCTTCGGATCCAGCTCCATGGCGTGCTTCAGCAGCTGGATCGAGCGGTCGAATTTCTTCACCTGCATGTAGCAGATGCCCAGGTCGCACAGGGTGAGGCTGTTCTCCGGATCCAGATTCAAGGCCCTTTCCAGGGTCATCAGGCCGCGGGTTCGCTTGCCTCCGTTGAAGTTGGCCCAACCCAGGCAGCGCAGCACCTCGGCGTTGTTGGGGTGCATCGTGTTCGATTTGCGCAAATGCTCCACGGCCGGCGCCCATTGCTGCCGCTGGGAGAAGATGAAGCCCAAAATGTAATGCGCCGTGTAGCTCTTGCTGGTCAGCTTCATGGCGCGATTGCAGGCCTTGATGGCTTCTTCGTACCGCTCCAGGCTCACGTAATTGTCGGCCAGCTCCTCCAGGGCCCCCACGCAGTCCGGATCGCTAAAGAGGAGCCTCTGGGCCTCCTGGATCGATTTTTCGTGCTCTCCGTTCAGCTTCAGCTCTTCGATGCGGTCCAAGGCATCCATCACCTCGGTGCTGTATTCGTCCTTGATCATGCGTCGCTTTTTAAGTTGCCCCATTGTATCTTGTTTTGCCTCTCAAAACAAGGATCATCCGGCCAAATAGGCTTGACCGGCGGCCAGCAGCCCCGAGGGCTTGCCGGTGTCGAAGCGCTGGCCTTCAATGCGGTAGGCCCACACGGATTGGGTCTTGGCCAGTTCCGCAATTCCATCGATCGTGCGCCTTTCGCCGCTCGGGCTGAAGCCTGCCTGCTCGATGGCTTGGAAGATTTCCGGGGGGAAGAGGTATTTCCCGATGATCCCCAGGTCGCTGGGCGCCTCGTGGAAAGGCGGCTTCTCCACCATTCCTCCCACTTTGTAGGTCCGGCCCTCCTGGCTTTGGGGTGTGATCACTCCGTAAAGCGAAATTTCCGGCCCAGCCACCTGCTCCACGGCGATCAGGGCTTCGCCGGAAAAGCGCTCGATCATCTGCTTGGCCGCCGGAACGGGGTGCTTGACGATGTCGTCCCCGAAGAGCACCAGGAAAGGCTCGTTCCCCACCAGGTCCTTGGCCTGAAGGATGGCATCCCCGCAGCCGATGGGAACGTTCTGGTAGGCGTGGCTGAACTTGGCCATGCGGTGGATCGCCTGGATCCTCTCCAGCAGCTCCAGTTTTCCTCGGGAGCGAAGGAAGCCTTCCAGTCCTTCGTGGGGGCGAAAATGATCCAAAATCGCCTCCTTGCCTGGAGAGATGACAAAAATGATTTCCTCGATGCCGCTGGCGACAGCCTCCTCCACCAGGTACTGGATCACCGGCTTGTCCACGATGGGCAGAAGCTCCTTGGGGACCATTTTGGTGGCCGGCAGAAAGCGCGTGCCGATTCCGGCGACGGGGAGGATGGCTTTTCTGATTCTCATGGAATGCGATTACGAATGGTTGTCCAGTGGTGATACCAATTGTGAAGCCAATGGTGATAGAATAGTTTCACAATTGGAATCACCACAGGGATCACGATTGGATCTCTATTTTGACTTGATCCTCACAATCCGAATTTGGACCGGAGGGCGTTTTGGGATCCTGATGTACAAAAGGTGATTCCTTTCGCTTGCTTCGATGCCCTGGGGATCGGCTTCCGGAGGCAGGATCATGGAGCGGCTGAAGGGGCCCCAATGGCATTCCTGGCTGAAATATTCGCCGCCTTTGATCTGGCCCATGCCTTCGTCCATCAGTCGGACTCCTTGTATGGTCAGGAGGTCCTCGCTGATCACGATTTCGGTTTCCCCGATCTCCACGCCCGCCAAGGGCGCCACGATCAGGATTTCATTCTTGTTTTCCAGGATATCCACCGGCAGAACGCCTACATCCTCCGGTGTGGCAGGAGGCTGCTTTTTGGGCACATGCCCTTCGCCCATCAGCACGATGGGCTGGGACAGCGTGAGGGTCCGCGACTCTTTTTTTTGGCCAAGCTTCATGGGTTGCGGAAGGTGATCCGGCGAGTCACAATCTAGCACTCTTGCCGGAAGATGGCTACTTTTCGGTCGGGGCTCCGCTCTTGGCTGCTCCTTTCTTTTTCGGCGAAGGCTTTTTATCGAAAAAAGCCTCGAACTCCTCCCGATTCAGGGTTTCCTTCTTCAGCAAGGCCTCGGAGACCTCCTCGAGCAAAGGGAGATTGTCTTTCAGCAGCTTGTGGGTCCTTTTTTGGGCCTTGTCCAGAATCTGGGCGATGGCCCGGTCGATGCGGGCAGCCGTATCTGGGCTGTAGTTGGGCTGGGAGCCCAGATCAGCCCCCAGATAGCGGCCGCCGGAGCTGCTGCCGTAGATCACGGGGCCCAGCTCGGGGCTCATGCCGTAGCGCATCACCATGTTCCGGGCGATCTCGGTGGCCTTCTCCAAATCATTGCTGGCCCCAGTGGTGACTTCGCCGAAGACCAGCTCCTCGGCCACATGGCCGCCCATGATGGAGCAGAGCTCATCCTCGAACTTGGAGACGGATTTCATGTGCGAGTCCTCCTCGGGCAGGTGCCAGGTGACGCCCAAGGCCATGCCGCGGGGAATGATGCTGATCTTGTGCACCGGATCGCACTTGGGCAGCAGCTTGC
>CAYUUW010000073.1:0-5212 GCA_964448005.1 uncultured Candidatus Peribacteria bacterium
CGCCGATTATCGTTGCGTGGGAAACCTTGGGTTTTCGGTGTGGAAGTTTTTCACTTCCATTCAAGTTACTCATGCCAACATTTTCACTTCCTGACGCTCCACCATACCTTCCGGTACGGCTTCTGTGCTGACAGGAACGCTCCTCTACCGATCCGATAAAATCGGATCCCGTTGCTTCGGTTACAGATTTAGCCCCGTTGGATTTTCGGCGCAAGATCGCCCCGCCGAAGCGGGGATGGACCAGTGAGCTATTACGCACTCTTTAAAGGGTTGCTGCTTCTAAGCCAACCTCCTGGTTGTCTGAGCAATCTCACATCCTTTGACACTTAAACTGTATTTGGGACCTTAGCAGACGATCTGGGCTGTTTCCCTTTCGACAATGGCACTTAGCTGTCACTGTCTGACTCCCGAGGTAAGAAATAACGGTATTAGAAGTTTATTAAGGTTTGGTAGGCTTATTTCGCCCCCTAGCCTTTACAGTGCTCTACCCCCGTTACTCATTGGCTCGAGGCTAGCCCTAAAGCTATTTCGAGGAGAACCAGCTATCTCTGAGTTCGATTGGCATTTCACCTCTATCCACAGGTCATCACCCGGTCTTGCAGCACCGGTGTGTTCGGCCCTCCCCCCAATGTTACTTGGGGTTCAGCCTGCCCATGGATAGCTCACTCAGTTTCGGGTCTAGTGCATGTGACTGACTGACAACTGCATCTTGGCTGCCACAAATGAAAATTGATCAGGAGGCCTTCACCTCTTGCCCAGCGCCCCTTTCAAGTATCGATTGGTTGTACTTGAAGAGCTGTCGGGCCGAGATGTCGTATTCCTGATGGATTTGGCGATAGAAGTCTTCGGAAATGCGCTGGATGTCATGAAGGAAATCCAGGTCCATCATCAGGGCTTGGATGCTGTCCATCGCCTTGAAGTTGAAGTATCGCTTGGCCTTGGGGCTTTTCTGGGTGAATCCTTCGGCGATGTCCGCCAAAACACTCCTGGAAAGCCTTTTGAGCTGGTCTATTTCACTTGCGGTGATTCGCTCCGGTTCCTTTTCGAGGAACTCATGGAGCCCGATTGCCACTTTATATAGTCGCTTGTAAACATTCAGATCCTTGTAAGTCATGGTATTCGATTTAGTTCTTATTGATTCGTTGGGTTCTTTTGGGCCGCCCCTGCGGCCCGATCGTGGCAGCCAAAATGCAGCTGTCAGAACGCGCTATTCGCACTCGCTTTCGCTACGGCTCCGGCTGAAAATGCCTTAGCCTTGCCACATACAGCTAACTCGTTGGCTCGTTCTACAAAAAGCACGCGGTCAGTCCGATAAATCGGACCTCCCACTCCTTGTGAGCATATAATTTCAGGTTCTATTTCACTCCCCTATCCGGGGTACTTTTCACCTTTCCCTCACGGTACTTGTCCGCTATCGATCACTTTGCCTGTTTAGCCTTGGAAGGTGGTCCTCCCAGATTCAAGCCGGATTTCACGTGTCCGACCCTACTCAGGAACATCCTAGCAGACTGTCTCTATTTCGCCGACGGGGCTATCACCCTCTATGGCGGCCCTTTCCAGGGTCCTTTGGCTATAAAGACAGCGCGCATGTTGGAGTCCTACAACCCCCCTCGATTGCTCTCGGGGTTTGGGCTTTTCCCTTTTCGCTCGCCACTACTAAGGGAATCTCATTTGATTTCTTTTCCTTGGTTACTAAGATGTTTCAGTTCGCCAAGTGTCCTCTTTCCAACCTATGTATTGAGTTGGAAGTCTCCGCCCATGATGGCGGAGGGGTTTCCCCATTCGGAGATCTCCGGGTCAATGCCTGCTTAACGGCTCACCGGAGCTTATCGCAGTTTTCCACGTCCTTCATCGGAGCAAAGTGTCAGGGCATCCGTTATATGCTCTAATTGTAACTTGATATCGAGTTTAATGAGATCAACTAGCAATCGATGCCAATTGATTCTCGATGATTGTTTTGAAGTCGCGATGGTGTGAAGGACCAGCGAGTGGAGAAAGCCGCCCGGCAGCAGAAGAAAAAAGGGGGCGGTTCGTGCGCACTCCTCAGATTGGAAGCTGAAGGCTGCCAAACTAAAGGGTACGCATGGGGCGAAAGGAGCGGTGCGCTCTGGAAGGGTGGGCTAGAAAAAAGCTCCCGAAACAAGTGCCCCCCTATTTTATGGACTTTCGAAAGCAAGTCAAGAAAAAAAGCAGACTTTTTTCTCTAGGGGCTTTTTTTGTTTTTTATTGGCTAGCAGAGCCGAAAAAATCGATTTCTGAACCCCCAAGGATGAGGCCGAAGGAGTCCGTGGCGTAGATAAGGGAGAGAAAAAAGAGGGCGACTCCGGCGATGAGCAGGGCAGTGTAGGTTCCCCCTGGACCGAATTTGGCTTCAGCCCAGGCAATTTGCCCCATAAATTGGCGAATCCGCACTCGAAAGACCAGAAGGAGGGCGCTGAGGACAATGCCAATGAGGCCAACAAGAATACGCATGGGCCAGGGGGAGTTTTTGCCTGACAATAGCGCAAAAGGCGTCCTGATGCCAGCCTTTTTGGCCAAAAGACAGAAGTCGCAAGCGGAAGGAGGCAAGCAAAACAACCTCTGGGCGTTGCCGGAAGGCCAGCAGGGTGATAATAATGAACTCGGGCTGCACCTAACTTCCACTTCTATGAGTCATATTTTTTTGGCGGCGGTCATGGGGCCGGCCCTGCTGGCCATCGGCCTTTCGATGCTTCTTCGGACCGAATCTTGGGCCAAAAGCCTGAAGGCCTGGCGAAAGGACCGCCTGGGCATGGTGGGAATGACCTTGATGGAACTGGTGCTGGCCCTGGTGATTCTGGTGAAGCACAATATATGGGAGGCGGAACCTTGGGTTCTGATCACGCTGATTGGCTGGGCCATGCTTCTGGAATCCCTGATCATCCTTCTTTCCCCCGAAAAAACAGCGCAAGCCTACCTCCGGCTGATCGGGCAGGAAAAGAGCGTGCGGATTTTTGGCCTGACGCAATCCGTGCTGGGGCTCTGTTTGGCCCACTTGGCCTATTCGGGCTAAGGATAGGCAGCCTATGCCAGAAAAGAGGGCTTTTTGATTGACTTGGAGGAATGCCTTGTCTACAATCCGCTTGCTGATTTTGGATGGGCGCATTTGAGCTATTGGCAAGCACACGCTTGGGCCAGCCACTCGCCTCCTTGCTCCGCTTTCCCGCTCATGGGGCCTTAGCTCAGTTGGCTAGAGCGCCTGCCTTGCACGCAGGAGGCCAAGGGTTCGAATCCCTTAGGCTCCACCAGGATGAAGAATATGAGTTTAAAACAAGGGCGATTAGCTCAGCTGGTTAGAGCGCTACACTGATAATGTAGAGGTCGGAGGTTCAAGTCCTCCATCGCCCACCATCCTTCGCTCTGCTAGCTTTGGATGGCAGGCCATACGGAAGCAAGCAGCTAAGCGAAGTGATAGTCGTCCGAAGCTTTGGCGTAGGATGGCAAACTTCCACTGCAGCTCGACTGAAGCTGGATTTGCCACCAAGGACGTGAGTTTGGGCAGGATAGGCTGAACATGCCGGCAGTCAGGCGAAGTTGAGACCTGGTGCGCCTGGATCCCACTGCTGTCGTCCGGGTTTTTTAGGATGCTTTTGCGTACCAACCGAAGCGCCTTTGCCATTCAGGCTCCTTATTCCACCGCATAGCCGGCTTTGACAAATAGAACGACGCCAAAAACTATCAAGATGGCTCCGAAAATGTAGCGAGGGCTGATTCGCTCCTTGTATTTGATGTGGGCGATAAAATAGCCAGCCGGAATGGAAATGTTTTCCAAAATGGTCAGCAATGAAACGGGCAATTTGAAGAACAAGTAAGAATCAATGAGATTGAAGGTCACGGATCCTAGGGTGAATAAAATAGCCGGCAAGGATACCGCAAAGGCGGCGAGCTTGGGCAAAGGGCTCCTCCTATGCCAAAAAAAGTAGAGCAAAAAGAAAAAGACCGAATAATAGAGAAAATCCATGACGATCCTGCCCGTCAGCAGCTGCTGGTAGGAGTCGGCATGCAAAGTGGAGACCTTGTAAAGGATGGATTCCAAAGGGGACAGAAAGACCGAAAAGGCAATCAGCAGCAGTCCAACATTGCTTCGGAGGTCTTTTTTGGTAACATCTTGCCAATCAAAGAATAAAATAGCGCCCGCCAGCCCAGCAAATACGGCCACAGCACTAAGGGGGCTCAAAGGCTCATGGAGAAAGATTTTTGCATAGAAGATGGTGGTGACAAAAGCCAGGCTGGAGAAGGCGTTGGCTGCCAAGAAACGTGTTTTCGTCATGCCAATGATAAAAAGGGTGACGCGGACAACCGTGAGAAAGGTCAAGCCAAACCAAGAAAGGTAGAAAGTGGGGTCGCTGGGCATTTGGAACCCTCGGGTAACAAGCAGAAAAAGCATAATAAGAGGCGAACCCAACCAGGTTGTAGCTATGATAAAGAAGATCGGTTCGAATCCTTTGTGACAGAGATCTTTTTTGAGCGAATCCAAATAAGTTCCGAAAACGGAATTTATAAGGGCGACAAGGGAAAGCAAGTGTTTGTTTTTAGAAAATAGAAAAGATTTTCCTGTTCGGCGACAAAATGGGAGTGGAGTGGCCAGATTGATCTTCTGCCGAATTCTCAAAAGTTCCTGGAGCATCCTACTGGCAATGCCCCCGAAATCCTAATTAAAAACAAAGCCCATCAAAAAGGGCGTAATGCTTCTGGGATTCTAGGGGAAATCTCCAGAGCCTAAAGCTGGTTACAAGCTTAGGCAGAAGGCATGGGATCAACCTTCTTCAGCTTGTCAATCCCCCATTGGGCATGCTCCTTCAGCATGGGATCCTCCTCCCTTTCCATCAGGCTTCGCAGGTGGGGAATCAGCGAGGCGTCCCCGCTATTGCCAGCCACCACGCAGGCGTTGCGCAGAATCCCCCTGCGCTTGGCCCGCATCAGGGGCGTTCCGGCGAAGCGGCGCATGAACGCCTCGTCGCTTTCCATTGCCAAAAGCTCGCGCAGGTCCAGTTCCGGCCCCGCTCCTTTTGCGGCCTGAAGGGGTTCGATGCGGACCTGCTGCTGGCTGGCCCGGCCCAAAGTGAAAGGGCAAACCTCCTGGCAGATGTCGCAGCCAAAAAGCCGGTTGCCGACGGCGGGGCGAAGCTCAAGAGGGATGCCGCCCTTGTTCTCGATGGTGAGGTAGGCAATGCAGCGACGGGCATCGATGACT
>CAYUUW010000074.1:0-5153 GCA_964448005.1 uncultured Candidatus Peribacteria bacterium
CTTATCTCAAGGCATATCCGAAAGGGCCGGCTGGAAAAACTGGTGCCTTTTTAGGAAGGGGTCATTGACAGAATGAGAAAAAATAGAAATAATAAACTCCATTCATCAACCCGCATGAGCCTGGGACCCCCTGAAGCCCCTAAAGATTTGGGCGAACTGATCAATCAGCTGAACAACCCCAAAGCCTCCGCAAGGCGGCGGGCTGCGGATGCGGCGCAAGAAATGTTTGAGGGAGGAGAGCTGGGCGCCGAAGAACAGCGCAAGCTGGTCGACGCCCTTCTCGCCCGCCTCCCGCAGGAAAAAGAAAGCCCCTCGGAAGGCTGTGCCACCGATATTCTTTGGGCCCTCAGGTATTCCCGCGATCCTGCCATCATCGATCCCCTTCTGGCTTTCATTGCCCATTCCCCCAAGGGCGAGCAGGCGGAAAAATGGGGGATGGGAGAACTTGAGTCCTCCAACCATCCTCGGCATCAGCTGAGGGGAGGGGCTGTGAAGGCTCTGGCGGCCATCGAAGGAGAAGAGGAGGATTACAAGCATCTTGTCGAGGGGCTGAGGGACTTGTTTCTTTCCGCCCTGCAAAAAAAAGACCTCCATGTAAGCGCGAAAGAAAGCATTCTGGATGCCGCCTATCAGACGCTCGTGCGCCTGAGGAATCCCAAGGCTGGCCCCGCCCTGTATCAAATCGCCCAAAGCCGAAGAGGGGCTATATCAAAATTGGCCAAGGGGGCCAGAATTGCTTTAGAAGATATAAAATCGCAAAGTTCCTAACAATCCTATTTATTCCTGCAGGTCGTCGATCTGGTCGCGCAGCTCGGCGGCTTTTTCGAACTCCAGGTTCTCCGCCGCCAGCTCCATCTGCAGCGAAAGCTCCCGGATGAGGCGCTCCCGCTCCTCCTTGGGGATCTTCTCCTTGCTGTACTTCTTTTTGGGCTTGTGGCTGGTTTGGGCAATGTCCTTCACGGCTTTCTGGATGGTTTCCGGCGTGATGCCGTGGGCCTTGTTGTAGGCCTCCTGGATCGCGCGTCGGCGGTTGGTCTCGTCGATGGCAGCCTTCATGGCGTCGGTCATCACATCGCCGTACATGATCACCCTGCCGTTCGCGTTGCGGGCGGCGCGGCCCGTGGTTTGGATCAGGGCATCGCGCGAGCGCAGGAAACCCTGCTTGTCGGCATCCAGAATGGCCACCAGCGAAACCTCCGGAAGATCCAGCCCCTCGCGCAGCAGGTTGATTCCCACCACAATGTCGATCTCGCCCAGGCGCAGGGAGCGGAGGATTTCAATGCGTTCCATGGTGTCGATCTCCGAATGGAGGTACTTGGCCTTGAAATCGGCCTCCAGCAGGAAATCGTTGAGCTTTTCGGCGGATTTCTTGGTCAGGGTGGTGATGAGCACCCGCTCGCCCTTGGCGATCACGGCCCGGATTTCGGCCAAAAGATCGTCGATCTGATGCTTGGTGGGGCGCACATCCACCACAGGATCCAGGAGCCCCGTCGGACGGATGATCTGCTCCACCACATGCTCGGGGGAAACCTTTTCCTTTTCGTACTTGCCGGGCGTGGCCGAAATGTAGACCGCCTGATTCACATGAGCCTCGAACTCCTCGAACTTGAGCGGGCGATTGTCCTGGGCGCTGGGGAGGCGGAACCCATGCTCGATCAGCGTCGTCTTGCGATTCAGGTTGCCGTTGTGCATCGCGCCCAGCTGCGGAATGGTCATGTGCGACTCATCCACGAAGATCAGGAAATCGTCCGGGAAGTAATCGAGGAGGGTGGCGGCCTGCTCCCCCGGCTCGCGGGAATTGAGGTAGCGCACATAGTTCTCGATCCCGTTGCAGTAGCCGGTCTCCGTCATCATTTCCATGTCGTACTCCGTGCGGGTCCGGAGGCGCTCCGCCTCCAGGTTCTTGCCCATGGACTGAAGCTCCTTGCAGCGCTGCTCCAGATCGGCCCGGATCTGCTCCACGGCTTTCTGCACAGCTTCTTTGGTCGTCACGTTGTGCTTGGCGGGGAAGATCTTGACCTCGTCCATCTCCCGGATCAGCTCTCCGGTAAAGGAATCCGCCTCCTGCATGGCCTCGATCTCGTCGCCGAAGAATTCGATGCGGATCACATTCTCGCTGCTGGGAGGGAAGATCTCGACCGTGTCGCCCAGCACATGGAACATGCCCTGCTTGAACTCCAGGCGGGAACGCGAATACTGAAGATCGGTGAGCTTGCGCAGCAGCTTGTCCCGCTTGA
Organism: uncultured Candidatus Peribacteria bacterium; assembly: GCA_964448005.1. Taxonomy (GTDB): domain Bacteria; phylum Patescibacteriota; class Gracilibacteria; order UM-FILTER-43-11; family UM-FILTER-43-11; genus CAYUUW01. The sequence continues at coordinate 2,238 of CAYUUW010000074.1, forward strand.
CGGTCTCGCCCTTCCTCAGCTCGATGGCCAGATTCTCGTACATGCCCGCATCCCCCAGGCCGTAGATGGCCGAAACCGAAGCGACAATCAGCACATCCTTGCGGGTGAGCAGGTTGTGCGTGGCGGCGTGGCGCAGACGGTCGATCTCTTCGTTGATGGCCGAATCCTTTTCGATGTAGGTGTCGGTGGCGGGCAGGTAGGCTTCCGGCTGATAGTAGTCGTAGTAGCTGACGAAGTAGGAAACGGCGTTCTCCGGGAAGAATTCCTGGAACTCGCTGCACAGCTGGGCCGCCAAGGTCTTGTTGTGGGCCAGCACCAGGGTCGGCTTCTGCAGGTTGGCCACCACATTGGCCATGGTGAAGGTTTTGCCGGAGCCGGTGACGCCCAAAAGCGTCTGGTGCTTCAGGCCTTTTTTCAGGCCCTGGGTCAGGGATTCGATGGCCTTGGGCTGGTCGCCTTTGGGCTCAAAATGGGAATGGAGCTTGAATTGCATAAGAACAAGTTTTTTAACTTGTTGAGTTTAATTCAACCAATGAGCATTTTCAAGAATTACTTTTTTTGGTAGTCGCTGTCGGCTTAAAGGATTTCTCTTATTCTGCCTTCTGCCAATAGTCTTTCAGCCCTCAATCTTAATCTTCTTGAAGGATGATTAAGATATAATTTGCCTACCCTCAGGCTTCCATGTAGCAGCTTGGGGCGGGATCCAAATGCAACGCTCATTTCTCCTGCCTCTAAATTGGAGGGCAGACGGGTGATTACCTTGGAAAGTTTAAGCATACCCCCCCTGAATATCACTTTTCCATTCTCAAAAATAAACTGGGCATCAATCCACTTCTCCTCCCCATCGAAGGGTATTCCCTTATTTGTAGCCATAGATGCCCCCATGTCTTTGGCCATATGCATTAAGGTTCGCCACTGCTGAACAGAGATACCACGCCCCTTCGCCTCTTCATGCTCTCTTCCTATCCGCTCTGAAAAATTTTGAAGAACAAAATACGCATCGCTGGCCAGTTGAGAAACTGGACTGATCCAATCTTTTGCCTGGTCGAAAACTCTTTTTCCGAAACCTGATGTAAGGGCGGCTATTTGGCGGAAGCGCTTCAAGGCACCAACATTCTTCCTGTTTTCACCGGAGGGGAAATTGGCCAGAGCGGCAGGATTGGGCCGAACCTCAACGGCATTATCAGGAAAGTCCTGCGCAGTTCGGTCAAGATCCAAAATTGCCAATTGAACAGGTGATCCTAAGCCTGATCTTCCGCGAAGAATCGTTTCATCTATGGGATGGATTGATTCGCCAAACAAAGTGACATCGATTGAGTCCAATAAATTCCAAATTGCATTATTAAGGGTATTGGGGGCAATCTTAAATTGCTCTGCCAAATTGATCAATTGAGACAGCAGGCTGCGCACATCTCCCTGGAGCTCACTTTTCAATCCTTCTCTCTGCTCATCTTCCAATTCCAGGCTATCCGCATCTCTTAGGATTTCAGCAAGCAGCTTTATACTTGAGGCATCAAAGAGAAGAGAGGCATATTCCAAAAAATCATTATCAGTAAAGCCTAAATCCCCTTTAGGATCTGCCGAAGGATCTTTTAAAAGATAGGGAAGGGGTCTTATGATCCGCCTACGATAGGGGTCATCGCCCATGATGCGTTTGACCCGGTCATCAATTTGCATCCCCGTAGTTCCATCAACATCTTCTGGCCGATACCTTCCCGCCCCCCACAGTAACCGCACCGTTTCGATCAGTCTGTTTCTGAAACCCCATAAGGCATCATGCGCCTCATTCAGCTTCTCTGCTGTCAGACCTCTTCCGTTATTTTCAAGCAACTCGGCAATGCCGGGGGCGCCGGAATGATTGAATAAATCTGTGGCTAAATCACCCAATGGGCCAAGGTACTCCTGTCGATTCGGTCTATGAATAGTGGCTTCTGCAGGGTATTTAGATGCCCATGAAGGATCGCAATGTGTTTTTAGTCTATTGAAATTCCCCTCATCCAAATACACCGTTAAATTCTCGTATTCCGCCTCTATCTGACAAGCTTTTAATCCAAGGGAAGCCTGCATTGCCGCCTTTGGATTGTGTTCGATTTTGAGATCGGTTCCACGATAGTCCATTGGCCCTATCCACTGACCCTTTAAAACCCACCCATCGAAAGACGTATTGCCTATCTTTAAACTGACATTAAGGCAATTTCTGTGATTCCCGGTATGACCGAGCCTATCGGTCAGATCAATTTTCAAATCAGCCCGCTTGAGCTCATAAGAAAATTTTGATTGGGTCGCCTCACGAACTTCATTTGCTGCCTTGCGAAGGTGCATAGTTTATTTTTTCCCTTTATTTTAGCATTTTTCATCAAAAAACACTATCGAATTTGCCGCCGAAATCGATATTCAGAAAAATCAAAGAGCCTCGGCCTTTGGGCCGAGGCTCTTCTGGCTAGCCAAAGATGGATCAGGACACCTTTCCTTTCACGGCTTTTCCGGCAGCCTTAACCTGTTTCTTCATGAGGGAGCGAACTTTGGCGCCTCCGATGGCAAACCCAACAATAGCCAGCAGGATAATGGCAAGGGCCGTGGGCTTGGGATAGTTCAAGGAGAGGGTTTCTCTGGGCGCGCCTTGGCTATCGGAATCAATATCGCCCACAGCAATGCTGACGCCGCCCTTGGCGGAGGAGGGCTCCTCGTAGTTCAGGGAGATCTTCTCGGCGGGAGCGGCCTGCTGGGAGTCGCCATCAATGTCGCCCACGGCGATGCCCACGCCGCCCTTGGCGGAGGAGGGCTCCTCGTAGTTCAGGGAGATCTTCTCGGCGGGAGCGGCCTGCTGGGAGTCGCCATCAATGTCGCCCACGGCGATGCCCACGCCGCCCTTGGCGGAGGAGGGCTCCTCGTAGTTCAGGGAGATCTTCTCGGCGG
>CAYUUW010000075.1:0-5058 GCA_964448005.1 uncultured Candidatus Peribacteria bacterium
GGATCTCGGCGGAGTTGCGTGGGTCGAAAAAAAGGGCGTTCCCCTCCCCGCAGATCTCCGGAATGGAAGAGGCATTGGAAGCAATCACGGGCGTGCCGCACTGCATGGCTTCCAAGGGAGGCAGGCCGAAGCCTTCGTAGAAAGAAGGGAAAGCGTAGGCCAAGGCGTTCCGGTAGAGGCCGAAAAGATCCTCCTCGCTGACCATGCCCACCAGGCGAACCTGTCTTTCCAGGCCGAGTTCGGCGATCGTTTGAGGAACCTCGCTGTAGAAAGGGTTCGGCTTGCCGGTGATAACCAAATTGTAGGCGCCGCCAGAAGAGGCATTGAAGGAAGCGAAAGCCCGGATGAGCCCCACCAGGTTCTTGTGGTCGCGCCACACGCCGGTGTAGAGGAAAAAAGGCTTTTCCAGCTTCAGCCTTTCAGCCAAATCCTGCCCAGAGGAAGCCTTCGCTTGGCCGAACTTGGGATGAATGCCGTTGTAGGCCACTTCGATTTTGGACAAGGGGAGGCCAAGGACCTCTGCCAGGTCCTTTTGGGTGTTCTTGGAAACAGCCAGGATCCTCTTGGCCCGGCGGGTCACAGTGCGGATCGCCAAATGGTAGGCCAGCCGGTGAATGAGGCGATTCATCTTCTTTCCGGGAAAGAAGGAGAGGGTCAGGTCGTGGATGGTGACCACGAAAGGCTTGAAGTAAAGCAAGGGGGCATTGAAGTGGGCGAAGTGGACCAGATCCAGCTTTTCCCGCAGGAGCTGGCGCAGGAATCCCCATTGCTCGCCCAAGGAATAATGAGGATAATCCGCCAGAACCTTCCTGAAACGGGGGCTGGGAGGCATAAACTGCCCGTACTGCTCTTTGCGGAGAAAGACCACGTACTCATGGCGGTCATCCAGGGGGGCCAAATGGTCGATGAGTTCGGCAGTGTAGCGGCCAATGCCCGTGAAGGCCGGGCCGTACATGCGCGCGTCAATTCCGATTTTCATGCGTGAGGTTGTTGAGCGAACCACAGCCGTACAGGCCTAGGCGAGAGAAGTATATGTTTTTTCCTGTTTTTGGGTAAGGAGTTTTTTTGCTACAATGGCGCAAAGCAGCACCATGAGCAAAACCCAAAAAGCCACAGGAAGCCTCCATCGGCATGGAAAAGCCCATGACGAGCGGCATGCGAAGGCCAAAAAGCTTGCTCTTTCATCCTCGGCGCAGTCGGCCAAGGATCCTGGAGCGCTGGCCTGGCTGATTCTGACGCTTTTTTCGGCAGCAGGACTGATTATTTTCATCCTGAGCTGGGCCAGCCGACAAAGGGAAGGCGCGCAGGGGCTGATTCCGAGGGGGCAGGAAAAGGCTTCCGAGCTGGCTGCCGATCAGGAATTCTTGGGCCTGAAACCTGCCGCGCCCAAGCCAGCCTATCCGGGCCGAGGACTGGAGGCCTCCGCGGAAACCACCCAATCCCTGGCCAGCGGCCAAGCCCAAACTGCCATGCTCCAGGGCCGCGCCCAAGCCCTGCAGAAAAGCATCCTGGCCACCTTCATCCTGGGCGAGGGAGCGCTGGGCATCGAAAAAGCCTTGGAAAAAGACACTCGCCTGCTGGGCCAGATGGACAACGCCCTTTCGGTAGACCTTTTCCATTTCCTGAACCAATCGGCGAATCGGGCGGATGCGCTGGAAAACTACCTCAACCTCATTGAGGAGCTGGAAAGGCGCAGCGCGGAACGCCAGGGCGAGCTGCAGGCCGCCATCCTCTTCCTGCAGGGGAACGCCGCCGCCAAAGAGACTGTGATCGACAGCGCCGAGGAGGCTTTCTTTCAGCAGGTCCAGCGCTTCAACGGAAAAGAAGCCCAAAAGCAGCTGGATGAGTTTATTGCTGTGCAGGGCACCAGCGCAGAGATCCAAGCCAAGCTGGGGACCTACCAGCACCTGAGCAGCCAATACGCCTACTACCAGCCTCGGCTGGAAACCCACCTCAGAGCGATTCGGGCCAACCGGGATGCGCTGATTGCAGGAGTGAAGGTGGTGGAAATCGAAGGAATGACTTTGCCCTTGGTGCTGCCGGAAAGATAATGTACTAATTCTGCCTTCAGAATTGAATGAAACGGGCTACCTGGCAAGGAATAAGGAGTAAGGATTAAGTGCTTACTCCTTATTCCTGAATTGATATCAGCCAAGGGCATAGTCCAAGGCTTGCTTGGCCAGCTTTGCGGAAGGATGAATTAGCTCGTTAAACGTCAATTTTTTCTTTTTTTGCTTGCCCCCCTCTTTCTCGTCCCTCCCTTTTTCGTAATCCCTTTCATGCTGCTTTTTCAAATCTCCCGCCCTATAACCCTCTGCCTTCAAGTCTGGAGTGATTTCCTCTTCGCTATAGGCATATTCAGCATAGTAATCCACGACCCGAATGCGAATATTGTAATGCTCAGCCAATTGCGAAAAATCAGCCCCCATGAGGGCGTTGCGCCATTCTAGGCCGTTGGCCCTGCGCATCTCTCCACCATCCACGGTAGCCAAACGGCTATCAAAAGGCACTCCTGTAGGCAAAAGCACCTCCTGAGCCCCATTTTTGGCGGACAGAGCAATGGCTTGGACCAAAAGACTGCGCTCATCCTTCTCACCCTTCTCGGGCTCCTTAAAATTGCGAAGATCCCCAATGATAGCCTCCGGCCTGAAGTCTTTGCTGGCGATATTGTTTAGGGCAAACTGCAAAAAAATGCTCTCTTTGCCCCTGAAGGCTTCTGACCCCCTTTCCATGAGGTCTAAAATTTTAGAGCTGCTATAGCCATCTTCAGCCAGATCCAAGGCTCCGGTCTCCCGAGCCATCAGGTTGGCCGTGGAAGAACCGACGATAAGCAACTTGGAGTACTTCTCCTTTTCATTGGATTCCCGAGCCTCCGGCGCAGGAGTTGGGGCAGAGGCTGAAACTGGAACAGCAGAAGCCGGGGTTGATAAATTGCCCTTGGCAGGTTCGGAATCTGAAGGTGCGGAGGGGAAAAGGTCCTCTACTCCTTTTAGAAAATCCTTGAGCAACAAGGAAAATTCCGGGGCCAGTTCCTGGAAAGCCTTGAGAGCCTCCAAGGGATTGGAGAAAAGCTTTTGGAAAGCCTCGACGCTGCGGCGCAGCAAATTGAGCTTTTCTTCGGGGCTTTGCGGAGCTGAAGGTGTTGTTTCAAATCCCGTCTCTGACATTTTTTATGCTTTTTTCTTGAGCGAAGGCTAAGGTCCAAATCCCATTATTCTAGCACAAAAAAGGTCGAAAAGCCATATTTTCAGCAGCCGAAGGACTCAGGGAAAGGAAAATAGGCAGAATCCGGGATTCAGCCGAGGACATTCAAGAGCCTCTCGACTCGATTCCTCGGAGGCAAGGTGGGCAAGCCTTCATGTCGCTGACTTCCGGCCAACGCATGGGGACAGCCCAACAATCCGCAGTGAAAGTTATGCAGGCGCTGCTGCAAATCACTTTGGTGAGTATGGCACTCCTCATCATTGGGCGTTAGCCCAGTTCCCCGATGCTCCGGACAAGCACGTTGATTCATTCGGAAAATAGATTTTCGAGCTATCAGCTGCCCTTCTCCGCATCCGTGCGATACCAGTCGATGTTCCGGGTGACATACATGATCACCGCCAGAGCGATGAACAGGCTGACCGAGCCGATGAGCAGGGCGTAGTCCGTGGCCCGGAGCAGAAGGTAAAGGGAAGCGTACAGAACAGTCAGCAGGCTGGCCATGAGCCCTCCTCGGCGGGCGCTCTTGAGCGTGCTGGCGGCGTAAGCGGAAACCAGGCCAATGGTGGCTGCGCTGGCCACCAGGTAAGACCAGCCGAAGGAAATCCGCTCGGAGAAGGAGAGGAGGAGAAGATAGAACAGGCTCAATCCAGCGCCCACCAGCAGGTACTGGAAAGGATGAACGCGAAGGCTCTGGATCACTTCGAACAGGAAGAAAGCCAAGAAGCTGAAGAGGACGAAAAGGGCGCCGTACTTCACCGATCGGGTGACCTGCTGGTACACGTCCACAGGCAGCACCAGATCGACTCCAAAACTCGAGTCAAGAAGGGAACCGGTCAGTTCGGCCAACCTACCGGAAAAAAGATCCGGGCCGAAGCTTTTGGAATAAGGGGAAACGGACCAGTTGGCTGTGAAGCCCTCGACCGTGATCTGGTGGGATTCCGGCAGAATGCTGCCCTCGAAGCCCGGGGAGATCCACGGAGAGCTCATGGCGACCTGGGTGCTTTTGCCGGCGGAAGCGATGCGCAGGCCTTCGCTGCCCTTCAGCTGGACCGGAACCTCCAGGGAACGGGCTTGGGCAGGATCCCATCCGTTCAGCTTGGCGCTGAAATAGGAGAAATTCCGATACTTGCTCGCCTCACTGTAGCCCTTGCCGTCATATTTGAAACGAATGAATTCATCCGCATTGTGCAACTGAGGGGCGGGGCGGAAAGAGTAGGCCTGATCCCCAACCTTGGCCTGCAGCTCGCCTCCCAAGCCCTGGGAATCGGCGATTCCCATCAGAAGCCAAGCTTCGTTCCAGCGCAGGCTCTTGGGATCCACCGGAAAATCCAAGCCATTCAAAGAGGAAAAATCAGCTTTGAAAAGCAGATTGGCATCGTAAAGCGGAACCTCGAAGATCCCTCGGGAGCGAACCTGGGTCTCCAGCTTGGCGTCCACAGCAAGGTTCTCGGGGAAAAGGTAGACGACGGAGGTTTGGCTGCCGGGAGCGTAGGGAACGGCCAGGACTGGGCCCACCACCCCCTGGAAAGCGCCCCATTTTCCGGAAACTTCCTCCACCGCTCCGCGGTAGCGGTCCTCGCGCTCCTCGATCACCGAACGGATCATCTGCAGCGGAATCAGGAAGAGCAGGGCCAGCACGCCAATGCCGACGAGCCGCGCCGTGAAGCTTTGCGAAAGCGCCTGGAACTTGCTTTTCATAAAACAAGGGGCTTAAGGGTACGGCCCCTATGCTAGCACGAGGGAGGCTGAGGCAAAAGAAGGCTGGCTTGACAGCCCCTTACTGAAGAAAATGAATTTTTTATCCTGAGTTCAGAAACGAATTAGGACACTAAGGCAGAATTTAAACCTTAGTCC
>CAYUUW010000076.1:0-709 GCA_964448005.1 uncultured Candidatus Peribacteria bacterium
GCATGAGCTTCCCCGGTCTCCTCTTGAGCCTGTGCAAGGTCAATCGCGTCGTCGAGATCGGGGCGTTCGAAGAACCGCCGCTCAGGCTGGAGGCGAGCCAAGGAGCCTCACCCCAAAAAGAATCGCCTCACCAGGATTGGGAGGCGCTTCATTCGCTCGGCCAAGAGGCCCGAATCATGGCTCAAGCCATGGCCGAAGCGGAAGCTGCGCTTGACCACGAAAGCACCCTGGCAGCTTGGGATGAAGCCTTCGCCCGCTTCGAAGCCGAGCGTCAAGGCACTCTGGGCGACAAAGAAGCCTAGAAAGGGTCCTTCCTCCTTCGTTGCAAAGTGATCAACATGCCCCCGGGTTCCGCCCTAAAACGGAGCCCGGGAGCCCAATCTATTGAAAATAGGAATGCTCCTCAGAGGCCCCCTCACTGGATTCCGGCTTTCGCCGGAATGACAGGGGGGAGGAATTCCGCCTGTCGTTTTTCCGGGCCATCGGCCAGGGATTTTCGGGCCGCCTTTCCCCTCCGCAAAAAATATTCTTGACTATCTAGAGAAGAGAAGCTAGCATGACGTCCTGTCCTTGCGCCCTCCTTCGCCGATGCTTCGGCGGACAAGCCCTCCAACCTTCCTTCACCCTGGCGCATGAGGAACATTCCACGCAAAATAGGCTCCACTGCTGTCTTCCTGATCCTTCTTTTGGCCAGCCTCTCTTTCGCGAA
>CAYUUW010000076.1:719-4864 GCA_964448005.1 uncultured Candidatus Peribacteria bacterium
TGACCGGCAGCCCCCTCTACGATCCCTGGATCGAGCACTTCGCCCGGCAGGGCTTCGCGGGCGGCTACCACCGGAACGGGAGGCCGACCGGCTTCTTCGGGCCGCACAACGAGATCCTGCGCAGCGAGATGGCCAAGCTGGGCGCCGCGGTGCGCCTGGCCGAGGAGAGGGGCATCCAGGAGAAATGGCATGCGCTGGGCGAGCTGGCCTTGGGCAATGCCGTCAGCAAGGCGCTGGAGCCCTACCGCACCTGCCGGAACGGCGTGTGCGAAAAAATCGGCGGGGAGCCTTTCCCCGACGTGGCCCTGCGGGCGGGGGACTGCTTCGAGAACCCTGGCGCGGCCCATTGCCAGCCCTGGTTCACCGAATTCGTCTACTTCGCCGTCGACCGGGGCTACCTGCAGGGCTACCTTGAAGGATTGGAGCGCCGGTTCCGTCCGGAGCGGCCCGCGGCGCGCATCCATGCGCTCAAGATCGTGATCGCCGACAACGGCCACGTTAGTCCGGAGCAGGACCTGCGCTTCCTGCGGCTGGCGGCCCTGGCCAGGCAGAAGGGCTTCGCCCGGCCGCTCTGCCTGATCGGCGCCGAGGAGCGCATTCTGCAGAACAACGCCGGCGACCATAGGCTTTTGGCCTACGCCACGCTGGCGGACCGGCTCCGGCTCTTCGGCGAGAGCTGCGAGCTTTTCGTGCAGGCCGGCAGGATCACCCCTGAGCAGCGGGCGGATTTTTTGCAGCAGAACGTGACACGAAAGGAGGCCGTGCGCTGGCTGGGCATGACGACGACCTACGCACCTCTCTACGACCTGTCCTTCGTCCCACAATCGACTGAACCTCCCGCGCAGGAGGAATGGACGAAAAAGACCCTGGAGGAGCTGGCCGAGGAGGCCGCCGAGGTTAAGAAGGGCCTATTGGATGAGGCGGAGGAAGGAGAGGTGGCCGAAGCACCTTTCGAGGAAGAGCTGACCGAAATAGAGAAGGAGATACAGGAGATTGTGGAGGAGGGGATGCAAAAGCAACTGGAAAAACCTGATGGACAGGGGGAGGAAGATGGAAATGACAAAGCCCAGGATCCCTACCTTTCCCAGCTAAAGGATCTGGAGGACTGGTTCGCCAAAACTCCGCTGGATGAACGGGATGTCGCCAATAAGCTCTGGCAGGAGGCGCAGGGTCGGCCGGTTTATGTCAGTGAAAAACTCACCGGAACGGATCCTGCAGGACAGAAGCTTTCCATTCCCTCTGGCAAAGCCCTCCGGGTGATCGATGAAGAGCACGGGCCGCAAGGGGATTACGCCTGGGTGGCGGTAGAGGGATATTCTCAGCCCTATAAGGTAAAGTGCAGCCTGGGTTTATGTAGCGGGAACCTGGTCGCCGCCTCGGAAGGAATGCCCTTGCTTGGCATCGATTTTGGCGATGCCTTTTCCGGGACTCTGAAAATCACTACCGGGCTAGGGATCATGGGGCGGCTTGAGAGCCGTCTGAACGAGGGCTATACGATCACCCAGACTCGAAATTGGGGACTGACTCAATTCAGAGATGTAAAGGGATCAAGGGAAGCCGTTGAATTCTGGGCCGGCCTGAAATTGGAGAGGTACAATAAGATCAACGCCAATCTGAACAGCTACCTGGCCGAAACGGGCGATATGGAAGGCTCCTTGCCGTATGGGCTGGGCAAGGGCAAGCCCGAGGAAAAGAAAGAGGGAACGGCGGAGCACCGGTGGGTGAATCAGTGGTACGCGGCGGCCAAAGCCTTGTACGACGAGAAATGGCCCAGGCTGGACAAGGAGCTCCTGAAACCTTCTAGTGCCCTGGCCCAGGTGCGGGACTGGGGCCTGGCCGGGAAGAAGGAGGGGGCCACGGAGCATGCTGTGGTGACGGGGTGGTACAACAAGAAAAAGAAGGCCGACCCCATCGACAGGACCTATCAGGCCAAAGGCATGGGGGCTCAGTACGCCCCCTCGAGCTACTGGTCGGAAGACGAGGGCATGCGCCGCGGTCAGTACAAGGCCACCGAGATCCAAAGGCCATTCAAAATCATCAAGGAAAGCAGCTTCAGCTCCTATGAATCCGACCCAAAAAGAAACACCTATGTTGTTGCCCATGGCTGGAGCCCCGGAAAGAACGAGGATGCGGGCTCATGGACCAAGGGGATGGTGCAATCCATTCTGGCGGCGGATCCGAATGCCCAGATTCTGCGCATCGATTGGACCCCGATTGCCAACCAGCCCACTCCCGGCCAGGCGACCCAATGGCTCAGTTCGATCACGGATATCGCCTCGGAGGCCCTGAAGAAATGGGGCGTGAACCAAGAGAAGACCTTCGTGGTGGGCAATTCACTGGGCTCGCTCCTGGCTCAGGAGCTTTCCCTCAAGCTGGGCGGAGCGAATGTGATCGGGCTGGATCCGGCGTATTACCCGGTGCCCTACGAAGTGGATTTCAAGGGAAAGGACTTTGGCGGATTCGGCGGCAATGCCACCTGCCTGGTGGCGGATGCCAGCTGGTCCGGCAGCGAAGCGCTGATGAGGACCTGCCGCGAGGGCTATCTGGTGGACTACAGCGGCACTCCCGACTTCACTCTGTTCACGGAATTGTATGAATATGTCGATTTTGTGATCGATGAGACGCTGGCGGATTCGAAGGAGTATGTCATCGATAAAGGCATCACTTATGCCCTGGACAAGGCGACCAAGGCAAGCGGAAAAACCATTCCAGGCGTGAAGATGTACCGGATTGCTAACGGGCAGCTGAAGGAGGTGGCGGTGGAGGAGCTGAAGGAGTACGCCTGCAAGCCCGTCAATGCTGTCGCCCGCCTGCCCTACGTTTGCGAATACGGCTTGGATAAGCTGAAACAGCATTTTGTCACCTACCATCTGAACGTTCCCAAGTCCTATGCCGCCCTTCTAAAATATCCTTTCTACAAGAATCTTCTCTCCCCTGGCGATCTGGCGTCGCGAAAGAACAGTGGACCTCTTTTTCCGCAAGTGACGGAGGAGAGCCTTTGGGGCCTTGTTTCCAAGCAGTACCACGGCATCATCTACACCGAAAAGGAACAGCCAGAGCGGATCAAGTATCTTAAAGTTCGGACCTTTTCGTCTCCTGAGAGGATCACGCTGTATGGGAACACTCAGAATAATCAGATCGAGTGTCTCAAGAAAGAGGAAAAAGAATGTATTGTTTACACGGGAGAAGGGGATGACAAAATTCTGGAAGGAACGGGATACTTCCATTTGGCGATAAAAGACTTCATGCGAAACAACAACAAGGACCAGCTGCTGGTAAGCCCAGGCGCAAGCAATCTCCACTTGGACGATATCCAGGCGGAAGAGACCCTGAAAGACGGCGAGAAGGGGGTCAAGCTCTCGCTCCTTTATGCTACGCCTTTCGGGAAAGAGAAGTTCCATGAGGTCAGGGAGGTTTTCCTGGCAGGAGTTTTTCTGGAGGAGGTTAATGGATGGTTAAAAAGTGCAAAAAATGATGATGGAACGCTGACTAATAACCAACTTAAAAAGTTACCTATACTTATCCAATAGGCTAATTCCCAATAACTTAATTTTTGCTCATGAAAAAGTATTCAAAGTTGATATCCTTGTCACTATTCGTCCTCGCCGCCTCCGGATATCTTTGTTTTTACTTATTTGCAAGGATACCGAAAGCCATAGCAACGGACATGTGGGCATTTAAGTTTCCCGATAAATATGAATTTTACACAACTGTTAAATGTGAATTATTTGATCTGACAAATCCCTTGTATGTTTTTATTGATAAAATGCCGGAAAGAGATTTGGAGCTGATGTTTTACAGCATCAAAAACAAAAATCTTTTTTCAAAGGAAATTGAACTTCTTTTCATCGGCAGTGCGGACGTAGAGAATGGCACCATTCCAGAGGTGGTAGCGATGGCGAAGGAGGACTGCTCCCAGTTCCAGAAAGCAAGGGGTGATTTCGACGATGAGACTATCAATTGGTCCTACTACAAGAATGAACCTGAGCCGGAAAAAACAGCTGAGGACCTGGAATGGGAAAGGAGGATGGCCACCCAGCGGGAGGCCGATGAAATTAGGATGATCCTGGACGAGATCATCGGAGACGAGGACAGGCAGCGCTTTCGTGGGAAGTACGGGGAATGGAGGGGGCTTCTGGACAGGG
>CAYUUW010000077.1:0-458 GCA_964448005.1 uncultured Candidatus Peribacteria bacterium
GTGTGCAGCTACCGCAGTTGGGCATGGGCTTTTTTGGAGTTTCCGACAGCTCGGCCGTGAGCATGAGGCTGGCAATGAAGAAATAGCTCCCTCGGCGCGGATCGATGAGATTGGCGTTCTTGCCGAAAAAGCCCAATCCGGCCGCCTGGGCCAGCACCCGATCGACGGTGGGTCCGCTGTCCACAGAGGCGTAGGTCTCCAGGCCAAGAATCTGGCTTTTCAGGTGGGCGGAAAGGTCAATCAGCCTTTTTTTGAGAACCCTGTGGTAATCGCGACCCTGGGCATATTTTGCCACTTTACCGGTGGTGATTCCTGTTGTGAGACCAGTTGTGATTTCGCCATTGGCATCACGCAAAGCGGGCTCACCACTGGAATCTCCATCCGAACCGTACCACGCCATCAGCACGATCGCCGATTTGATGCTGCACGCTTCAACAGCTTAATGCGACGCTTGCACT
>CAYUUW010000077.1:468-4796 GCA_964448005.1 uncultured Candidatus Peribacteria bacterium
GGGCAGCTTGTTCTGGGGATGGAAGCGGTCGGCCTGCATGCGGGCCAAATAATCCATGTCGGCCGCATAGCCCTGGGCCAGCCAGCGCTCAAACACCCCTTCGTGCTTCCCCAGCGCAGCCTGAATCGATCCGATCCCCAGGACGCCGAAGTCGGTCCAGCCCTGGCCCTTGATGTATTGCGAAAGCGAATTAAGATCCATAGGAAAGGCTTGAAGTCTCAAGGCACAGGATACGGGAGTTGCCTCAAAAAGCGAAATGGAGAAGCTGAGAGGTCCTCAAGGGCGGAGGGATTAGAAAATGCCATTGACAAATTCAAAGCGAACTAGTAAAATTCTGCCCAGTTTAGAAACGGACATGAAAAAACTTCGAACCGAAAGCAGCGCCACCTTCTTCTATTTTACTTCCTTCCAGGAAAGGGGCGTCTGATTTGACCTGAAAAATCCACCTGCGCCCCTGGTCCATCCGATCGGGGGCGCTTTTGTTTTCCGGAAAAAATATCTACTAACCATCAATCATCATGGCCAGAGAAGTTGAAAGCTGCGTGGGAATCGGAGTGGAGGCCGAAGGCTTCATTGTGGACGATCAGAACAAAGGAGTGGAGTTCATCGACGGAAAGCCAGCCTCAGAATTTGTGATCCAAGCCATGAGGAGAGATTTTGAGCGGATAGCGGGCCAGGTCTCCGTGGAGCAGGCCTCTGTGATGCTGGAGATCGCCACCCAGGTTCACGCCACAGAGCGCAATGCCATAGGCGAAGTGCTGGAGGTCCGAGGGGTCGTCGATTCCATCCTGGCTCCCTACGGGGCCCGGCTGAGCTTCGTTCCTGTGCTTGGCCAGCCCTTCCGGTTCGTGCCGGCCACCAGCGACCCCAATTCCCGGGCCCACCAGCTGATCGCGACGTGGGGAAATCGGCCGGATGGAGCGGAGATGCTGGCCTCCACAGCCATTGCCTCCTTTCAGGTCAACGACTCCCGGCCCTTCGCGGGCTGCGAGACCTGGGAGCAGAGGATGGAGACGGCCCGACGGATCCACAACGCCTTCAGCGCCAGCGCGGACGAGCTCATGCTCGAGAACGCCGAAATGAGGGATTTTGCGGGAAAGACCAGAATGGAAAGATTGATCAAGCTCCTGACAGGAGTGAAAGCGGAGCAGTTCGCCCGACACGGCTTCGATGACCCCATGCACATTGTGGTGCCGCCCCTCTTTGCGAGCGTCGAGGCCATGCTGCGCTGGATGCGGGCCCATTCGGACGTTAGCGAAGGAAAGGAGTCCAGCCCCAAAGACGCGCATGCCGTCACTGTGAAGATGAAGTGGAGTCGGTGGAATGAGGGCCCTCGCATCGTCGAGACACGGATTTTCGACGCCGTGGAAGGCGAAGCGGAGATGCTGCGGCTGCTGGCCGCCAACGACAGGGTGCTGAAGCGGGCCATATGAAAAATGGACAATCCCTCCCCCTAACCCAAGCCACTATGCCCCGAGCAATGGAAAGCACTACAGGAATCGGACTGGAAACCGAAGGCTTCATCGTGGACGATCAGAACAGAGGGATGGAATTCATCGACGGAAAGCCGGCCTCGGAGGTCGCGATGCTTGCGATCCAGGACAGGAGGCCAAGCTTGGCCGAACGGGTGTCGCTCGAGCAGGCCTCGGTGATGCTGGAGATCGCCACACGGGTGCGCAGAACCGGGGCGGAGGCCGTTCGGGAAGCGATGGAGATCCGGGAGGCCGTGAACGATATTCTGGCTGACCACGGGGCCCGGCTGAGCTTCGTCCCCGTGCTGAGCCACCCCTTCCGGTTCGTGCCGGCCACCAGCGACCCCGCTTCCAGGGCCCACCAGCTGATCGACGCATGGGGAGGATTGGAGGGTGGCAAGGAAATGCTGATTTCGACCGCGACCGCCTCCTTCCAGATCAACGACTCCCGGCCCTTCGCGGACTACGAGACCTGGGAGCAGAGAATGGAAATGGCCCGGCGCATCCACAACGCCTTCAGCGCCAACGCGGATGAGCTCATGCGCGAGAACAGGGGGGTGAGGGATTTTGCAGGAAAGACCCGGTTGGAACGGGCCATCGGCCTGCTAACGAAAGTGAAGGCGGAGCAGTTCGCCCGACATGGCTTCCACGACCCCAGGCACATCGTGATTCCGCCCTTCTTTGCGAATGTCGAGGCCATGCTGCGCTGGATGCGGGCCCATTCCGACGTGAACGATTCTAGCGAGGCAAGGCCTAAGAACGAGCATGCCGTCACTATGAAAATCAAGCGGCCCGAATGGAATCAGGAAGGACCCTGGGTCGCCGAGACACGACTTTTCGACGCCGTGGGAAGCGAGGAAGAGATGCTGCGGCTGATCAGAGTGAATGAGGAGATGCTGCAAAGAGCGCTGAATGCCTCTGCCGAAATTGACAGGCCAAAGGAAGTGACCTAGAATTCAGCTCCAGATCCTTGAAAGCATCGGTGGACAGGGGCTTTCTCTGCCCTGGAGGGCCATACCGCCCCTCCAAAGCAGCCCCCACCCCTGTTCGGTTCGAAAGGCGGAGGAAATCCGCCGGAAAAGGAGTTTTTCATGCTCATGATCCTGCTCCTACTTGTGCTCGCTCTAAGCGTTCTATTAATCTGCTTGATCCTAAAATCCCCTGACCCGACCCGATGGAAAATCATTTGGTCGAGCCCAATCCTCGTCATTCTGGTCTCTGGCATAGTAGTGTGCCTGAACGGCATCCGATGGGAATGGCTCAATAAAGAGCAAGCCCGGTGCCTTTGCGCCCAAATGCCCAAGGAGCCTGCCTGCCAGAAAAATGATCTCGCCTACAATCAGGTGCTCAGCTGCTTCATGGAAGATGGACAGAGCTTTCAAGCGGTCGAGCTGGGTCAAAATTGGAAGCATTCGCATTGCCTCACTGCGGCAGAGAAAAGCACTTTGGCCCATCTGGAACTGGATCAACAGCCTCTCCAGGCAGGGGAAAATCAGCCTTTCTTCCGGGTCATATGGGGCAACGAGGAGCCCGATCGAAAGGCTCAGCTGCTCCAGCAATGGGCCCTTGGCATCGACGGCAGTTCCTGCAAGGATGCAACCCCGGAGCTGACCAGCCTGCGCTGCGCCCTGAAGGCCGACGCCGAGCGGCGGCAGGGCCTCCGAGCCGAATAGGCCACCATCGAGGCTCCGACATTGCGTCGGAGCCTTTTCACTATCCCCTTTTGGCAGCCGAAAGACGACCCATTGAAAAGCGGCATTTCTGCGCTAGAATGGATTGGCCTCAATAAAACAAACAAAAATGAAAGAGCGAGAGCTGAATCTCAAAATTTTGACTCTGGGCGCCACCGTGCTGAGCATGCTCCTGCTGGGAGCAGTCGTCTTCAGCTTTCTGGAGGAGTGGACGCTGCTGGATTCCTTCTACTTCGTCAGCATGACAGCCACAACCGTGGGCTACGGAGATTTCACACCCACGCACGCCTTGAGCAAGATCATCACCATTGCCTACTCCATGAGCATTGTCCCCCTGGTGCTCTACGCCTTTTCGATGGTGGCGCGCTACCAGAGCAATAGCGTCTACCGCAAGCTGCGGAAGCTGGAGCATAGGCAGAAGGAAGAGAGCCTGGCCGTGGAAGGCGAGCTGGAGGACACCGAAAGGAAAGTCCGCGAGCAGAAGCTTAGGATTATGGAAGCCCGCCAAGCCCTGCGAGAGCAGGAGAAAGAGCTGAATCGGCAAGAGCGCAAGCTGCGCGAAGAGGCGGCCATCAACCGCAAGCAGAACCGGGAGATCAAGGAACTGGAAGAGAGAGAGGGGCAAGTGGAGGGCTTGCTGAAAAAAACAAAAGGGAGGAAGGGGTAGAAGACCCTACCGACCGGAAACAAAAAAGCCCAGAAGGCTAGCTCCTGAGGCTTTTTTTTGCGTACTGGCCTAAATGCAGTAAAGATAATGCTTTTCCGAAGAACGACCGTGAGCGAAACCGACCGTTAGCGATCGGAACGCTGTTTTTCTCCATAAAAGGAGGTGATCCATCCGCAGGTTCTCCTACGGATACCTTGTTACGACTTCATCCCAATCAGTGGTTTTACCTTAGGCACGCTCCCCGAAGGGATAACGCGACTTCGGGCACCCCCACCTTTCATGATGTGACGGGCGGTGAGTACAAGACCCAGGAACATATTCACCGCAACATGTCTGATTTGCGGTTACTAGCGATTCCAACTTCATGGGGTCGAGTTGCAGCCCCCAATCCGAACTGAGACCGGCTTTGATGGGATTTGCTCCCCCTTGCGGGTTGGCTACCCATTGTACCGGCCATTGTAGCACGTGTGTAGCCCAAGGCGTAAGGGCCATGCTGAT
>CAYUUW010000078.1:0-416 GCA_964448005.1 uncultured Candidatus Peribacteria bacterium
GTCCGCGCCCAGCGGAACGAAATTGGCCAGGGTCTGGGCGCCATGGGTGAAGCTGCCGTTGGTTCCCACATGCCCCGCCTGGGTCTTGAGCCAGGCCGTGGAGCTGTAGACGGAAACGTCCGTCTGGTCCTCGTCTTTCAGGGTCACTGGCTGCTGGCTGATCTTTTCCCAGCGGTACACGTCGCGGTAGACGGCGTAGCTGCAATCCTCGCCGCAGGAGCAGTCTCCGATCGGCTCCTGTTGGCCGGGGATCCGCTTGTACTGCCACAGGTCCTCGCTGAAGGAGGCGCTGGCCTGGGCCAGGACCTGGCCTGCCACGCCATCGTGCACCGCATGGCCTACGGCAAAGCCTTCCGGCAAGGAGAAGCTTCCGCCCGCGTAGGCGTAGCTGTTAAGCGCCTGGGGATCGGGCGGAT
>CAYUUW010000078.1:426-1860 GCA_964448005.1 uncultured Candidatus Peribacteria bacterium
AGGAATAGTTCTTCTGCTGGGAGGTCTGGCCGCTCGCGAAGATCAGCTTGGGGGAATCAGCGGGAAGCTGGGTGGAGACGGAAAAAACGAGGGGACTGCTGGAGATGGGGCAATCACCGATGTCCTCGCAATAGCCTCCGCCGCTGTTGTAGGCAAAGAACTGGGCGTTGGGCGGGTGGGGATGGGGGTAGTTGATGCAATCGTACTGCACCACGTTTTTGCCGGGGCTGATGGCCGGATAGGTGTAGGGGCGGTGGCGGCCTTTGTAGCTAAGCAGAAACTCAGTTTCGCTCAGGTTCGCCCCGTCTGCCCGCACCGTGAGCTGGTCGGGGGCGTTCAGCACCAGGTCCGGAGACTGGTCGATGCTGAGCGTGAAATCCCCTTCCTGCCCCTGGTAGGAGCCTATGGGATGGAGCAGGTCCTGCCGATGCTGCACCGCATCGAAGCCCGACCCGGAAAGGTCGTAGCCGATATGGCGAATCTCGCTGACCCCAGGAAGATCCGCCTGGATCTGGACGGACATCTGGGCCTCCTTGATTTGGTTTGGCTCAAAATCCCCCGCCTCATGAAGCCCGCAGCCCTCCAGGCAAACGGTGTGCTCCGGCAAAAAGGAGGAGAGCTTGACGCCGGAGGAAGGCAATCCGCCCACGTTGTGGAGGCGGTAGCGGTAGTCGATGACAAAGCCGGCATTCACCGGCTGCCCCTCTTCCGGCGAAGGGAGGATTTCGACCTGGACCGAAGGCTTGGCTTCGCCGGAAATGATGACAGGCACAGGCTCGCTGACCTTGGGGACGGCGCTGTACTGGCCCCAGGCATGGGCCCAAGCCAAGGAATGCAGAGGATCGTCGACGACTTCCGGCGGCACCTGCACCTGATATTGGAGGGTGAAGGTGGCCATAGCCTGGGGATGCAGGATGGGGATGCGGTAGCCGATCTCGAGGGGGCCGGTGTAGGCGTCCGGATCAGCCGCCGGCTGGGGCAGGGCCGCCTCCGAAAGCTGAACGATGGTGCTGCCGGGCACATAAGCCATGTAGTCGGGCGGCTCCATGTGGACGACCAGGTCATTGCGGGTCTTGAGCCCTGCGTTGCGCAGCTGCAGGCGGTAGGTCAAAAAACGCCCCTTCTCCACCGTCGCGCCGGCATCCAAAAAATCCTTCGCCTCATTGCCGATCTCCATGCCCAGCTCGATCTGGATGTCCTGGGAGGCGTCTTGGGCAAAAACCGCTGGCGACCAGGCGACGGCAGCGAAGAAGCCCAGGCCAAGGGCCCACAGGGGAAAGCGGCTGAAAATAGTCAGGAAAGCTCTATCCACGAGGAAAGGAGTTGAGGAAGGGTGGAGAGCAAGGCTTTCATCATAATCCTTTTTTTTCAGCTGTCAACTTTTTATTCTAAGGAGAATGCAGTAGCTCATGGGAGATGATTGGGAGCGTAGGG
>CAYUUW010000078.1:1960-4580 GCA_964448005.1 uncultured Candidatus Peribacteria bacterium
ATTATTGGGATTATTGGGATTATTGGGATTATTGGGATTATTGGGATTATTGGGATTATTGGGAGCGGAGGGATTATGGGGAGCTTTAGGAGTGCTTATGATTATCAAACTATTTGTCGCTCAGAGGACTCCGATGGGCATTTGGAGGACGTGGAGCCTTTATTTTCCTTTCTCCAGCCTTCAGCAGGAACCACACGCAAAAAAACCCAAGCGTCGTCCCGAGCGAAGTGCAGTGAAATCGAGGGACCCCTTCGCCTCCTTTACCAAAGCAAACTCAAGCCAAAAAAAAGCCCCTGCGCCTAAGCGCAAAGGGCTTTTTCAAATGTTCAATAAAGAGCCATTCGATCAATGAATCCATCTCTTGGAGGTAGAACCATCACCTTCGTCATCCTCGTCGTCATAGTCACCCTCATCCTCCGCATCTTCGAATTCAGCACGCATTGCGGCTAAGCGACCCCTCAAATTTTCCAATTCTAACTCCAAAGCATTTCTTACGTCCTCTGCGAGCTCAGGCTGAGTCGCATCCTCCTCCGGCAAAAGCTCGTATTCCAAAAGATCTTCGGCCTGCGCTAAAGCAAGCTCAACCACTTCAAGATCCTCTTCATCCAAAACTTCATCGGGATCATCCAAACTGTCCAAAATACCTTCCGCTTCATCCAGAGATTCGGCAATTTGCTCAGCGCTGTGCGCCAGATCTCTAATGCCTTCCAGTTCCTCGAATTCGTCGATGCCCAAAACCCCTTCCACGACGGCTTTGTTAAATGCGTCTTCCGCCTGTCTCAAGCTCTGAACCGCACCTCGCAAATCCAATTCAGAAAGTCCATCCTCAACATCATCAAGCAATCTGTCGATAGCCTCTCTCCTGGCCACAGCGGCAGGGTGCATAGGGGCTTGGTCGAGATGTGAACCGGAAGGAGGGGAAGATTGAGCATGCATAGAAAAGGGGTTAATTCAGAAATTTTTTTAGTGGAAACAATAATAATTATAACATATTTTATAAATAAAGCAATACAAACTGCCCGAAGCTAAAAAGCATTGCCTCGAAAAACGAAAACATTGCACAGGAAAAATCTCAAGCCTTTGCGGGCAAAGCCTTTTCCGCAACAACAGCTTCTTTTGGCCCGAAACGACTCCGCCAGACCAGAAAGCCAATCAAAACCGCATAGTAGCCCAGCATCGCCCACAGCGTCATGCCCGGCCAATCCACGCTGGCATAGGGAATCGCCGCCGTCAGCTCGATGACCTGGATGATGTAGGCCAGCACGCCCCAGGCCATGTAGGCCGGGAGCAAGGCCAAGGAAGTGGAAACAAACGAAAGGATCACCGCCATGAAGCCGAAAAGCATCGCCGCCGGCAGCGCGAAGGCCACCAGCAAGTTGGCGATAGGAGCGATCAGCGACAGCCGCCCAAAGTGGTACACAATGATCGGCAGCGCCGTGACCTGAGCGGACAAAGTCATCTGGATCGCCTCGCGGATTCCCAACGCCTCGGGCAGCTTTTTGGCCCAACGGTCGAACCAGGGCGCCACATAAATGAGCCCCAGCACCGCCGCAAAGGAAAGCTGGAAGCCCACATCCCACCACAACGTCTTGGGGTTCCACAGCACCATCAGGAAGGCCGCGAAAAGCACCGTGATGTGGATGTGGCTCTGGCGGCCCGTCTGCAGCGCCAGCAGGCCCAAAACGCCCATGATGCTGGCGCGCACCACCGCCGGGCTGGCCCCCACGAACAGCGTGAACAGCACGATGGCCGAAACCGCCACGGCGAACTGGATGCGCCTGGGGAGCTTTTTGAGCAGCCCCATCACGAACACAATGATGAGCGTGATGTTGTAGCCGCTGATGGCGATGATGTGGGTGAGCCCGGTGATGTTGAACTTCTCCATCAGCGCCTCGGGGATGCCTTTGCGTGCACCCACCAGGAGCCCGGCCTCGAAGCTGGCGTAGGGCTCGGGGAAAAGCCGGGCGATGCGGGCCAGAAAGCCGTCCTGCGCCTTCACCATGAGCGCCCAAAGCGGATTCCCCAATCCGCCCTCCAAAACCTCGGCTTTCGGACGGTACATGACGGAATAGATCTCGTAGCGGCTCAAGTAGTTGCCGTAGTTGAAATCGTCGATCACCCCAGGCTCGCGCAGCTCGCCCTTCAGGCGAAGCCTATCGCCATAGGCATAGCGGGGGTAGCGGTCCAGGCTCACCAGCACCTTGCCCTCCACCTTAATTTTTTCTCCCCCTTCTTCTGTCGCCCCGAGCGAAGTCGAGGGGCCCACCTTCTCACTACCCCCCTCCCCTTCTTGAGTCTGAATCTGCGTCGATTCCACAACTGGATCCACGATTGGATCCACAACAGGAATCACTACGGAGGCGTCAACCGTGTATTTCACCTGATCCTGCCGGGCATCCACCTCGCTCACCATGCCTTCCAGAACAAGCTCCTGCCCATGGTAGGAGTCCACATCCATCGGCGTGGGGCTGTGGACGGAAAGGGTGGCCCGGGCCAAACCAAGGAAAACAGAAATCAGGACAATGCCAGTCAGCGTGATGTAGGGGCGGGCGGCGTAGGGGCGGAAAATTTTCCGCCCGCCGTTCCGCCCCGCCCCTCCGACCAACATCAAAACCGCCCC
>CAYUUW010000079.1:0-4569 GCA_964448005.1 uncultured Candidatus Peribacteria bacterium
GGGCAGCTCACGATCTTTTCCAGACGGCAGCTGGAAAAACTGGTGCCTTTTTAGCTTCACGCCTCCCAACCGTCATTCAGAGCGACATGCAAAGCATGGATTCCGCGCTTGTCCGCCGCCGCGGATCGGAGCCAGGAATGAAGATCGGAGAGGTGGTTCAGGGCCTCCAGCTCAAAGGTTCTCCCCCTTCGGGGGAGCCTGCCTGCCGACAGGCAGGTCAGAGGGGGTCAAAGCTGGAGGCCTGAAAAAATCCTCAAGGAAACCGGAACGTGAACGAGTCCCTTTCGGTGTATCCGTGAATATCGGTCTGACGAACCGTGAAGACATAGGTCTTGCCTTTGCGCGCCGGACTGGAAACGAATCGGATGTTCCCTTTCCAGCTTTCGGTGCTGGCCCATTCCACCTCTTTCGCGCCCTTTTCCAGAAGCGTCAGGGTCTGCCGCTTTCCGTTGGGATCGCGCCAGCTGAGCGCAATGGAATCCTGGTTCTGCTCGGTTTTTCGGATGCGCAAAGGCAGCTGAAGGGGGGCTTTGCCGACCCGGAAAATGGCGCTTCGGGGCACGGCCATCGCCGGATCGCTCCAGTTCGAGCTCTGGTTGCCCGCCTTGTCCACCGCCAGCACGTAGAAGAAATACTCCCATTCGTTGTTCAGCCCCTCGATCTTCAGCGTTCGGTTGCGGGTCACGATGCGGTTGGGCATGCTGCTGAGGTTCTCGTCCTTCTCGGGCTTGAGCTGGTAAGGGGAATAGCTGAGGATGTAATGGTCGATGCCTTCCTCGTCCTTGGCGGCGTTCCACAGAACCGTGGCGCTGCCGTTGCCGGGGACAGCTCTCACTCGGGCCACTTGGGCCGGACGCTTTTGATCCACGGCGGAAGAAGTGGCCGGAGCTTGGTCCCCCAGGCTTTCCGGCGCGACCCACTGAGCCGACTGCACCACGCAGCGCTGGTCGACCCGGGGCAGGAAAAGCTCGTCGTATTCCCTCAGCTCCGATCCGTAGAGCCGGGCATAGATGGATTGGCCCAGGTAGGCGCGCAGCGCCGAGCATTCGCTGTTCAGCGAAATGCGGTACTGGCGCTTGCCTTCGTCCTGCAGGATGCCTGTTTTCCCGGAAAGGTTCACGGAGGCCACTTTCATTCGGGCATTGAAGGATTCGGCTCGGGAAATCGGGCAAGCCTCGTTTTCGCCGAAGCGCAGCGTGTCTCCCTCGCTGTCCAGCTCGCGATCGATGTCCAAGGTGGCGGTTTGCGCAGCGTCGAAACCAATGCACGGCCCCTTGTAGCGAATCAGCACCGGATTGCGTTCGGAGCTTCGCTCCACCACCACGAGCCGGGCGCTGTGATTGGAATCCAGCGCCCGCACGCGTTCGCTAAAGCTCAGGGCCTGGGCGCTGGAAGCGCTGAAGAGAAAGATCGCTCCGAAGGAAAGCAGAGGCTTAAGGTGCGCAGGGAAGCTCATGGATCTGGAGTTTGGGTTTCAGGGATTCCCCCAAGGCGCTGAAGCGAAGGGGGCCAATAGATATTATATCATTTTTTTCGTTAACAATCAATGGAATGCCCGGCCTCAGCCTTTTGGGGATCTTGGCGTCGGTGAAGAAATCCTGCACCTTCTTGCTGCCCCTCATGCCGCTGGGCCGAAAGCGGTCGCCAGGCTGCCAAGGGCGGGCGAAAAGCACTTCTCCGGTCATGTTGCTGATCCTCCAGGAGCCCCACTGGGCTTCCTTTCGGGTGAGGCGGATCTTTTTTAGGGGGAGGAGCTGCCTGCAGGCCGGCTCCAGAAAAACCGACTCCTGCTCCAGCCAAAAGGTGCGGCCTTTGACGGTCAGGCGCGTGCCCGAATGGCCTTGTTGGATCCAGTTTCGGAGGCGGGACAGCGTGGAGCGGTAGAGATCGACAGGGCCCAGGAGCTGAATCAAGGCTTCGCCCTGGAGGTCCGACGAAAGGGCAGCAAAAGCTTCGCGGCAAAAGGCATTGCCTTTGAGCTTCTTCCTGAGCCACGCTTGGGCCTCTTCCTCCAGCCGCTCCAGGGCGTATCGGGCTTCCTGGCTTTTCCGGAGAATCTTTTCCTCAAAGGCCGGATCCTGGGCCTTGAGAGCGGGAATTTCAACCTGGCGCAGGCGATTGCGGGCCAGGCCAAGATCCTGGTTGCTGCGGTCTTCTCTCCATTCCAGCGCATGGGCCTTGGCGTAAAGGACGAGATCGGCCTTGGGAACCTGGAGCAGGGGGCGAAAAACTGGCCCGCGCCGAAAGGGCATACCCGCCAGCCCCCGCAGGCCTGCGCCGCGCCGCTGGTGCATCAGAATGGTTTCCACCTGATCGTCGCGATGCTGGGCCACGGCGATCCAGCGAGCCCCGTGCTTTTGCCGAACGGCCTCCAAAAAGAGGTATCGCTCGCGCCTGGCCTGGTCCTCGGCATTGCCCTGGGCGGCCCTTTTGCCTCTGGCGATCTCGAAGGGCAGCCCCCAGCCTTGCGCCAGCCTTTGGACCAGCTCCTGGTCCCGGTCGCTTTCCGCCCCCCGCCAGCCATGGTTGAAGTGGGCAACAACCAGATCGCAGCCTGCGCTTTTGAGCAGGTGCAGCAGGGCAACGCTGTCCACCCCGCCGGAGCAGGCCACCACGATTCGCCCCTTTTCAGGCAGGCGGTCCAGCCCGGATTGGATGACTTTGGCAAGGTTCATGGCTGCATTATATACTGCTGCATTCAACCAAGGCGGCTCAGGAGGCAATTGAAGTGCAGCCGAAGAAAGGCCTTGGAGTCATGCCTGAGGGGCAATAAAATCCAAAAAATTCTCCTGATTAACGCACAAATATTCCGCGTTGGAATACGTTTCCAGCCAGCCCTTGGGAGCTTTTGGACTCTTTTTCCCCCATTTGATCTCGTAGCCGAATAGCTTTCCTTCTCGCTCCTCCACCCAATCCAGCTCTTTTTGGTCGTAAGTGCGCCAAAAGTAATTGTTGGAAAGCGGGCGGGAGTAGCTTTGATGCTTGAGCCGTTCCATGATCAGGTAATTTTCCCACAACATGCCCGCATCGTTGCGCAAGGACAGAGGATTGAAGTTGTTGATGAGGGCATTGCGGATGCCGTTGTCGTAAAAATAGTATCGTGAGCTTTTGGTCACTTCTTTGCGGAGATTGCGACTGAAACCACGAATATTAACAATGACAAAAGCTTTTTCGAGCAGATCTAGATAACGAGAAACCGTGTCTTTGTGCAAATCCAGCTGATTGCCAAGCTCCGTCAAAGACACCTCGTGGCCAATCTGAAAAGCCAATAAGGTCAGCAAATCTCGCAGCTTTTTAGGATCCTTGACCTGCTCAATTTCAAGGATGTCTTTAAAAAGATAAGTCTCTATAAGGTCTTTTAAGTACCTTACCTGCTCGGTTTGGGAGGGAATAGAAAAAAGCTCCGGATAGCTGCCAAAAATGAGCCGCTGAGGTAGAGTTGCCTTAAAATGAAACCGATCCTTGTCTTCAATAATTTCTTGGGCAGCAATAGGAAAGAGTCGAAATACCTTTTGGCGCCCGGTGAGAGGCTCACCCACCTTTTGAGCTAATGAAAAAGCGGCAGAACCTGTAACCATCACTTTCAGGTTCTCCATGCTATCTACAATAAATTTCAGCAAGTGGCCAACTCGTGGAATTTTTTGAGCCTCGTCTATGATAAGCAAGCTTGTATTGCCAATATAATTAGATAGGGGCTCAAAACTGTGGACAGCAAAGTTTTTTTGCACCAAATCATCCTCTCCATTCAGGGACATAATTTTTTCTTGGCCGGCCAATTCCTTTTGAATAGATTTTATCAAAAAAGTTTTTCCGGAACGTCGAGGGCCGTATAAAACCAAGACTTTTTGAACCTGTAATTGCTGAATCAAAAGTGGATATAATAGTCTTTTAATATCCATATTTTTATAAATACAGCTAGTTAAGTGTCTCTATTTTAATTAATTCGGCCATTATTTTCAAGTAAATAAGCTTAAAAATAGCTTTATTTTTATAAATACAGCTAGTTAAGTGTCTCTATTTTAATTAATTCGGCCATTTAGAATTTAAAAAAATAATCTTGTCAATCCATAAGCTTTGGACACGAGGGCACCAATCTTAATTCTTCAGCCCGATGCCTTTTTTGAAGAGGTAGGCCGTGAGGGCCAACAGGGCCAAAAAGAAGCCCAGCAGCACGCCGATGCTGACGCCCAAAGGAATGTCGGAGAAGCCGTGGAAGCCGTAGCGGAAGCCGTCCACCATGTAGAGGATGGGATTGAATTTGGAAATGGTCTGCCACAGCGGAGGCAGCATTCGGATGGAATAGAAGACTCCGCAAAATAGGTGAGCGGCGTGAGGATGAAGGTCGTGAACAGGCTCAGGTCGTCGAACTTGCGGGCATAGATGCCGTTGACCAGCCCGCCCAAGGAAAAAATAGCCGAGGTGAGGACGATGAAGAGCAGCACGATGCCGAAGTGCTCCACCTGCGGGCGGACGAAAAACACGGAGACGGCGAAAACCAGAAGGCCCACCAGCAAGCCGCGCAGCATGCCCGCCAGCACGTAGCCCCCTATCACCAGGCCGCTTTTCGTC
>CAYUUW010000080.1:0-4408 GCA_964448005.1 uncultured Candidatus Peribacteria bacterium
GGTTGCTGGTGACCTTGAGCGAAACCGGGTAAGTGCCCGGCTTGGCGTACTGGTGGGTGAGCGAAGCGCCGGTGATGGCCGAGGCCGTGCCGTCGCCGAAGCTCCACTCGTAGCTGACAATGCTGCCCTCAAAAACAGTCGAAGAGGAGCCGTCGAAGGAAACCATCAGGGGGGCAACCCCCTCCTGAGGCTCGGCCTTGATGAGAGCCTTCAGGCCTGGCTCCTGAGCAAGGACCCGAAGGACAGCCTCTCCGGATTGGCCTTGCGCATCCTCCAGGCGGAGGCGAACGGCGTATTCCCCGGGCTTGTCAAAGGTGAATTCGGCCTTCTGGCCGAACTTGTCGTCCTTCCCGTCTCCATCGAAATCCCAGCCGTACTGCACAATATCCCTTTCCGGGTCGAAGGATGCGGAGGCGTCGAAAGCCACCTTGAAAGGCGCGTCGCCGAGCAATTGGCCGGACTCCGGATCGGAAGCCGGAACCGTGACGATGCTAGCCTGAGGGGCTGAAGCGGACGCCCCTACCGTGACTGTAGCCGTGTTCTGGGCCGTCTGGCTGGAATCCTCGCGCACGGTCAATTCCACCTGATACTCCCCATTCTTCTCAAAGACATGGGACACGCTCTTGCCTTTCTGCAGGGGCGAGCCGTCGCCGAAATCCCAGGTGTAGTCGACCAATTTGCCCTTGAGGCTGAAAGAGCGGTCGGCGTCGAAGCGGACCTGAAAAGGCAGCGTGCCGCTGAAGCCGGGGCTGGCGTCGATCTCTGCCCCCAGAAGGGGGGTTTGGCTGGGGACCACCTCGATGGCCTTGTAGTAGTTTTCCACGTTGCCTTGCGCATTCAGAAAACGCAGGTGCACATTGTACTCCCCGATCTGCCGGAACACGAAGCTGGCCTGGCGATGCTCGTCGCCCTGCAGGTCGTAGCGGCCGTCGCCGTCGAAATCCCAGTCGAAGCTTTGGATCTTGGCGTTGGCGGGAACCAGGTCGCTGGCGTCGAAACTGACCGAAAGGGGGGCGGTGCCGTTATCGGGGGAGGCCGAAAAAGTGGCGTCCTGAATGGAAAGGTTTCGGGTGAAAGTCCTGGGGGCGCTTTCGCCCTCCAGGTAGACCCGGAGCCCCACCTGAGTGATTCCGCGGCGGCGGTAGAGCTGAACGACCTGCGGCTGAGTGACCGGAGTTTCATAGCGCCCGTCGCCATCCAGGTCCCATTCCATCTTCTGCAGCGATAGGCCGCCCTGCTCCAAGGCGCGGGCCACGTTGAGGGAGCTGAAAGTGACCTCCACAGGGGCCACGAGGGAAGACAGGTCCGAAGGTTCGACCACAAGGATCTCGGCCACCACCCGATCGGCCTCGAAAGTGAGGCGGTTGACGAAATTGAAAAGCAGCAGCCAGGAGGAAAGGACAATGACCAGCGGAATGAGGCTGAAAATGGCCATTCGGATGCCATTGGACCGCTTTTCCTTGTCGGTCTTCTTGGCTCCGGCGAAGCGGAAGATGCCCAGCACCATCAGGACCAGGAGCACCAGCGAAACCATGCCAAAGGAGATTCCGACGACTCCCAGGAGGAAGCTCCTGAGGCCGGCGGCATCGAGGTTCAGGCTGCGGAGCACGGGATTGTCCAGCCCCGACTGGGAAAGCACCAGCACCATGAGGCCCACAAAAACAACGAACAGCCCCATGAAGCCGCCGAAGCAGCCGAAGAGGAAGCGCTTCTTTCCGTCGACAGAGGCGGTTTCCTTGCCGATGGCCTTGGGCGGGGCTGAGGCAGGCACAGTGGGGACCGCGGGCGAAGGGGGAACGGCGGCCTTGGGCTGGACCGCAGGAGCGACTGGCGGAAGAGGATTCGGCGAAACGGCTCCCGAAGAGGAGGGGGAGGGAGGGGCTGGCTTTTCGGCCGGAGAAGGAGCGCTTTTGGGAACGTCTGGCATTTTTTGGCTTTGGTTTGTTTTTTCGCTGCGTATTTTAGCACAAAGCAAAAAAGCCCAGCAAGGCAGGGGCATCTGGCCGGAGAATGCAGAAAAGGCGAGGCCGACGGGAAGGTCGGCCTCGCTGGGGCAGCGGCGTGGGGCTGCGCAGGACTTCAGCCGCGGAAGTGCCAGGAGTCGAAAAACATGGCGGCGATCGCCAGAGGCGACGCAGGTTCCCCCTGAATGATGAACAGGGCGTATTGGGAAATGGATTCGATGACCTGGGGCTGTGATTCTTCAGGAGCCCCCTCGCCTGTCACTCCGAAGGAGACCTGGGTCTCGCCCCATACCATTGTTTTTGGCAGGGGAATGGAAGCCCATGTTTTTCCAGGCTTGAGCCGAGAAAGACTCCATGCCAAGGCTTGCAACTTATCTGTTGACATAGCCTGAACCACAAAAGCCCTGCATCCTTCCAGGCTAGCTTCTCCCTGCAATTCCACCGCTAGGTGCAAAGAGCGGACAGGCCAAAAGCCCAGACGGAGATGAAAGGTCCTCCAGGGCGGAATCAAAGCCCCAAAAAACTGAGCACCTTTCGGGGTATGCCGAAGGGCGCCCGGAAACTTAAAGTTGAAACCCTCTCCCGGAGGAGGCGCGAAGCAAATGGGGAAAAATGCCTCGCTCGAGCTTCGGGTGGGATGAAGAAGAATGAATGACTGGGAGCCGGAAAGCATCGGATTTTCCTTTGTCGGTTGCGCAGCCTTTGACGGAAGCTGCGCTGAAGCCAGAAACGAGTTCCAGCCTGAGCGAAGCCTCCGGAAAGGCGTTTTGGTGATGCTAAGGATCAAAAAGATGAAAAAATCTCGACATTGCCTGGGCGAATCAGGCGTCGGCCGCCACGCCGTTTACTTCCTCGAAGGAAGTCAGGCCTTTCATGGCCTGCAGGTAGCCGTACTGCTGCAGGGTGAGCATGCCCGCCTTCAAGGCCGACTCCTGGATCTTCCCCTCATTCCCCTGCTCGAAGCTGATGGAATGGCGGATCGCGTCGTCGATCGGCATCACCTCCATGATGGCCATGCGCCCTTTGTAGCCTGCGCCGCGGCAGGCTTCGCAATCGGCGTTGTCAGAAGCGGCATAGAGGGCTTGCCCCTGGGCAGCCTGGTCGTGCAGCGCTTTCACAGCCTTGGAGGCGAAGGAGAAAGCCTGCTGAATGCTCCTGGAAACCGCTTCCGCATCCGGGTGCGGGCGCCTGCAGGAAGGGCAGAGCCGACGCACCAGGCGCTGGGCGATCACCATTTTGAGGGCGGAGCTGATGAAGTAGTGGGGCACGCCCATCTGCAGCAGGCGGGTGATGGAAGAGGCCGCCGTGTTGGTGTGCAGCGTGGAGAAGACCAGATGCCCCGTATTGGCGGCCTCGAAAGCCTTGAGGGCCGTTTCCTCGTCGCGCATCTCCCCCACCATTATAACATCGGGATCCTGACGCAGAATCACGCGGAGGCCTGCCGCGAAATCATAGCCAATGCGGTGGAAGATCTGGGACTGGTTGACCAGAGGAATCTCCGCTTCGATCGGGTCCTCCAGCGTGATGACGTTCGTTTTGATGCGGTCGATCTGCTGAAGCAGGGCGTAAAGCAGGGTGGTCTTTCCGCTGCCCGTGGGACCCGTGACGCACACGAAGCCGTGAGGATAGGCGATCGCCTGCTCCAGCAGGCGCAAAGGGTAGTCCAGGATCTCCAGCTGGTACAGGTCGCAGCGCTCCACATCGGCCATCTGCCGCAGCACGATCTTTTCCTCCTGCTGGTTGCGCACGGTGTTGGGCATGAAGGAGAGACGGAAATTGTGAACCTTGCCGTCCAGCTCGAAGGAAATGCGGCCGTCCTGGGGCATGCGCCGCTCGTCGATCTTCAGTCCCGCATCCAGCTTCAGCTTGTTCACGATGCCCCGGTACAGCATCAGGTCGCTGTAGAAGCCCTCGTCGCAGCAGTCGCCGTCCAGGCGGTAGCGGAGCTTGAAGCCTGCCTGCCCCTGCCCGTCCAGAGCCAGATCCAAGTGGATGTCCGAAGCCCCTTCGTGGATGCAGCGCTTGAGCATGCGGTAGACAAAGGCATTGGCATCCGCCGCATCGGCCTCCTCCTCCATGAGCCGGAGCTGGCTTTTGGCTGCGCCGGCGCTCGCCAAGGCCTGCGGGGAAATCACCCGGAGCGGAGCCCGGTGCTTTTTGCTCATGGCCAAGGCCCGCTCGTGCCAAGGATCGAGCGCGGCGAGTATCTTCCCTTCCGGCGTGTTGGCCAAGCAGAAGCCTTCTATGCCCAAGGGCTCCAGGCTCTGGATGCCGGAAGCCTCCAGAAAAGGATGCTCGCTGAGATGGGCGATGAGCTGGGCCGTCTTCTCGTGCAGATCGGGGCGATCCTCCAAGAAAAGAGAAAGTCCGGGGCGTCCGCCTTGCTTGGAGCGGCTCTCTAGGCTTCCGATCTGCTCTGCGGTCAGAAAATCGCTCTGCCTCAG
>CAYUUW010000081.1:0-4337 GCA_964448005.1 uncultured Candidatus Peribacteria bacterium
GTCCCTGGCCCCTCTGCGCCCAAGCCGCCCGCCCAGGCTTCTGCGAAACCTGCCGAGGCTGCTGCCCCTTCGACCGCTCCTTTGCCCAAGCCAAGCTCTCCTGCCCCGACTCCGCAAGGGGCCGTTTCGCCCCCCCTGCCTTCGGTTAATCAGATTGCGCCTAAGGCTACTGAAGCCTCTCCCGCCGCTCCTTCGGGCATTCCTCCGGCCAAGCCGGATTCTGCTGCGTCCCCATCCGCTTTGCCGCTGAAGGCTGCGGAGCCTGCGTCTGTGCCTCAATCCAAACCGGCTCCTTCGGCGCCCTTCCCCGTTGCCTCCCCTGCTCCAAAGCAAGAGCAAAGGCCTGCTGAGCCCCCGGCCGCTCCAAAGCCGCCCCTGCCCGCCTCGCCTTTGCCCGCTCAAAAGGAGGCTCCCACCGGTCCTGCCGCTTCTCCCGCAGGTCCATTGCCTTCACCCGCACCCGTGGCCTCGGATGCGGACAAAGCGCCCCGTGAGGCTGGATCTCCTTCGCCCAAAATCATTCCCCCCTCCGTCTCGGCCACCGTTCAGCCATGGCCTGCTTCTCCGGCGCCCTCTCCGGTTTCGGCTCCGGCAGTCCCTACGCCTCCGCCCGCCCAGGCCAAGCCCGCCGATTCCGCTCCACGGCCTTCGGCTTCTCCTGCGCCTGCTCCGGTCCAAAAGGAGTCCGCTGCTTCGCCCCACGTCCAGCCAAAGCCTGATTCCTCGGATCGCCCTCCGGTGCCTGCGCCGGTCGCCAAGCCCATCGAGTCGCCCAAGGTTTCCCCGCCGGCCATCCAAGCCAAGCCCCTTGCTCCCGCTGCCGGGACGCCTGCCGAAGCGGCGAATCCTCCAAAATCGCCCGCATCCGTTCCGGCTGCCCCAGTTTCGGTTGTCCAGCCAAAGCCCGATTCTTCCGGCCAGCCTTTGGCGCCCACGCCTGTCGGCAAGCCTGCCGAAAAACCCGGAGCTCCTGCGGCACCCACCCAAAGCAGGCCTCCTGTGCCTGCTGCGGAAAAGGCGGGGTCTCCAGTGGAGAAGATTGTTCCTCCTACCTCTGTGCCGACTAAGCTTGCCGATTCCGCTCCTCGGCCTGGCACCCCTCCTTCTGCAGGACCTCCTTCGGCCCAAAAAGCCACCCCTCCAGCCATGGAGGCCAAGGCTGCAACGGTTCCCTCGGCCAAGCTGGCCCCGCAGCCTCCTTCAGCCAACAGTCCGAAGCCGGAAGTCCTTCCGGCCCCCTCCGTCTCGGCCCCTAAGTCTGCTTTGGCTGCGCCGGAAGAAAATGCCCGGCTCAGCTCTCGGCCGCCGCTTCCTGCCTTGGCCCAAACTTCATCCGCCTCAGGCCCCGAAAAATCCGTGACGCAGGCCTTGCCTGTTGCGGAAGCGGCGAAGGCGCTTCCTTCTCCTGCGCCCAAGGCTCCTGCGCCGCAGCCTCTGGTTGCGCCCAAGGCTCCTCAGGCTCCCGCCGCCCCCCCTCCCGCTCGGCCAAAGGAGGATGCCAAGCCCGCCGTTCCTCCGGCCGCCCCCTCCAACACTCCTTCGCCCAGTCGAAACGATTGGCCCAAAGTGCTCGAGCTTTCGCTGGACGAGCTGGCGCAAGGCGGAGAATGGCATCCTGGCAACGGAAACGCTTCCGCCCAGCCGGAGGCCAAAAAGCCCACCGAACCCGCTGCGGCGGATGAGGAGGCGAAGAAAAACCTTCCCGACTGGCTCAAGTAGACTTATTTCGTAGTATGCCTGGGTTCGATTGGCAATATTTTAAATTGCTTTATAATGGCAGTATACTCCTTATCTCCCTGCAAGAAACTATGGCTCAGAAGAAACTCGTAACACAGCAGCTGCTTTCCAAGGAACTAAAAAGAGCTAATGAAAAAGCTTCTGATTCTTTTGATTTTTATAAAAAAACTATGGAAATAGTAAGAAAAACAAATGTTGCGATGGGCAAGACAAAATCCTATTCTTCTACTCAAAATTCAACTTTAAATTATAAAATTGGGATTCATGGATTCTCCTCAACGCAGAAAATTTAAAACAACCCAAGACTGGCACGATTTTCTTCTGGAGGTACAACAAAAAAATGAGGATATAAATCCACTGGAAATAAGGAAGGCTTGCTATAGGGATATTGAGAAATACAGAGGGAGGCCCTTGCTTGTTTATGCAACAAAATTTTTAGGACAAGTGCCGCCCGGAATTCCTAATTTTATTGATGTTGAAGATGTCGACGGATTTACGGATATGGTTAATTCGGTCGAAAAGGACGCTGAAGAGATTGATGTTTTAATTCATAGTCCAGGCGGAAGGCCGGACGCCACAGAAAGAATTGTATTGATTCTGAGAGGTAGGTTTAAAAAAGTTAATTTTCTTATACCTCACTCGGCCTATTCTGCAGCCACAATGTTGGCGCTTTCGGGAAATTCTATTATCTTGCATCCAAGTGCCATATTGGGACCCATCGACCCTCAAATAAATGGAGTTCCAGCAAGATCTATTAAAAGGGGTTTTGAAAAAGTAAAAGAAAAAATTTCCAAAGATGGCCCTGAGTCTTTGCCAGCATATATCCCATTGATAGAAAAATATTCAATTGAGCTACTGGAATTATGTGAAGATTCAGAAAAATTATCAAAAGAGCTAGTTTCTGATTGGTTGAAGGAAT
Source organism: uncultured Candidatus Peribacteria bacterium (assembly GCA_964448005.1). Classification (GTDB taxonomy): domain Bacteria; phylum Patescibacteriota; class Gracilibacteria; order UM-FILTER-43-11; family UM-FILTER-43-11; genus CAYUUW01. The sequence continues at coordinate 2,657 of CAYUUW010000081.1, forward strand.
TTATGTTTGGAAATGAAAGAGGGAAATCGAAACAGATAGAGGACGCTGTGGATTACTTTTCTGATTATGATAAACACTTGCTGCACTCGAGGCCACTTTCGTTGAAAAAATTACAAGGGTTTAAGCTTAACATAGAATTGGCAGATGAAACTCTTCAGGGGTTGTTGTGGGAGGCTTATATACTTCTGAATGGTTTCTTTAACGTCACTCCTTTTGTTAAATTGTTTGAAACTACAAATGGGGTTTCCTGGGGTAAGCAGGTTCAACAAATCCTTTTAAACAACCCACAAAGCCAGAAATAAGTTGATAAATATAGGGTATTTACTTCCTCGCCTCTTTTTTGTCGGGGTATCTTTTTCATTGAAAATACTCTAGCTATTTGGATTATTTTCTCTTGGGAAGCGGCGAAAACCCAGTCCTCTCTAGTTTCCATAAAAAATAAATTTGACATTTCAAAAAAAATATACTAGGATCGGACTCCTCCACTCTTCCACCTTTGCCCTCCTGCCGTAATCACTTTGACGACGCATGAGGGATTTTGCGCATTCAACCAAAGGCTTCACCTTCGTGGAAAGCCTGATCGCCTTCAGCATCGTGGGCATTTTTTTGGCTCTTACCTGGGCTACGGCCGCTTTTCTGCTGCAGAAGGGGCGCGAGCAGACCCTGCGCACCCGGGCCCACTTTTTGGCCGTGGAGGGCGTGGAGATCGTCAAGCAGATTCGCCAGACGGCCGTGAACAAGGATCGCCAGAACGGTTTTCGCGATGCCATTGGCAGCCGCGACGGGGAATACGTCATCGAGCGCAACGGGGCCGCTTTTTTCCTGAAAGAGGGGCAGAACGAATCCATCGAAATGCCGGAATCCCCCTCGGCTTTCTATTGCCGAACCCTCTTCTTTTCCGGCGAAGACCCCGCCTTGCGCATGCTCCGCGTTCAGGTGCGCTGGGGCGATGCCGCCGATTGCGCTTTTGGGGAGGAGACCTTGGAATACCGAACCTACCTCGCCCAATACAATCCCTCTTGATTGGAAGCTTTGAGAAATTTGAGACTCTAGGGATTATTGGGAGAAAAACAAAAATTGTTGTCGCTCAGAGTCCGATGCGCATCGGACGAAGAGCCTCTCATAATTCAATCCATTCTCTCAGTCCGCCCCTGAATCTTCATCCATGACTTCTTCATCAAAAAATCATTGGAGCGGTAGACGCAAAGGCTTCACGCTGGTTGAGCTGATCCTGGCGATCGGGTTCTTCGGCCTGATTTCGGCCCTGCTGATGGGAAGCCTGCTTTCGGTGTATCGGGTCAAAGCGGCCATCAGCGCCCAAAAATCCCTCAACTTCGAGGCCAGCGCCGTGCTCAACAGCGCCTTGGCGGGTCTCATCCGATCCGGCTTCGCGATCGACTACGGCCAAAGCCAGTCGCAGATCCTGACGGGAGAGAGCGAAGGGCTTCAGGCCCAAAGCGACCGGCTCAGCGTCTTCACCGATCGCGCCGAGACCCAATCCTTCACCGTCTACCGCGAGCCTCACCAAGATGATGGCGAAGTGCCGGATTCCGCCGGCCTGGTGCTGGAGTTCAGCGGAGGGAAGAAGATCCCCCTGCACTCCTCCGACATCGTGGTGGAGGCGTTCGACATCGAGCTGCCTCCTGCCCCGTGGGAACCTGGAGCCGATCCGGACCTGAAG
>CAYUUW010000082.1:0-4263 GCA_964448005.1 uncultured Candidatus Peribacteria bacterium
ACCGCCGCCCCCGCCGCCGCCCCGCCGCCGCCCTTCGCCTTTTCGGCTACCAGAAGAAGGCCATGGGGGTCCGGCGCCTCTTCCGATCGTTTGCCCAGCGCTGGCTGTATTGGCTTTTCGCAGGCGCCGCCGCCTTGGCCCTTGGGCTCCTGATGCTTTTCTCCGCCCATTTTTCCATCTCCAAGATCCAGGTGGTCCGGGGCGATTTCAATGTGGATTCCCAGGCGGCAGAGCAAAAGCTCAAGCCTTATATCGGGCGCAATCTTTTCCTTTTTCGTCCTCATGCGGCCGCAGCCGCCCTTCAGGCCCAATTCCCCGAATTCGCGGTCGTCCGGATCCGCAAGGTCCTGCCGGACATCCTTAAGGTTGAATTGGAGACTTATCCGACCGTCGCCAACCTGAGGGCTTACTATGTCCTTCCCGAGCCCGAAGCTCCTTCCCCTTCGGAAAGCCCTCCCCTCAGCCTGGAAATGGCCTTGGACCAGGCCCTGAGCCTGGAACCTGCGCCTGCGGAAGCCCCCCCGGAGCCCCTGGAACAGAAGGCCGTGCTCAACGCCGCTGGGCAGGCGATTTTCGGCCAGGAGGAGAATCTGGAGCTCATCACGGTGCTGCTGATGGGCCTGACTCAGCCTGTGGAGGACCGTCAGCTTGTGATGCGCTCCGAACACCTTTCCCTGGTCCTTCGGTCCGTGGAGCATTTCCAAAGGCTGATGCAGGTCCGCATCCAGAAGGTGGTTTATTTCCCCGCGGGCAGGGAGGCCCATTTCCACGCCGAATCCGGCCCGGCTTTTTGGATCACGCTTGAGAAGGACCCCTTGCAGCAGATCGACAAGCTCCATTCCATCTATCAGGCGGCCGAGCTGGACAAGGAGGACTTGGCCTACCTCGATTTGCGGATCGAGAAAAAGGTGATTTACTGTCCTTCGGGGGCCTCCTGCGATCGCTGAAAGACCTTTCCCCCCGCCTTTCCCCGGACCTTTCTTTATTATTTCCGTTCCGAAATCCCATGTTCCGAAGCGCCTTTGCCTTGCTCCTTTTGGCCCATCTGCAGACCTTTCCCCAGCTTTCGCCTGCGCCTCCTTTTTTCGAGCCCTCAAGCCTTTTGGAAGTTCATCCTGCCCCCTCAAGAGCCCCTTCCGCGCTCCAGGAGCCTTGGGTGGAAGCCAAGGCAGCCCTTCTTATGGACAGGGCTTCAGGAGCCTTGCTTTACCGGAAAAATGTCGATGAGGCGCTTCCCATGGCCAGCCTCACCAAGATCATGACGGCTGTGGTGATTCTGGAAAGCCACGCTTTGGATGAGCTGGTGAGCGTCCAGGAGGACTACTCGGGGCTCGAAGGGGCCAAAATGGGTCTACGCAAGGGGGAGCGCATGGCTGTGGGGGATCTGCTCATCGGGCTGCTGGTCCGTTCAGCGGGAGACGCCGCCATGGCTCTGGCCCTGCACCACAGCGGCTCGGAGGCATCCTTCGCGAAGGCCATGAACCGCAAGGCCGAGCTTTTGGGCTTGAGCCGCAGCCGCTTCCTCAATCCTGTAGGCCTGGATGCCGAGGGCCACCAGGCGAGCGCCTGGGATCTGGCGCTGCTGACCAAGTATGCCTTGGGCTTTCCTGCCTTCCGCGAAATCGTGAGCCTCCGGCAGGCGATTGTCCTTTCCTCGGACGGCTCCACCCAGCACGCCCTGCAAAGCACCAACCTTCTGCTGAACAGCGATTTGGACATCCGGGGGGTCAAGACCGGAACCACGGACGCGGCTGGAGAGAGCGTCATCAACCTGGTCCGCCACAAGGACGGCCATGAGATCATTTCCGTCCTTCTCAACAGTCCGGACCGATTCCAGGAAAGCCGAGCGATGATCGAATGGGCGTTGGGCTCCACCCGCTGGTGAGCGTCCTTCCTCGCCCCGGATGAATCCGGCCACCCTTCCCTTCCGGAAGCCAAAAGCCAAGGAAAAAAGACCCCTCTTGCCAAGCTGCAAGAAAGCGTGTAGGATGACCTGCGATTCCTAGAGGTTGTTTTGTCCGGCAGGCTTATTCCCTCATCCTTTTCATATTAGTACCTCCAAGGCAAACCTTGCGGCCCGGCTTGCCCGGCATGCCAGAATAGCTCAGCGCGACCCGGCCCCCTTGGGCTCGCCCAAAGCGACCTCCGCCAAGGCAAGCTCCTTTTTCTCGAGCTTTTTCCGGGCCACCGAGCAGAATCCTCTCACGATGCGCCTGGCCAAGCGCACCTTGGCTTTCAGCCTGGCTTTCCTTCTTGCCACCCCCTTCGTCCCCCTGTACCAGTACACGGAAGGCTACGAAGTGGAGGGGGCCGACTTAGGAATCGCTTTGGAGTCCGAGGGAATCGACAGCGCCCTGGCCGATGTGATGACCGAGGACGGTTTCCTGCTGAAGCCCGCCCTGAACACTGAAAGCGGCGACCGCAGCACAGCCAATGAGATCTTCGCCTACCAGGTCAAGGCTGGGGACACCCTGTCCAGCATCGCCCAGCAATTTGGAATCAAAAAGGACACGCTGGCGATGGAGAACAACCTTTGGAACTCCGATAGGCTGCGTACTGGAGCTGTTATCCGCGTCCTGCCCGTCGACGGAATCGCCCACAGCGTGCAGAAAGGGGAAACGATCGACAAGATCGCCAAAAAATACGCGGTCGAGCCGGAAAAGATCCTCCGCCAGAACCAGCTGGAAAAGGGTCAGGGCCTGGCCGCAGGGCAATCCCTCATCATTCCTGGGGCCCGCAAAGAGCTGAAAGCTCCTTCGCTGATCGTTCGCCGCGACCCTTCGCATGGGGCTCCTGACAGCGCGGCCGGCCTCCGCGCCCCCGGCGGCGGCAAAGGACGCCTGATTTGGCCGACGGACGGGGGCACTATTGTGACCCAGGAATTCCGCGCGGGGCATTTCGCCATGGACATCGCCAAGACTCCGACGGTCGCCATTTTCGCCGCTGCGTCCGGCCGCGTGGTGAAGGCCGCCTACGGCTGGAACGGAGGCTACGGGAACTACATCATCATCGACCATGGCGACGGCATGCAGACCCTGTACGGCCACAACGAGAAGCTTTATGTGAGCGAAGGCGACTACGTGGAGCAGGGGAAGGCCATTGCGTGGATGGGCAACACCGGGCGGGTCTACGGCCGCACCGGGAACCATGTGCACTTCGAGGTCCGCGTGTATGGAGTCAAGAAGAACCCCAGAAGCTTCCTTTCCTCTTAAGTCCCTGACTTCCTTTCAGACCGGAAAAACCCACCCATGCGCCGCAGCGCTGAGCCCCATCCGCAGGGATTCCTTGTTTTCCTTTGGCGCTTGCCTCGCCAGGCCGCTGTTTTCATGATTCGCCTTTACCAAAAGACCCTTTCCCCCGACCACAGCTTTTGGGCGAAAAAAGCCTATCCTTACGGCTACTGCCGCTTTCGCCCCACCTGCTCCGAGTATGCCTGCCTCAGCCTCGGCGAAAAAGGACTCATTCTTGGGGGAATGAAGGCCTTTTTCAGGATCCTCAGGTGCAATCCCTGCTCCAAGGGGGGGGAGGACTGGCCACATCCATGAAAAAGTGAAAATTTGAAAACTTAAAACAAGTAGTTTGTTTGTAAGTTATTTTTCACTTTTTCAAATTTTCATCGGCTTTCGGTTTTTCATCCTTGGCTTGGCCAGGATCCTTGTTGGCAGAAGTTCCTTCCTTGCTGGCGCTAAAATCCAAGTAAGTCACCTTCGGCTTTTTGACTTCTTCGCCGGGGTTTTTTTTGGCCTCCGTTTGCGGCTTTTGGGCTGAAGGCAAGATCGATTCTTTCTTTTCGGCCTTTTTCTCCTCGTGCATCGGAGTGGGTCCGGGGTGCAGGTTCAGCCGGCCCGCTTGGAACTCGCGCAGGGCCTTCAGGGTCGTCTGGGCCACTTCTTCCATGCTGCGGCCGTCGCGCACCTTGAAGCCGGCCGCCCTGACATGTCCTCCGCCTCCCAGGGTCCGGCAGAACGCCCCCACATCCACGCTGTTCGTCGTGGAGCGCATGCTCACGGAAACAACCCCTTCGTCGCTGTGCTTGGCCAGCATGATGATCTCCGCTCCTGGAGCATTGCTCAAAAGGTCGTCGATGATCCCTTCCGATTCCTCCGAGGAGGCCCCCACCGAATCCAGATCCTGTTTGGCGACCGTGGACCACACGATCCGGTGCACCGGATCGGATTTGACCTTGGAAAGCACCAGTCCCCATAGCTTGAGAGTGCTGAGCTTTTTCGTCTTGTAGATCTGCTTGATGATTTCCTGCTGCCG
>CAYUUW010000083.1:0-1090 GCA_964448005.1 uncultured Candidatus Peribacteria bacterium
TGCGGTTCGGAATAGGCAACCTGAAAAACAATGTTTTTTGTTTGCTTATCCGCCAATCTTTCGTTATCTTTGTCAAAATGAAGACAGCAGACGGTACTTTCGGGTACGGTCATTGTCGTGACATGGAAGATTCATACTCGGCTTGGAAACAGGCGGAGATTGATATACATATTATACGTTCACTGAACGTCTTGGAATAGAAAACTGACACTTATCAAAAAGACAAGATGTATAGCAAAATATTCATACTGTATGTTTATACAGCAGGGGCTTGCTTATCTGCCTTTTAAGTATGACAGTACCTCTATTCCGGAATAGCGTGGGTTCATGCTGTTCTTTAGGGTGCAAGGTGGACATAATTCTTAAAAACACATTGAATATGAAACAGATTACCTTACACGTGTACCAGTCCATCGACGGTTGTCCGGCTCCTTCGGACAAGCATTTTGATGCGGCTGTGGATGCCTCCAGTTGTGTGCTGATTGACGAAGAAACTTACCTGCGTATTTATATGAACCATTTGGGTTGGCCGATTACGGCGAAAGAGACTTTGGTTGTGACGAACGGCGGCATCGACCTGACGGAGAATGAACGAGTGAAGTTCATCCAAGGAGATGCAGTGGTAGAACTGCGACAGATGAAAGAAGACGGCGACGGTATGGTGGTGGCTTACGGTGAGGAAATCGGGGCTTTACTCTTGGATAACGGGCTGGCGGACGAAATCACAGTGACAACCGTTCCGGTACTAATCGGTGGCGGCGAAAAGGCATTGGAATGCGGATTGAATGACGGCAGAGCTTGGATTGTGCGGTCAAATAAGGTGCTGGTGGACGGAAAAATGAGGACGGTGTACGGGAAGGTCTAATATGACAAATAGATATTATAGCAAAAGTGCAGCAACCGATTGCTGCACTTTTATTATAAAAGACGTGCCCTAAACATGCTAAATAGGCGAAAAGTAAGGCAAGTATATTACTTTTTAAGCCGAATACTAAAAAAGGTAGGGAAAGGCATAAGGAGGATGGAGCCTCCGAAGATATAAAAGTACAGCAACACCAACTAAACCGGCACATAGGTAAAGCCGGGCAAT
>CAYUUW010000083.1:1100-4206 GCA_964448005.1 uncultured Candidatus Peribacteria bacterium
ATACATCAGAACCAATAGCGTACTTTGCCATATCACGCTATGGCTGACAAAACAGCCTTTACATGAATGGCAAAGGAATTACCGCTACGGCTCGGAATATGCGAAAACAAGATGTCTGTTATACGATTGAACTGCCATAGAGATTTAGAACTTTTAGTCCATTCGCTGTAGCCTTACGATAAGTATAAAACGTACCACCCTTGGGTTTGCCGTCATACCAGGCAATAAGAGACGAACTGTGAAAAACCATATAGTCGTTGCGTCGAAGCAAACAGCCATGGTAGTAGTGTTCGCTCAGGATGATAACATCATCCGAGTTACAGAGAATAGTATCATACCGGGCTTTCATCGCATCGTTCCACCGCTCGGATTGTCCGCGATACGGTACTACGGCAATAACTTGCAGACCTGACAATTCGGACTGCAACGCAAGGGCAACTTCTGCCGCCAGCATATCAAACCCCATGGCACAACCACAGTAAAAATGACGATAACCTCCAGCGTATGCCTTGGTTATCGCTGCCTTTAATTGCAGCTTCAGTTGCTTCCTGTATAGGAATGGAATATTGCGGTGTCCACTGAAGCAAACGGACACTGCCTTATCATACTTTGTCTGGGTCATATTATTTCACTTTGTAATGGGTTCTTGCGAGGAATATACCTCCGAGTACATTAGCACCAAGGCTTTCAAGCTGATTGGCATAGGTAGCATAACTCAGCCCTTTGGTTATCACATCATCAAAGACTACCACAGACCTGCCGTTGAAAAAAGCCGAATCAAACTCAATGACGTTTACCTTACGGACTTCTTTCTCTGCCTTACGGTTTTCGTGAATGGTTAGCCTCTCACCACTCACTGATACATGGTCATAACCATTGATAGCTCCGGTCAGTTCGCATACTCTTTGGCAGAATGCCTTGTAACGTATCTCGTTCTTCTTATCGGTGGATGCCGGTACGGGAGAAAATACAATGTTGGTGCATGATGTTCCATAACGTTCGGTCATGTTGGCTGCCGTGCGTTGAGCAACCTCTTCGTATGCCCGTCCATCCTTGAAATCAAAGACTAACTTGCGGTCTGCTATCTCACGCTCACTCACATTGCGTATGCGTGCAGGAAAATACTTACAGAACCATGCCTGTGGCTTGTCCAACTGTTTTTGAAGTTCTATGTCTATTGTCTTTGCCATAACTCTGATAATTTTTCTTTTTCCCTCTTTTTGAAGGCTGTTCAGCCTGCTGAGGGATATTTTCTGCCATCAACTGCCGCCCAAGAATACCGATAAGACAAAACGGGGACAAGAAATACGCTCTGACGTGTCAGAGGAAGATTTTTCGTTCCAGCGATAGTGGCGATTTGATGTTTGGTAAAAGGCGGCTTACTTTGCGGAAAATATGACTACGGCAGAGCTAACCGACAAACAGAATATGCTTTCTTACTACAGGCGGTTGTCATATAGACATGTAGAATAGGTGCAAGATTTATAAAAGGAATGGGTGGGCAGTGGAGCGTCTGTGGCTTGCCGGTCCAAACTTCCCGATGAAGTGACCGTACAACTTAGTCTCAAATCTGGCGAAGCGTAAGCCTTGGCAGTTTGTGACCGAGGTGTACGGTCTTTTCATGTTTGGCTTCCGTAAAGAGTCTTTCACTCACCCCATAGCAGCTCTGCTGCCATAAGGTGAGTGAATGTCTCTTGCGGACAAGTCCTGTGACGTTCCGCTGATGGTGTGGGGCGAAGCTATAAAAACAGACAGACGGCATTGCCGGTTACAAAAGGACAGATGGTGGAGGTTGCTGCAAGGACAACAGGTTGGCTTGATTGACACTTGTGGCAAATGTGCCATCGTCCTTGCTTTGCCCCAAAGACGGGTACACAGCATATAGCAGACTTGTATGCCATTTGCCGTGTACCGGTCAGGGCGAACATCTTCTATAAAAGTTGAGCATGTACAATTAAAAGAGGAAATTGTATGGGTAAGACTTTATGATATAAAAGTGATATGGCTTATAAATTATCGGTGCTATTTTAGATTAGTGCCACGATTTTGCTAACTTTGCAAGTGAGTGAAAACGAATTTGATATAAGTAATGAAGCCATAACCCCCATATCCGATTATGTCGAAATACACCGTAATGTTGTAAATAACCAGATTGAAACGGGCTGCTTCATTCAAATAAAAATACGATGAATGCAAGACTATTGTTCATACTCCTGCTTTTCGTTATCGGGGCATTGTGGTATATTATCGGCTACTGGCGACGAAAAGCAGGAGAAGCGGCATTCGCCGCCGCACGGTTGACCGAAAAGAGCGAGGAACGTGAACGTTACTGTCGTCTGGCGGTAATGGCCGGTCATCGGGAAGCCTGCCGTATGTTCTGTCTCTTGCATCCCGAACGGTTTGATGGCCATTCTCCCCATAAGCCGTTCAAGTTACGAGGCATCCGAATCTCCTTTTACGGATATTACTATCCGTCACGATACAATGCGCTGCTCAATGATGAACAGAGGGCTTTCTGCCATTCCATCTACCAGTTCAAACAAGGAGATATACACGGAATCGAGTTCTTTAAAACGTGTATGAATGCCTTGCAACTGAAAAAGAGACCTTACCATATAATGTTCATGCCGTGTAGCAACTGGATAAAATACGGTCAACGGTTCAAACGGCTCGACTGGTACATCGGAAAGCACCGACAGGATTTAACTTCAGGACTGTACGACGTTGATATTTGCGATGCACGAGAAAGCCTGCATGAGGCCAAAGGTGGAGAGAAGCGTATCCTCGAACGAAACTACCTCATTACCGGAAAAATCAAAGGGAAAGAGATTATCATCATAGATGATGTGCTGACAACCGGGCAAAGCGTGGCGGATTACAAGGAAGAAATAGAACGGTGCGGTGGCAAAGTAGTGGCGGCTATCTTCTATGGCAAGACGTTCTCCATGCCTTCGATGCTCCTTGTGCAAATACACATCTGGGGCAACCACATTGCCCATATTATCGAACGGATGACAAAGTAACCGGAACGGTTTCAGTCCTTTTTACTTCTTTTTCACAAACCTGCCAATGCTGATATACACTCCTGCCGGATGGATTGGATATA
>CAYUUW010000084.1:0-2600 GCA_964448005.1 uncultured Candidatus Peribacteria bacterium
TGGCTCTGTTTCGTGCCATTAAAGAGTGCCCGGGTTCTATTACCCAGATTTCTACGCGACTTCGCCGTGACAGAAGCGCAGTAAAGCGTGATATTGATGAACTAGAGAGAGCTGGATTGCTGCTGGTCTCGACAAAGACTCTGCCTGGCCATGGGCGCATGAAAGAGGTGCGTGCTGCCGCATCGCAATTTAATCTTCAGGCAGTGATTTTTTAGATCAGAAGGTATGGGTGGAGATCTGTCATGACAAAAATTGTGAAGACTGTGAAAAGTAAACCCAGAAGTGCCATCATGGAAGCAGTCCATGAAGGGGCAACGGATCTTTTTAGCTTGGGATTTATCGACAAGCGCAGAATGCAGGAGTATGACGCTCTGTGTCTTGAGCCAATTCCGGATTACGATAGCCTTCAGATCAAGCGCATCCGTACGAAGTTGAAGCTCAGCCAACCGGTTTTTGCCGCTGTTTTGAATACCACTCTGTCCACTGTCGTTCAGTGGGAGGGGGGTAAGAAGCATCCGCGCGGGACATCTCTCAAGCTTCTGAATCTGGTTGACCGAAAGGGCTTGGAAGCTGTTCTATGAAACGGTTTCGAACATCCTGTGTGGTGGTGTGGAATGAGTTCATATCGAATCAAGGTTAATCCTAATGACCCATCTTCCATTTCCGAGGGGCGGATAGATTACGCGCGTCTTGATGCGACTACGGAAGAGGAAATCCGTAACCAGGAGGCTCAGGACGCTAACGTAGGGAACGCTCACATTGGCACTACGCTGGATTCCCTGCTTGAAGAAGATGGTGTGTTGGAACAGTCAACAGGCACACCTATGAAACGAACCCGGCTCAAAATCAAAACTACGCGCGAATTCTTTGAACGTGGTCGCCGTATTGCTCAAGCTGCAGACCAAGGTCTTCCTCTGACGGAAGCGTTTCTTCTTGCGCTTGGCGATTCAGCTTCGTTAAAAAATGTCCGTTCAAAGCGCAAACGGAAAAGCAAAATTGTTGAGGCCGTGCATGAATCAGTAAAAGGCTGGCATCTCGGCCGGAGCGGACATCATCTCAGATGAAGACAGACTTCCGCTTCCGACCCAATCCTGACCTTGAGCAAGCCAAATTGGATGGCGGCTTTATTTCGCTAAGCAGCTATTCACCGTATGACCCCAAAAATCTCTGAGCTAACGCCAGCGGTGTTAGATGAACTGCTTCATTTTTCCTCAAGAGCTCATAGGACCAATCCACAAAGCACCGAACTTTGGCAGAGAGGTGCTTTCTTGTTGGATAGACGATGTGTATTGGTCGAGGCTCAAAGTGCCAGCTTGGCAGGACGGGGACAAGCTGGCCAGTACCAACATAAGCCTCCACGGCGAACGGCGCAGCAGGGCAAATGCCTGTTCCAGCAAGACATGCTGCGATGGCAACGTCTGGGTCTTCGAATTGCACTGACTCAGTTGCTTGGAGCAATACGCTACGCTCACCATTCTCCAACTGCCACGCCAGTCTGCCGCCACCACGTGGGCTAAACCATGTCATGCGCTGATGGTTAGGCAGGTCTTCTGGTTCCATTATTGGTTCAGTATTTTCCAGAAATACAGGCGATGCATAGAGACCTATCGTGACGTCTGCCACATGCCTTGCAACCATCGCCGAATCCTCAAGACTTCCTCCACGGATAGCGCAATCAATACCGTCCTCCAGCAGATTGCTCACTCGGTCGCTGCTACCTAGACGTACTGCCAGATTTGGATACAAGGCTTGAAACTCGTGCATATGGGGCGCAATGACCCAACGCGCAATCGAAGTCAGTACATCCACATGAATGCTGCCGGTAGGCGTGCTCTCACTTGCTTTCAGCGCATCTTCAACTTCCGTGATGTCGAGAAGGATTTGGCGGCAGCGCTCCAGATAAACCTCGCCATCCTTGGTCAAGCTCAACGCTCGCGTGCTGCGCTGAAGTAAACGAACCCCCAGCGCCGCCTCCAGGTCGGAAATGCGCTGTGACACGCGAGCTTTAGGCAAATCGAGGGATTCGGCGGCTCGCGTGAAGCTACCAGTATCGACTACGGCAACAAAAGTTGCCATTGCACTAAGTTTGTCCATTTGTTCGCAATTATTGAACGGTTAGTCTTTGTGTTGAGTATTTATCACGATTATCGGCCAAATTAACATGCGAAGCACCAAACAACTACTCAGTCGAGGTAATCACCATGTTGAAATCGTTCATCGCAGCACTTTCTTTCGCAACCGCGACGTCTATTGCATTTGCCAGCGACCTTCCGCGCACCCCTTAAGAAACGGCAAAGGCTTTCGAGAAGCACTTCAATTCGGCAAACGTCGATGCATTGCTCGCGTTGTACGCTCCAGGCGCCGTCTTCGTCCCTGCTGCGGGTGTGCAATTGAATACGCGAGAGCAAATCAAAGGGGCTCTGCAACAGTTCATGGGCGCCAAGCTTCCTATCAAGGTAACCGTCCGCCAGGTCTACCAAGGCCAGGATACGGCCATCATCGTTTCCGACTGGACGATGGAAGGCAATGGCCCGGATGGGAAACCCATCTCGCTCGCTGGGACTGGTGCCGATGTGGTTCAGAAGCGAGCCGATGGTACT
>CAYUUW010000084.1:2610-4110 GCA_964448005.1 uncultured Candidatus Peribacteria bacterium
CATTGATAACCCGTTTGGCGTTGCTCGCGCGCAATAAGCACTACGCCGGTCACGACAAGCTTTAGACCCGCCAACTGGAGACTTAAATCATGTTGAATTGCGACGCCGAAACGGGGGTATGCAGCCTGCCCGAAACGTCCGATAACACAGCATCGCATCTGCCTGCATCTACGGTCGTGCCAGCCGTCCGCTACATCGGTGACCCGATGTGTTCCTGGTGCTGGGGGATTTCTCCTGCACTGAAAGAAGTAGCCACCTATTGCCAGAAGCATGGCCTTGATTTCAGCGTGCACGTTGGTGGTTTGCGACCAGGTGGCGGTGACGCATGGAATTCGTCGTTCAAAGCTTTTTTGCGCCATGAATGGGAGAACATTCACCGTGTAACTGGCCAACCGTTCGGCTTTACTATTCTCGACGAAGCCGAGTTCAACTATGACACTGAGCCGGCATGCCGTGCAGTAGTCACGATGAGCCAATTACAGGAGAGTAATCAGGTTCTACTGGCATTTTTCTCGGGTATTCAACGGCGCTTTTATGTCGATGGAGCGGACCCCAAGCAACCCACGTTTTACCAGGCACTATGTGCTGAGGCGGGTGTGAGCTATGAGGATTTCCTCAAGGTCTTTCAGTCATCGGAAGTCAAAGTTGCCACCACTCAGGAATTTCAGCGCTGTCGGAGTTGGGGCATCCGAGGCTTCCCGAGCATCGTGCTGGAGGTCAATGGCCAGGTTACCCATTTGGCTTCGGGTTACACGACCGCCACCACACTCATTGAAAAAATCGAATCGGTTCTTAGCAATTCATCAATATCCTCATAAGGAGAGAACAATGCCCTACCTGTTGCAAGTTGATTTCCAGTACCAAGGCCCTTGGGGTGATGGGATGACTGCCGCTTTGCGCGGTTTGGCCGAGTCGATTGCCAATGAACCGGGCCTAATTTGGAAAATTTGGACTGAGAACCAGGCTGCTGGCGAAGCTGGTGGGATTTATCTCTTCAAGGATGTGCCAAGCGCGGAAGCCTACTTGGCCATGCATACCGCACGCTTGATGAGCTTTGGCGTGCAGAGGGTGAATGGCAAGATTTTTGAGGTGAACGACGCACTTTCATTGATTGACCGGGCGCCGCTTTAACTACTTCGATGCCTGCTTTAGCTGATATTGCAGGCATCCTTTGTGATTGTCCGCTGTCTTGCAAATTGCTGACCGTGCAGGCTTGCTTGCCAACTGTCCGCTTCTGGCCGGAAACTGACTGTTTGTCCAGGCTTAATCCATGACTGCTCTGGCCGATGAGCGGGCATTCCTTGATTGGCATTTCTACACAGATTTTATGGTCAGGTACCACCACATCACCTGTTGCACATACGCCTGTGTTTCCCGATAGGGCGGAATTCCCCGATATTTCAGAACGGCACCCGGGCCGGCGTTATACGCGGCCAGTGCCAGACGCCAGTCGCCAAACCGCTGCATCATCTTCTGCAAGTAACGTGTACCTGTCTGAAC
>CAYUUW010000085.1:0-3992 GCA_964448005.1 uncultured Candidatus Peribacteria bacterium
GGGCCTACCGCGAGCTGAAGCGAATGGGGGCCGAGCCCGGCGCTGCCATTCTGATCGGGAAGCAGCGTTTCAGCATGATGGAAATGGAGTGAGCCTGAAAGGCCTGAAAACGTGCAAGCCTGAAAACTTGAAAAAGTGGAGTCAGAGAGTATGATTGCTTATAAGGACGTGATGAATTTTTAGTATTTAAGTGAATATTATGAGCAAAGTATATTCTTTTGATGATTTAACTTGCTGGAAGAAGGCAAGGAGCTTTAGGTCTGAGCTTTATCAGCTCGCAAAAAAATTTCCCCCCTATGAGGAGCGTGCTTTGGCCTCCCAAATTCGGCGAGCGTCTGTCTCTGTGACAGCAAATATTGCAGAGGGATATGGGCGCTATAGCTATACGGAAAAGATTCAGTTCACCCGATTTTCCAGAGCTTCTGTCCTTGAGCTTCAGGATCACCTTTACACTTGCCTGGATGCCGGTTATTTTACCAAGGAGGAATTTGAATTTTTTTACGCTCAGAGTGTCGAGGTGGAAAAGAGCATCAATGGGTATATGGGTTACATTGCTGAACAAAGACTGAAGAATAGGCTGAGCTGAATGAAATGCGGTTTTAAATTTTCAAGTTTCAGCTTTGCAAATTTTCAAAGTATTTAAATTATGAAACTCATCCTCTGCCTTGGAAATCCCGGCTCGGACTACGAAAAGACGCGCCACAATGCAGGTTTCATGGTGGCCGATAGGCTGGCGGAATCTTTTGGATTCGGCCCTTTCAAGGCCAGCGCCAAGCATGAGGCCCGGATTGCCGAGGGGGAGATTGCAGGCCAAAAAACGCTGCTGGCCAAGCCCATGACCTTCATGAACCTTTCCGGACGCGCGGCGGCCAGCCTGGCGAATTTCTACAAAATTCCGCCGGAAGAGGTGTTGGCGGCCTACGACGAGGTGGCTTTGCCTTCCGGAGCGTTGCGATTTAGGTTCGGAGGTTCCGCTGGGGGGCACAATGGAATAAAGAGCCTCATTCAGTCTCTTGGCACGGCGGGCTTCGGCCGTTTGCGCTTGGGTATCAGGCCGCTGGAGCCTTTTTCGGGCGATCTGGCGGACTACGTGCTGGGGCGCTTTTCCTCCAAGGAGCTGGAGCTTCTGGAGAACACCCTTTCGCAGCTTCCGGCAGCCGTGGAGCTGTGGGCCAAAGAGGGGATTGAGGCGGCCATGAACCGTTTCAATGGGGATTTTCGGGAGAGGGAATGAATTCCACATAAGGCTCGTATCCCATCTCGGTCACCATTCTTATATCAAGGCTTGTTAGGTTTTCGACTTGGAGACCGTACATTCTGTCCAATCTTCGTTTGACTTGATTCAGAATCTCTCCGTCGCACATCAATTCTTGGGTTCGATATCCGTCCCTGTGATTTGGCTCCTCCTGAATTCGCGCCAGAATATTGCCCACCATTGGCGATGCTTCTAGGAAGTCTTCGACTCTTGGTGTCAATTTCAGTTGAGTCGTAGGGGTATCCAGGAAAGAGCGGCAAAACCGAATGCCGAATCCGCTCTTGGCATAGGTTTTTCCCGTTTCGGAATCGCTGACAAATGGAAAAATTCTTGCCCTTGTGGTTTCAAGCTCGACTTGCGTTTCTTTTGTTTTGAGATCGGCGAAAGAATAGCCCGCCTGGAAGCAGCCTCCCATTGCCCTTAGGATATTGGGGTTAAGCATTTCCGCTTTGATATCTGCTAACAGCACTTCCGACCAATTCCTTGAGGCCTCCACTTCTGCGTGGGCCAATTTGTAGATTTGATTGCTGAGAAAATCTTTGCTTGCCCACCTTTTAATCCACGAGCTGAGGCTTTGATTTCCCCTTTCTTCAGGCTCTAGGTCTTCCCACACCTGCATCTTGGATCCTATGGAAGCCCTTTCCTCTTGGCTCAGCTTAGTAATATCGATTCCATACCCTCTCTTTAGCTCCTCCGTAAGTTTCTCTGCTTTTACAGGCCCTATGCCAGGAACCTTTAGAATATTTTCTCTTACCAATAGCTCTCCCACATTCTTCCATATTCCGCCTTTCGCTTGGGAGCTTAAATCTAGCCACTGGATGGAGGTCGCCAAAAAGGATTCGCTGAAATCAGTTGAAGAAAGCCAGTCTTCTTCCGGATGCTGAATTCTTCTTGTGGTTAACCTAATTTGCTCTCGGGTTGTTTCCAGAAGCGCTTGGACTTTTGGGCCTTCGAATTCCTCCAGGGTCATTCCTAAGTCCAGAATTGAACCGAATCTCCTTACAATTTCGGCATCCATTCCTCGAGACTGAAGGTATTCAAATGTTTCGAGGCTGCTTATTCCATAGGCTGCTGTTATTTCAGCTAAACCCAATCGATGAAGCTCGTTCTCCCTTTGCTGCTGTAAGTCGGTTCTTCTCATGGCTGAGGTTGCAATGTGGTGGGTAAAAATAACACAAGGCTTTACCTTCGGAAAGCAAAAGAGGTAAGGACTCCGTGCAAGGAGTGAGTTTGACAGCCTTTTGCCTTGCCATTAGACTGCGTGGGCAAAAGCAGCGTTCGGGAGTCGCCAAGTGGTAAGGCAGCGGGTTTTGGTCCCGCCATCCGGGGGTTCGAATCCCTCCTCCCGAGCCAGAAAATGATCTACAGAATCAAGGGCGCTTATTTGCCGGGCTATCCAAATCTGAGTCCAATTTGACAAATCCAGATTTAATGCGTATCCTCAAATCGCCTTCCGTTTTGCGTTGATCATCCTTCCGCTAAACAAAAACAAATGCCGCCAGACGGATCCGGAAACCTCCACGCCCTACCTTTTGAACCTATGCTCTCCACCTCCACAGCCCCATCTTCGGACAGGCCTATAAAATTGGTTGAGCAAGCTCCTACTCCTTTTGCCGGAGAATCTTTTGATTTTTTTCAGGCGGCGGCTCAATTGGACGCAAGGCTAGAGGAGGAGGGGTTTGTGAAGGATCAGAGGGAAGTGGCTCGGATTCTGTTTCGCGAGGAATTTTATGGAATAAGATATGTTCGGAATGATGATCGGATGAGTTCCGCCAATGTGGAGGGGGCTATTGGGGTGGTTCGATCTCAGCTGGAATTCTATGATGTGACGCCTGCCTCAGGAGATGAAGATGCAGGAGATCCGTTGAAAATGGGCTTTGAAAGAAGGAGGGGGCAACCGACATTTGCGTCCGGGGGAAAGGGGGAATTTTGGGGGATTTTTGAATCACCTCCCACGGAATAGTCTCCCACTGGTGCAGGCAGGATTGCACTTGAATCAGGTCTATTTTTGCGGTATAATATTAGGAATACCCTTTCCTATGCGATACCGCTTTTTCGCCCTGCCGGTTCTGGCCCTGCTGCTCTCCGCTTGCTCATGGGGCCAAAGCGAGGGGCAGAAGGCGGAGCTGGTTTATTTTGCTGCGGAGATCACCGCTCCCCAGCTGGCTTCGCCTTTCCAGATCGACAAGCAGATCCAGCGCCAGCTGAGCCAGATCAACCGCGAGCTGGCCCGCCCCAACATTGCCCGGGAGGAGCTGCTGCGGGGCTGGTACTACGGCCTGGAGAGCGAAAAAAAATACGGCACGCCTGATTCCTGGATCTGGCAGGAGGAAGGAAAGACTGGCAAATGGCTCACTTCCGATCTGCTCAAGGAGCGGGATTTTCTGGCCGAGCGCCTGCTGTGCCAGCAGACCGCAGGCCTCTATTTCCTCTCCTGCCTGGAGAGCGAATCGGACCAGTGCGAGCATGTTCCCCAAAGCTCCTGCCGCTGCACCGAGGGGTCTGGATGGGCCCAGGAAGAGGGCTGCCTGCTGCTGGACGAGCAGGGGGAATTCGTTCCCGCCTCCGCCCAGGAGCTGGCTCAGGGCTGGTACTACGGCCTGAACAGCCAGAAGAAGAAGGGGACTCCGCCTTCCTGGGTCTGGAAAGAGCAAGGAGTCCATTCTGTTTGGAGAAGCCCCTTTATTTCGCCTCAACCCTAACCCCATGAAAGCGTGTCGATTCGGGCCCTCCTCCC
>CAYUUW010000086.1:0-3906 GCA_964448005.1 uncultured Candidatus Peribacteria bacterium
GGGCAGGTCAGGATGTAGTTCTTGTTCGGCTCGACTTCAAAGCTCTTGCTTTGGCCATTGACGATCTCCACCTGATTGGCCACGTTGTCCGAAATCGAGATGGCTACCTTGGCCAGCGATCCGGGCCCGCTCACTTCCACGGTGATGCTGGCCTTGTTCTCTGCGATCGGGCCTGGGC
This sequence comes from uncultured Candidatus Peribacteria bacterium, assembly GCA_964448005.1. Taxonomy (GTDB): domain Bacteria; phylum Patescibacteriota; class Gracilibacteria; order UM-FILTER-43-11; family UM-FILTER-43-11; genus CAYUUW01. The sequence goes on from CAYUUW010000086.1 coordinate 179, forward strand.
CGTACTCGCACTTCACCTCCACGGTGTATCCGGCCTGGATGGCGTTGATTTCAGTGGGGTTGGCGCTGATCAGCGCAAAGCCTTCCGCCAGCTGCTGGCAATCCACAGCGTAGCTCTTGCCGGCCTCCACCATGAAGCTTTTGTTCGAATTGTTAGCGACCTCTTCGTTGGCGGCGACATTGTTCGAAATGCTCACCAGGGCCTTGCTGAGGCCTTCGGGACCGCTCACGGTCACCTTGATCGACGATTCGTTGTTCTGGGCCTGGGGCACAACGTTTTGGTACTGCACCATCACCGCGTCGTCCCCCGACCATATCCCCTGGCCATCCTGCTGGGCGGCGAAGATCTCCTTGAGCCCGTCCGGGGTATCGGCCTTCCACGCCATGTTCTTCGAGAAGGTCCCGTCCTCCTGGCAGACCGTGTAGGCGGGGAACTCCTCAAAATACTCCTCCGAGATCCTCACCTGGTATCCGGGGAGGCAGGTGCCGCTCACTGTGGACGGGCCGTACGCCTGCGACATGTTCGCAGGGGTCAGGATCTCGGGGTTGGGAACGAAGTATTCGTACTGCACGATCACCGCGTCCTCTCCGGACCACAGCCCCTGGTTGTCCTTCTGCGAAACGAAGATCTCCTTGGGTCCGTCCGGGGCATCGGCCTTCCACGCCATGTTCTTCGAGAAGGTCCCGTCCTCTTGGCAGACCGTGTAGGCGGGGGACTCCTCAAAATACTCCTCCGAGATCCTCACCTGGTATCCGGGGATGCAGGTGCCGCTCACCGTGGCCTGGCCGAAAACCTGTGCCCCTTCCGTTGGCGCCAGAATCTTGGGGTTGGGAACGGAATACTGGAAGTTCACACTTACCCCATCTTCGCCGGTCACATTGCCCATGCCATCCATTTCCGTGGCAGTCACTTCTTTCATTCCCGCCTGAGTTTCGGGCTTCCACGAGATGATTTTTAAGAAAGTGCCTCCTGCTTCGCAAGAAATTTCGACCAGGCCGGAATTGAAGTCCTCGCTTTGGATCTGGATTTTATTCCCTTCGTGGCACTTCCCGGAAAATGTCGTTTGGAAAAAGACCTGCGCCCCTTCGCCCGGCAAAACGATCTCGAAGGCTTGGCCTTCAGGCTCAGGCTGAGGGTTTGGCTCCGGCTGGGGGGCCTGAAGGTCGTCGATGGGCTCCGGTCCGGGCTGGGGGGCCTGAAGGTCGTCGATGGGCTCATTGGGCTCCTGGGGAGCCACATCCAAGGGTTCCTTGGGCTCCGGAGGCAGAAAGATCAGCTCCAAATCTCCCCGCAAGGGGCTCACCACGGCCGTGCGGTAGGTGGCATAGCCTATGCTTCCCAGCAGCGCCAGCAGGACGGTGAGGCCGATCGCTTTGCGGGCCGGGGTGGAAAAGATGCTTTTGATGCTCATCGTTTTTTCTTTTTATTTTCTAAATGGATTGCCTTTCGATCAGGCGCCTCGGTCCAGACTCTCCTTGTATTTTTTGGCGGCCGCCACGGTGCGCGCGCCTGGAACTCCATCCGGCTTGGCGCCCACGGCTTTCTGGAAGCCCATGACGGACCAAGTGTCTACGTTTCCTCCCGCAAAAGCCTGGATGCTCCTTCGGGCATCATCGGCCTTTCCCTCGTTTACCTCCTTTTCCACCTTTGCAACAAGTTGAGCGAAAGCCTCCGGATTCTCTTGGATTTTTGACAAAGTGCTTTCTCTTGCCCCTTCAATTTCCCCCTCTTTGGCGTTTTTCATCCATTCCGCTCTTTCCTGCGGGGTGGCTCCTACCCCGGTATTGTCCCACCACTTGTCGATCGCCTTGTAATAGTCGTTGACGGTGGTTTCGCTGGCGAGGCCATTCACCTTTCCTGCCCGGCCGGTCCTCATTTCGACGCCAATGAGAGCCATTTGGAAGGCCATCATTTTCTCCCTGTCGCCTCTGGCTCCCTCCACAGGCCCCATTTTCTGTAAAATAAGTGCCCTGAGGGCGTCGGGATTGCCTTGCAGGGCCCGCATCTCCCCTCCGAATGCTCGCGCCTCCTCTTGGCTCATTCCTTGTATCCGGGCTTCGTAGTCGTGGGAGGCCCTATTCACTCTGTCCAGCTCGGTTTCAAGTCCTTCTTGGGCGACTTTCAGCCCCTTTTTTGTCTCCACTCCGGCTCTGGCCAGCTGCAGATCCAAGGGAACCGGGCTTTGGGGAGCGTCGGGGAGATCCAGAATATTGGGAAGCTCCGTGGCGTTTGCTCTTGGCCGATCCTTGGGCTTTTCGACTGCGCCGTAGGCGAGGCGGGAAGGCAGGCTGGAGCCTGAATGGAAGGATTGGAAGCAGTGCATGGCAAGGAAGTTATTTCTAATAATCTTGCCATTCTATCATTTTTGAATGCAAAAAGCAAGCGGCCTGGCCGTTACCTTTCCTCCTCCTTCCCCGTATCCATTCATGCTACAATCCACTTAAACCACTAACCGCATGACCATGAGAAAATTCCTTTCCACCATGGCTGCCCTCTCCTTCATTCTTTTATTTGCGGCCCAGGCCAGGGCGGCGGATTTTTCCGATGTGCCGGACGTCCACCTGAACCGCGAGGCCATCAGCACCCTGCGCGACCAGGGCGTGCTGCAGGGCTATCCTTCGGGCGACTACCTTCCCGAGAACCGGGTCAACCGGGTGGAGTTCGTCAAGATCCTGGCCGAGGCTGTCTATTCCGATGCGGAGATCGACCGATGCTCCGTGGCCAGCCATGTCAAATTCTCCGATACCCAAAAGGACGCCTGGTATGCCAAGACCCTCTGCTTGGCCAAAGCCAAGGGCCTGATCGATGGCTACCCCGATGGCACCTTCCGCCCGGCGGAGTTCATCACTCTGGTCGAGGCCGCCAAGATCATGGCCGAAGCCTTCGGACTTCCTCAAGATTTTTCTGGCACGGAGGGCGAATGGTTCGCCGGCTACATCAAGGCCCTGGAATCCAAAAAGGCCATTCCCACTACGGTGGACGCCTTCGACCGGCCCCTCACCCGCGGCGAAATGGCCGAATTCATCTGGCGGCTGGAGACCTCCCCCAACAAGCTCACGGCCACCTACAGCAGTCTTTCCCAGCCCCTGCCCCGCTTTGGTTCCTGCCAAGCCTTGCAGGAGCGCTTCGACCAGTACTGGGCCCGCCAGCGCTACCCCATGCCCTACCTTTCCGCCTCCCCTGTGGACGAACTGATGAGTCCGGTCATGGAGGATGCGGCCAATGGGGCTCCGGCTCCCTCGTCAGCCGTCAAATCCGAATCGGCAGCCAATTATTCCCAAACCAACGTCCAGGTGGCGGGAGTCGATGAGGCCGACACCATCAAGAACGACGGCAAGTACATCTACATGGTCAGCAACGCCACGGTTCGCATTGTGGAGGCCTATCCGGCCAGCGGCATGAAGGAGCTGACCCGCCTGGAGTTCGAGGAGGGCTTTTGGCCCCAAGAATTGTATGTGGACGGGGACCGCCTGGCGGTGATCGGCAATGCCTCCTCCTATGACGCTCAGCCTTTGGCCAAAGAAGGAGGTATAGTGGCCGATGCCAAGATGATTTGGCCGGGCTACTACAGCCAACGCACCCAGGTCTACGTGTTCGATATTTCCGACCGCAGCGCGCCAAAGACCCTGCGCAAGGTGAGCTACCAGGGCTACGCCCTGAGCACTCGTCGCGTAGAAGGCCGCCTTTACCTGGTGCTGAACAGCCAGCCCCAAATGTGGGGAGCCGAT
>CAYUUW010000087.1:0-3763 GCA_964448005.1 uncultured Candidatus Peribacteria bacterium
CACCCATGCCGGCCTCGCCGTCCTTCCTGGGAATGTCGGTGATGGCCGTCTCTGTGGTCAGGAACATCGCCGCCACGCTGGCGGCGTTCTCCAGCGCGCTGCGGGTCACCTTCTTGGGGTCGATGATTCCTTTCTGGAACATGTTCACGAGCATCTGCTCGGGCTTCAGCTTGATGTCGCTGTTGGCGTCGTAGCCCATTTCCTTGTCCTTTTCCCAGGCCTGCAGCAGGGCTTTCTGGATCAGAGTGCCGTCCACGCCGGCGTTCTGGGCGATCTGGTTGAGCGGATAGGCCAGCGCGTCCTTCACGATCTGCGCGCCATGCTTCTCCTCCTCCGATTCCATTTTGGAGGGATCGATCTTGCCGCTGGCCTGCAGCAGGGCGGCTCCGCCGCCGATCACAATGCCTTCCTCCATAGCCGCGCGGGTGGCGCTCAGGGCGTCCTCAATGCGGTGCTTCTTCTCCTTCAGCTCCACTTCGGTGGCGGCCCCCACCTTGATCACGGCAACTCCGCCGGTCAGCTTGGCCAGGCGCTCCTGGAGCTTTTCCTTGTCGAAATCCGAGCTGGTGTTTTCGATCTCCGATTTGATCTGGCGCACTCGGGCCTCAATGTCTTCCGGCTTGCCTTTGCCTTCCACAATGGTGGTCTTCTCTTTGGTCGAGATCACCTTGCGGGCCCGGCCCAGATCCTCCAGCGTGGCGTTCTCCAGCTTCAGGCCCACTTCTTGGGTGATCACGCGGGCTCCGGTGAGCACGGCGATGTCCTGCAGCATGGCCTTGCGGCGGTCGCCGAAGGCGGGAGCCTTGATGGCCAGGGTGTTGAAGCTGCCCTTCAGCTTGTTCAAAATCAGAGTAGCCAGGGCCTCGCCTTCCACATCCTCGGCGAGGATGACCAGGTTCTTGCGGCCCATCTGCGCCATCTGCTCCAGCAGGGGCAGGATCTCCTGGATGCTGCTGATCTTGCGGTCGGTGATCAGGATCAGGGCATCGTCGTAGCTGGCCTCCATCCTGGCGCCGTTGTCGAACTGCATGCCCTCCACCATGTCCACGCTCAGGCCCATGGTCTGGCCGTCCTCCACCTGCACCACGCCGTCTCCGCCGACCTTGTCGAACACTTCAGCGATCAGCTGGCCCACCTCGTCGTTCTGGGCCGAGATGGTGGCCACCTGGGCCATTTCCTCCTTGGTGGTCACGGGCTTCTTCATCTGGTCCAGCTCGGCCTTCACAATGTTCACGGCGCTCTCGATGCCTTTCTTCAGCAGCATGGGGTTCATTTGGCTGCTCACCAGGTGGTGCATTCCCACCTTGATGATGGCATGGGCCAGCACGGTGGCTGTGGTTGTGCCGTCGCCGGCCACGTCATTGGTCTTGTTGGCGACCTCTTTCACCAGCTGGGCGCCCATGTTCTCGAATTTGTCCTCCAGCTCGATCTCGCGGGCGATGGAGACGCCGTCGTTGGTGATGGTGGGCGCGCCGTAGGATTTATCCAGCAAGGCGTTGCGGCCCTTGGGTCCCATGGTCACACGGACGGCCTGGGCGAGCTTTTCGATGCCGTCCAGGAGCTTTTGGCGAGCTTCGTCGCCGTGCAGAAGTTGTTTGGCCATAGTCTTTTAATTACAAGTTAAGAATTAACAATTAAGAGTTGAGAGTTTTTTGTTTTCATTTCGACTGACGTGGAGGAATCTCTTTCGGATTTTTCTCAAATCTCCAATTTTCCTCTCACCGAGGTCATCTCCACGATCTTGTACTCCACGCCGTCCACCTTCACGTCCTCGCCGGAATACTGGCCGTAGAGCACCTTGTCGCCGACTTTCATCTCGATGGGCAGCTCGTTGCCGGTGCTGCTGATGTTGGTTTTGGACACGGCCACCACTTCGCCTTGCTTGGGCTTTTCCTTGTTGGCGGTGTCGGGAATGTAGAGGCCGGATTTGGTCATTTCCTCCGGTTCGGTGGGCTTGATGACCACGTAGCCGTTCAAGGGGATGATTTTCATGGCGTTTGGAAGGTTAATGGATAGTTGGCACTCTTATTCACAAAGTGCTAATCCATCATATCAAATCCAAAACAAGGGTCAAGGGGAAGGGGATTGACTTTATAAAATTATTATTTATAATATAAACTCCAATGCTCTTTATACACCACTGCGAACTTGGGAGGAGTATTTGTCTCATCATCGGAATTCTCCGTATGGTGAAATAAACTTTCTCCCAATTGAAGAAGGTAGAACAAGCCATGTTGCCTCAGCTCGCCAACATTCAAATCAGCTTCACTCTGACACTCACTGACATATTGGTCATTCTGGCCGTAATGTCCGGTTCAGTACTCCTTGTGTGCATTTTCCGGTTCTTGTGGAGGTTGATCAGCTGGCAGACCCCTCCTCGGACTGAGGGATGGTGGAAGGTTTCCCTGGTCAGCCTCTTGGTCTTTGTCGTAGACCTGTTGATCCTTCTGTTTGTATATCTCTTCGGTTAGGTTTATAGAGCCCCGACGCACGTCGGGGCTTTTGCTTGAGGCCGGGAATTCGCCCTCCGAAAACAGGGCGGAACATGTTCCGCCCCTACGCCGACCCGCGAATTCGCGGCAAAATGGCGAAGGCACGGAATGACGGGCGGAGGAGGGGTGGCGGTATGGCGCAACGAACAAATCTTCACTTGCCCTCCGGCGGCCCTGATGCTATTTTTCCCTCCTTCCTTGCTCCTTCCCACCACCGCCTTCGGGAGCGGCCTTCGGCCCATCGCCCTGGAATTCCTCCAGCGCCGGCGGCCCGAATCACCCGCTCCTGCTGAAATCAGGCAGAGAAAGAGATGCCCCTGTGGAAAAGCTAAAACGTATGCTTGGCAAGCTATGCTCATTTCTCGATGCGAAGTCAGAGCTGATCAACATCTTCAATTGCGCCCTGCTGATTGGGACGGCTTTGGTTGGCCTTGTCGGCTGGGGCCTGCCAACTTTCATTTTCCCTTGCATCTTCCTTGCAGCTCTCAACACCCTGCTCTCGATTGCAATAGGTCTGCATTCCTGTCTCGTCGCAGAACTCCACAAATCCGACAAGCATCTTGGATTGGCTTGCCTTTGCTATTGCGCTTCATGGCTTTTTCTTTCCAACATGTTTCTCTGAATTCCAACAGCAGGAGCGATTGGCCCCCATCTCAAACGAGAAGGGGCCTTTTGCTTGTGGGCGGAAATTTACCCTCCGAAAACAGGGCGGAACATGTTCCGCCCCTACGCCGACCGGCAAATTCCCGGCGAAATGGCGACGGCACGGAATGACAGCGGGGTGGCAAAAGAAAGAGGTCCCTCCGCCTCGGTCGGGACGACAAGCGCCCCTCCTCCTTTGGAGGAGCCGGAGAGCCTGCCCTGAGCGAAGCCGAAGGGAGGTCCTGCATTGATGCCTGGATTCCGGGTCACGCCCGGAATGACAGGGGGCTTACTTCTCCAAAAGGTATCCCTCCACGCTCACGCTGCCCGGGAAGGAGCGCTTGGTCCATGCTGCGCTGGCGAAAGGGGCCAGGGCTTTTTGAAGCAGCGCTGCAGTGGGGCTTTGGCCGAAGATCGGCAGCAGCTTTTCCGTTTCGAAATAGCCCATTTCGTTGCTCACCTTGCTGAGGCCGTTGACGCTTTTGGCGAAAACAGGGGATTGGGAAAGCCCGGAATCAGGGGCTTCCATCGTCTCCAGGGCGGAATGCATCAGGCCGGCGTCCGTCGTCAGGAAGATCAGGCTGTCCGTGACGGCGTAGCAGAAGCTATGGAACAGCCTCTCCTTGAGC
>CAYUUW010000088.1:0-3710 GCA_964448005.1 uncultured Candidatus Peribacteria bacterium
GGGCTTTGTCGTCATGCTGATGAACTTTGCGACCTCTTTCTGGGCCGCGGTGCCGCTGCTCATCATTATCGGTGCCCTGTCGGGTTTCTTTGTCGTACCGATGAATGCACTTTTGCAACACCGTGGTCATATTCTGATGGGTGCCGGTCACTCAATTGCCGTACAAAACTTTAATGAAAATCTGGCGATTCTAATCATGACTGGTCTCTACGCCGTCATGATCTGGGCAAACTTCAGCATCTATACGGTGATTGTTACGTTCGGCCTGTTTGTTGCCGGCACGATGTATCTGGTCAAACGTCGTTTTGAAGCCAATCAGCGCATCCGCGATGATGCCAGTCATCTGGATGACAATATCTGTCACTGACTTTGAGATTGAACGGGCGTCGTGCCCGTCGCTTTAGGCCTGAGACGCTTTAAGCGTCCGTTCAGCCAGCAGCAGATCCTGCCAGGCTTTCCACTTCTCGGGAGGCTGGCGCAGCAAATAAGCCGGGTGATAGGTCACGATCACGGGAATTCTGCGACCATCCCGCTCATGATAGTGCACTGAACCACGTAGGCTCTGGATTGAAGCCTCCTGGCCCAGCACGGCATAGGCAGCCGGTCGGCCCAGCGCTACGATCACTTCGGGTTGAATCAATGCAATCTGCTGCTGCAGGAAGCCGTTGCAGGCATCCATTTCTGCCGTTTCTGGTGTACGGTTTTGCGGTGGTCGGCACTTCACGGCATTCGCAATATAAACACCCTGCTCGCGCTTCAGATTCAGTGCTGCCAGCATGGCATCAAGCAGCTTACCGGCTTTGCCGACAAAAGGTAATCCAGCGGCATCCTCTTCGGCACCCGGCGCTTCACCGACCATCAACCAAGTCGCAGCGCGATCTCCGGTGCCCGGCACCGCCTGCTTGCGGCCCTGGTACAAACCACAGGCACGGCAACCACGAATCTGCTCTTCGAGAGCCGTCCAGTCGGTTGCTTCAATGATTGAAACCGAAGGTGGCGCAATGACGGGCTTTGCTGCTGAGTCATTGACGCGTTCGGGTTTTGCGGGCGACGTGGCTGCGCTGTTTGGCACGCCAGCCGGCACCGGTGCTTCCGAGATCCAGAAAGGATCGATCCCCACGGCCTCGAGCCACTGCGCCTGGGTCAGCTGACGGCGCTGCATCATCAGATACCCGCCCCACTGAGCGACAGGGACATCACCAACGCGTGTTCGCGCCCTGCTAACGCAGCAAGCTGCGAATTGAGAGTCACGGTTGGTTTCGTATTGGCGGGAACGGCGTAATAATTCTTGCGCATACCAGACATTCTAAAGCCCATTTTCCCATAGAGGCTGATCGCACGGGCATTGCTTTCACGGACTTCGAGAAAAATCTGTGCCGCACCGCGCTGTCGTGCATTCGACAGCAGATCCTGCATCAGATGTCGGCCTAGCCCCTGGCCGACATTGTCCGGATGTACCGTGATCGTCAGTAGTTCTTCATCATCGCCAGCCGTCATTGAAACGCAATATCCACGGATACGGTTCTGGGCATCCTTGAGCACACGCGTATGCCAACCCTGATGCAAAGCATCCATAAAACTGATGGCAGACCAGGGTACCGGATGCTGCAGGGCCTCAATCGCCGCTACTGCGGGGACATCGTTCTCACACATTGGATGAATCGTATTGACTAGCGACATCGCCATTTACAACACGTCACCGGCCGCCCGTTCAGCGGTTGTCAAAGCCACCCGATCTCGGACATAAACGGGCAAGGCATCCGCCGGGTCGACAACGGCACCCGCAGCAAAAGCGCAGGCACCCAGTCGTGCCAGTGCTTCAGGCGTTGGGTAGCAGATATGCGTATCAATCAGTTGCTGCTGATCACACCAGGTAGCCACTTCCGGATATTCAGCCAGCGCCGTACCAGCGACATAAACACCGGCATTGACCGCATAGGGCAACTCAGCCAGTCCCGATGGATTAATCAGACAGGCCTCACCACCACTGTGCCAGGCCCCAGACTCGCGGAACCAGCAACCGGCATAGATCTGATTCATTCGTGCATCGAGCAGGCAGAGCACACGTGTTGCAGCGCTGGTTTCAAATGCGGCTTCAGCCAACACCTGCAGCGACGATACCGGCAACAACGGCTTATCCAGCGCCACGGCCAGCCCTTGGGCAATGGCGGCGGAGACGCGCAGTCCCGTAAACATGCCGGGGCCGGCATCAAAGGCAATGGCATCCAGGGAATCAATCGTCCATTCCAGCTGTGCTAGAGCGGTGCGCACCGCAGGCAGGAGGGTTTCCGCATGCGGCTGTCCGGCCGGACAGACAAAACTCTCGCAAAGATCCGTCTCGACGCCATCAGACGTCACAGATCCGGACCAGAGGGCAAAGCCACCCCGATCTGTCGAGGTCTCAAGACTCAGAATACGTGTCATCGGCTGCATCAATGGTGATGGTGGTCATCATCATGATCATGGTCTTCTTCGTCAGCCAGCTCGCCAAGTAGTACCACGGCCTGCGCAATAATGGCTTCCTTGCGACCAACGGCATCAAGATGCTCGTTAGTTTTGGCTTTGACGTTGACATCCTTCTCCGGCAAGCCCAGGTCTGCGGCAATATTAGCCACCATGGCTGGCACATGTGCAGACAGCTTCGGGCTTTGTGCAATAACGGTGCTGTCGATATTGAGCACACCATAACCCGCCGCTTCAACCCGCTTCATCGCTTCGCGCAGCAGATCACGCGAATCCGCACCGGCAAATGTTGCGTCGGTATCCGGGAAATGAAAACCGATATCACGCAGACCGGCACCACCGAGCAAGGCATCGGTAATGGCATGCAATAGGACGTCGGCATCGGAATGCCCGGCCAGTCCGTGAGTATGCGCAATTTCAACACCACCAATGATGAGTTTGCGGTCGGGTACCAGTGCGTGGATATCGTAGCCTTGGCCGATTCGGATCATAAATTCACTCGCCTTCAGAAAAAGAGGATGCAGCACCGAGAATGGCCGACGCCAGTATCAGATCCTGCGGGTACGTTACTTTGAGGTTTGAGAGGCTGCCTGCCACAAGTCGGGGTTGCAGTCCCAGTGCTTCGATCGCCGACGACTCATCGGTCGCTAGCGCCGGATCAACCGTGTTCAATGCGTCGATCAGACGCTGTAATGGGAACATCTGCGGCGTCTGCGCTTGCCAGAGTTGTCGACGGTCAACTGTTTGGTCAACACGATCATCTGACGCAGCTCGCTTCAGCGTATCCGCCATCGGGATCGCCAGTAATCCGCCAATGGCATCCTGACTCAATGTGTCGATTAGGTGAGCCAGTTGGGCCGGTAACAAACACGGTCTAGCTGCATCGTGCACCAGCACCCAATCCTCATCCATAACCTGAGGTTGTGATTTTAACCATTTGATGCCATTGATAACGCTTTCCGCCCGCGTGGCGCCACCCTGGTGCAGAATCACGACACGCCCAGCGCCCGATTCTGGCAGGCAAGCTTCGCTCCAGTCCACATCATTCGGTGATAGCACTACGATGACGCGCGCAATGCGGATATCCGCCAATAACGCGGCAATCGTATGCCGGATCAAGGGCACACCGTTCAGCGCCAGGTACTGCTTGGGCTTGGGGGCGCCAAAACGGCTTCCGGAACCGGCTGCAGGGATCACGGCAAAGTATTGTCTGGACATCCCCGAATTCTATCAGTCACCTATAATCT
>CAYUUW010000089.1:0-3666 GCA_964448005.1 uncultured Candidatus Peribacteria bacterium
TGCCCCTGGGCCTGCCCTACCAGCTGTTGGTGGCGGGGTTATTTTTTGTTTTTGTCTCCGGCCGCTACATCCCCTGCTCCGCCATGGTCACTGCCAGTTGCACCCCTCAGTACCGGGGCCGGGTGATGTCATTTAATTCAGCAGTGATGAACCTAGGCTCGGGCCTTGCCGCCCTTTTGGCAGGCCATCTTATGACCAGCGACGCCGCTGGCCGCCTAGTGCATTACGACTGGGTGGGGTATATCAGTTGTGTGTTTACTGTAATCGGCATGTGGGTGGCTTGGAAGGTGAGGCCTGTTTCTTAAATTCTTTATGTGCAGGTTAATTGCGGACATAAAAAAACACAGAGAAATTTAGTCTTCTTACTCGTAAAACTCGGCACAAAAAAGGCGTTGCATCAGTGCAACGCCTTTTTTATGTTTACAGGCCTAAGCAAGAATTTAACTGCTTTCGGCCAGGTTTTTAGTAGCTCAGTTAGCGGGCAAATTTGTTGGAATTAATAAATAACACCTCACCTAAATATTGCACACTAAACTGCCGTTTGTATTCATTCAAAGTAAGCGGCGAGCGTGTAAGCCAATCTAACATGGGCTCTGTTTTAAACTGCTGTCTCAAGGTTATATCGGTATAGATCCAGTCATCCCCCTCGGTGGCTGATAAATAGTGCAACTCTCCCGGCAGTAACAATTGGCTTAAGGGGTTGGCATTTAAGCTTAAATTGCGCAATGGATTGGCCACAAAATTGCCAGGCAAGTCCCGCCCATTAGGAATCGACAGAGTTTGGATGGCGTTGTGGTCTAAATTAAGGCTCAACAGTTTTGGCAGATTAATATCATCGGCCAATATAGTACTAATCCAGTTGCCGGTTAAATCTAGGGATCTTAAATTGTAAAAATGTTTAAGGCCCTTTAGATTAAAAATGCAACAATTATAATTGGTAAAACTCCCACCTTGACTGTACGTAGACATTGCTTGCAAGCGCTCTTTCCCATCGCCTCCTCGGCAAGACAAGTCGGTCAACTCATCTACATATTCAATGCCCTGACTGGTTGCAGTGGCCGAGACGCACTTACGTAAGATTTCATCCGGTAAGTCTGCCGACGTTAGTGCTTGGATTTTTTTAACAGCAGGTTCAACAGTTACCGGTAATTCAAAGCCCACCTCAGGCAGGCGAATATCCGCAGGGGCCGGTAGCGTATAGGTTAGCGACATTAACGCCGGGTTAGACTGCACATCCAAAACCTGCAGTTGGTTGCGCCCAAGGCGCAGATTTTTTAGCGTGCTTAATTGGGAGAAATCCAGCGCTTGTATCTTACTCGAACCGATAAATATATCTTCCAGACGGGTATTAGCGCCGAAGGTTAATGCCTGCAGAGCGCCATCCCCCAGGAATAGATGTTCAAGATTGCTAAGAGCAGAGAGATCCAATTGTTTAAAGCCAGGGTCACTCACTTTTAGATGCATTAAATTCGGCATAACCGCACTATCTAACTGTGCCAGTTTAGGTGCTGTTACATCCAAACGGGTAAGGCCACTTAACGCCGGTGCGCTAAGTTGAGTTAACTTAGGCGTATTTAACACTAGGCGATCTAACCGAGGGTTATTTTCAAGTTTAAGCCCTTGTAGGGTTTCCGAGTCGAGATTAAGGCTATACAAGCGCGAGAATTCAGAAAGATTTAACTGCGTTGTCTCGGCAGGCAAACTCAGGGAAAGATTAACCAGCCGCTGCTGTTTTTCAAGGTTCACTAATTCTTGTGGTTTGCAGCGCATGCAACCGAAGGAATCCAGAACAGAGTTTTCAGGCAGCGTAAGGTTGCCAACGCGATTGTCTATGTCGAGCTTGTATAAATGTGAGTAGCGAGAAAGATCCAGGTCAGGATATTTATTATCCGTCGATATTGCATTAAGGTTCATTCGCAGCGAGAAAAACTCTAAGCTCTCTGATTCTGGCAGTATTACCTGACCAATCCCAGAAAGATTCATCCGACGAAGGCGGGTATTCTGCGAAAAATCAAGCGTTGATGTGGGTGATAATAGGCCAAATTGACTGACAGCCACTTCTTCCAACCCAGGGATTTTCCAGAAAGCCAACCCATCTATTCGACTATCACCAATAGTCAATTTTTTAAGGTGTTTCAACTCGCTAAAGTCTACCGAGCGCAGATCAAGCCCGTGCAGAGACATCTCTTCCAAGTTGTTTAGCTGCTCCAAACCCTTAAACGAGCGAATAACATATCCCCCTGCGCTGCCACGAACTGGACAGTATATTGTCTTCACTTCATCGGCATAGGTGAAATCGTTTTTTATACAGGCTTTAAGGTTTTTATCTTCTATATTCAAGTCCGCAAAGCGCAGCCGCTGGCTCCCCGGTGTAGGCACTGGCGGCCAAGCCACGCGATTACTTTGAATATCTGTTAAGGAGGCAGGCACGCTAATACCAGCAATTTTTTTATAAAAATCATCGCTGGTTAAGAGTTTACCTTCAGGCCCGTTGCGCAAAATATCAAGGCCATAATCCCCTAATATATACTCGACGTACCGATTAGAAGTGATGCCTGCAGCGGCATTAAATTGCTCAAGCCCGCGAGGTAAAGCCACTTGGCTAAGTGGGTTCGACCCCAACTCTAACTGCTGCAGCGAGCCTGCATTTGCAAAGTTTGCATCCTGAATAATGTTGCCGTCGAGGGTAAGGCGTTTTAGCTTGTATAGATTGTCTACATTTATTTGACTAATCCAGTTAACACCTAAGTCTAGGGTTTCTAAGCCAGTCAATAAGCTCAGCCCAGTAACATCAAATATATAATCTTTTATTAGAGGATCGGCGCGCCCTTCTTGCAAGCTGGCAAAGGATTGATAATAGGCTTTGCTATCCTCCCCCCGGCAGGAAAGATTTTTTAACTGTTGTACGTAAAGCGCATTCTCGACTTTGCCCGCAGCTTGCACGCAGGATAACAAACGCGCATCAGGAATCTGCTGATTGCTTAGGTCACTGATACGCATTTTAGCTTCCACAGGAAGCGTGCGCTCAACTCCTTGGGGCAATTTTAATTGCGTTGTTAATACATCCTGAGTTTTTAGCGAGCTTGGCAAAACAGAGGCAGAGGTTAAAGCGCTACACTTGCGCAAATCCAATTGCTCAAGTTGGTTGTAGCCAACTTCTAAACTTACCAGGGCGCGGCAATTGCCTATTCTAAGAATTCTTAAAGGTGCGGTACCAATGGTGATATTTGTCAGTTGCTCAAGTGGTGCATCTAAACTGTCGAGTGCGCCGCCAGCGTAATAAAAGCTGTATAAATTCTGGTAGGGATTTAGATCCAAAGAATTAATCTTGGGCGCCATTAAGCGCATGTGGTGTAATGCACCTTGCAGCTTGTTGCTGTTAATTTGGCTTAAATTCTCGCTTGCGACTTCCAGAACATCCAACTTAGTTAATGCGCTTATATCAAGCCTGAGCAGGCCATCGGCCTTTACAGCCAAATATTCCAATTGCGCGAGCGCACTCACATCCAGCGCCTGTATGTTTTTATCCAACACCACATCCAGCAGTTTTAGCGCCGATTGTTTTGCCAAGCCTGTCAAGGTTGCGGTGGCAGCACCTTTTAGCGTCAAATTCTCCAGCACACCATTGCTGGGCAAAATAACCTCTGCAAACTGACCGGATAAAAT
>CAYUUW010000090.1:0-2962 GCA_964448005.1 uncultured Candidatus Peribacteria bacterium
CCACGCCCTGCTTGGTCTTGAACATCAGGTTGAAGGTTTTGGCTTCTGTCCAGTCGCAGGCGCCGCAGTCGGGGCAGGGGATTTTGAGTGCAGCCATCTCCCTATGAATCTCGCTCAGCGGCATGCCTCCCGCTTTCTCCGGCCCGATGGATGGCTCCAAAAGCTTGTCCCCGCGATGACGGGTGTGGCATTTTTTGCAGTCGATCAGCGGGTCGCTGAAGCTGGCCACATGCCCACTAGCCTCCCAGGTCTTTGGATTCATAAGAATGGCCGCATCCAGCCCCACCATGTCGTCCCGATCCTCCACAAAATGCTTCCACCACAGGTCCTTCACGGCCTTTTTCAGGGCCGATCCGTAAGGCCCGTAGTCCCAGGTGTTGGCCAGGCCCCCGTAGATGTCCGATCCGGGGAAAACGAAGCCGCGGCGCTTGCACAGCGAGACGACCTTTTCCATCAGGCTGCTTTCGGGTTTTTGGGTCATAGGATGGGTTTTTAGCGGAATTATTGTAGCGGAGGACGGGGAGATGTCTAGGGCCTGTAGGGGCGAGGCATGCCTCGCCCCTACAGGCCGCCTTTTCGCCTAAATGCTTGATTTCAAGCCATTTTTAGGGTAAAATGGGGGGATATTTCGGAAGCCGAAAGCCAATGACCCTGCCTCCTTCGCCTGATTCCACGGATGCTTTGCCCGAATGGGCCACCGAGGGCTGCCGTGTGCTGCGCTGCTACCGGAGAGACGGCTTTGCCTTGGTTTTGGCCCAGGAGGATGGGGCTGTGGGCGATGAGGGGCAAAGCCTGATGCGGGTGAGCTTGAGCGCTCCGCATGCTGAGCCCTATCCTCTTGATCCTGCGGCGGCGCGGGAGGCCAGAGCCCTTTTTGAAGCCGCAGACCCTTTTTTGGCGTTCGACGCTTTCCGCAGAAGGCTCCAGGGCCTGCTCCCTCCGCCTTTCTTCACCCCCGCTTGATCATGCTTTCTGCCTTTGAACAGCAGCGGCCATGGGAAGTGCCTTTGCGTCATGCGGAGGCTTTGTCACCCTCGGCTTTCCCTCTGTATACCGCCAAAGACACCCACGGCTCCGCCAAGGGGCTGGAAGAAAAGCTGCTGGGGGAGGCGCCGAAGGCAGCCCAATTGGGCGAGGCCGGGTACGCCCGTTCGCTGGCTCAAGCTCTCAAATCGCTTCCGTCTCATCCCGAACTGGGCGAAAAGCCTGGGGCGAAGGATTTTCTGAAATTCCTCACCCGGCGCAGAATAGAGGAGGTTGTGGAGCTTCCTGGAGGAGAAAAAATCATGCAGGAGCAGCTGACCCCTCGCCAGCTTCAGATCCAGGGCTGGTTCCGCCTAGGCCTGAGCCAGCTCAGGAAAGAGCTACGGGAGCCCCAGCGCTTCCGGGACGAACTGCAGGCTTTGAAGCAGCCCAATGATTCGCCTCCGACAGCTTTCGCCTGGCAGCTCAAGGAGCGTTTTGAAAGGCTGGCCCAGCTGCGCTCCGATCCGAAGCGCCAATTTGTGCGGGCTTTGGGCAGGCTGGCCGAGATGAGTCCGAAGGAATACGAAAACACCCCTTTGGCCTCGAAAATCGACCAGGATCGGCTGGCCCGGCTCTACTGCGCCGCCTTCGGCTTGGAGCAGATCCCCGAAGGCCGGCTGGAGGGGCTGGCGTGCCAGCCTCATTTGAATGCGGAACGTTGGGCTGAGGCCCTAGCGATTCTCGAGGAGGCATTGGCCAACGCCCCCGGCCTCCATTCGGCTTTGGGCCGGTTCTGCGAAGGCCTTTTCCTGCCCGAAGAGGGGGGCTTGAGGCTCAACCTCTATTCCGCTGCTGATACCCTGCTGGACTACGCCGGAGGAGTGGATGCAGTAGTGGAGGTGATCGATGCCGACGGCAGGGTAAGGGAGAGGCTGCTGATCGACATCACCACCAATACTCAGGCTTTGGGGGCGAAGGTGGCTAGGGCGCGCAGAGGGGAAAGCCTGGCCAACCATATCTTCCTTTTTGAAAGGAGCGGCATTCTGCCTACTGATGGGGACCCTAGCCTTCCTCAAGTTCTTTCCGAAGAGAATTTTCGCATCCTTTTGGGCGCGCTTTCGGCTTCCCAGCGCAGGGGTCGTTCCGCAGGCCAGTAGGGCAGAGGGCTTCCTGCTTTCCTTCATGGATTCCGGCGTACGCCGGAATGACGGATGGAGGATTCTTGCTCGGGCGTTTTTTGAGCTACCTGGAATGCGTCTGATCGCCCAATTCAGTCAGGCCTAGCCGGTACCCGTTTGTCCAATCCGCCGAGCCTGTTCCCGAAACGGGCAGATTGCCGGCGAAGTCTGGATAAATATGGCCAGAGGACCACTTGTCCGACCAAATGATATTCCGCGCGGTTCCGACGGCTTGGGCGAATTCGTTCAGGGCTGTGAAAATTCCCGCGCTGGCATCGCCCAGGGCATAGACTTGCCCGGTATTGGACTGGCCCGTGGCGGTGAGGTCCAATAGGGGCGTCTCTTCATCGCCCGAGGCCAAACGGGTCACCACCCGGTCATCCTTTTCTACGCCAGCGGCGGACGCCTTCAGGACAAAGTAAGCTGGCCCCCATACGCCTACCGTCTCCTCCTGATTGAAGCTCACGATGATCTTGCGCATCCCGCTGCCGATCGAGCCGCCGCCTTCCGGCGAAAGGTCCTGGAGGGCAGTGGCATCGAAAATCGACACATTGTCCTGCAGGCTGGTTCCTCGGTACCATTTGAAATCGCTCAGGCTCAGGCCTGCTCCATTGGCGTCGGAAACCTCCACATCGAAGACCAGGCGGGCCAAGCCGATGGGTCCGCTTTGCGCTTCCACCTTCAGGCCGATCAGCGGATTCTCTCCGTTGGCCAGGAATTCTGGGGCATTCGGCCGGCTGAACCGGGGAACGGCGGCGCGGACCGTGAAGGCTTCCGCCTGGGCGCTGCCGCCGGCGAGCAGCGGCGTTAGGCTGTAC
>CAYUUW010000090.1:2972-3584 GCA_964448005.1 uncultured Candidatus Peribacteria bacterium
GTACAGGCTTCCCGAGGCGTCGCCGACGGCCCGGAAGGAATTTTCGTCATTGCCGGCATCCTCCAGGCCGATACGAAAAACCTCTCCGCTCAGGTTCTCGCCGGCTTCCGAAAGGGAATGGAGATTGGCATAGATTTCCAGCGGGGTAGGGGTGCTTCTGGGGGCAAAGAAGCTCATGTTGCTGAAGCGCGCCTTCCCTTCGCTATCCAATGCTCCTGTTGTCGTTTGTAGCAAGCCGTTTCGATCAGGAAAGCGCAAGGTGAGGCTTTGGATCGCCACGGTTCCTTCAGGCTCATCGCCTAGGAATGCTCCGGTAGTATCGTTGGCCAAGGTCAGCGTTTCGATGCGAAGGTCTTCCAGGTTGGATCTTAGCAGGTACCGGGCCACAAAAATTCCTGCGGCGCCCGCCGGCTGGACCGGGGCAGCCAGGGGTTCGAAATTGGAGACAAAGCCTTCCTTGGCAGGTTCTTCCTGCATCGCTTCGTCGGAGGGCTGATTCGGAGTTTCCTCAGTCGGCTTTTCCTCCAGCCCTTCTTCTGATTCCGGTATTTCCTTTTCGGAGAGCAGAGGCAGCGCGCGCACCAGCATGGCAGCGAGCTCGGCCCGGTTCAC
>CAYUUW010000091.1:0-3474 GCA_964448005.1 uncultured Candidatus Peribacteria bacterium
AGGGTTAAACAACCAAGTTGAGACCCTGTCTGATTGCTACCGCAACTCTCTCTACTTGGCAGACGAACTAGAACTCAAGAGCATTGCGTTCCCAGCCCTTGGCACCGGTGCTTTTGGTATTCCGAGAGAAGTGGCTATGCCTACCGCGCTTCAAGCTATCTCGCTCTACCTGCAGAACTCACACTCCGATATAGAGGTATTGATCTGCTGTTACAGCGAGGAAGACCTTGAGCTATACAAAGATGTAGCAAACGACCTCGATGCCGTTGTGAGTGTAGATGGCGAGATTGTCGTTAATGCTCTTTTGCCTAAGTGCCCAATCTGCTTTCACCAGCTAAAGCGAATCATCTATGGTTTCCCATCAAGGGATACCCTCGAGAATCAAGAGAACATCTACATAGGCGGCTGCATCATTTCCGAATATGACCCAGACCTTGGTTGTAAGAACTGCGACTGGCGAGGCTTCATCGGTGATGTGAATCTGGCTGAAGGTGAGTACGTGGCGATAGTGGTCGACGCCGAAAGCCAGCGGTTTGTAGGGGGCGCTATCTATGACGCGGGTAAACCCCACTCGGCATTAGCTCTGGTTCACCGGTCTCCAGAATTCCAAGGCGGTCTAATTCCGAATTGGCTCAACGAGCAGATCGAGAAGGCTCAGTCTCCAACCTTTTGGCTCGCCAAGCGCGAAGATTTGATGTCCGGAGCGCTCGAGAAGATTCTTATGCGGTACCCGACTTTGGCGGAGGAAGTCCTAGAGTTCGTTGGTTTTCGATGTGTCAACGCGCTTTCGAAAATCGACGAGTGAATAGTGACCTCGAGCCAAATCGAGTGAACCGTGACAACCAACATAAACTTTCCCCGTGGATAATCAAAACATGAGCAAAAAGCCAACGGCCCTTGAGCTATTCGCAGGCGTCGGCGGCTTTCGCCTCGGTCTAGAAAAATCAGGTTGGGTCACCGCTTGGTCCAATCAATGGGAGCCATCCACGAAGTCACAGCATGCCTCGTCTTGCTATGTAGCGAACTTTGGCTCCGATGGGCATTCGAACGAGGACAGTGCCAAGGCGATTGACGCCGATTTGGCGGGCGATGAAGTTATCCCGGCCGCGGACTTGCTGGTCGGCGGCTTTCCTTGCCAGGACTACTCCGTGGCTAAGAGCCTCAGCGCGTCGGCAGGGCTGGAAGGCAAAAAAGGCGTTTTATGGTGGGAAATTCACCGCCTAGTAGAGGCAAAAAAGCCAAAACTTGTGTTCCTTGAGAACGTCGACAGATTGCTCAAGTCACCCTCCAAGCAAAGGGGCAGAGACTTCGCGGTGATGCTTAGAACCCTTGGCGATTTGGGGTACCAGGTTGAATGGAGAATCGTAAACGCAGCTGAATACGGATTCAGCCAGCGCAGGATCAGAGTGTTCATTGTGGGAACCAGGCTTGATTTAATATCTGACGCTCAAGAATTTTCCGCGGAAACGATTACCAGCAGCGTGCTGAATACCGCCCTCCCAGTGTCAACTATCTATGGTTTGAAGTCCTTTAATCTGCACGAGGACCCCTCTGAAATTTCTACAACATTCAACGTTGGTGGAAAGTCATCCCCATTTCAGAACACGGGCATTTATCGAAATGGCGAAGGCCTCACAGCCACTGTGAAGTCCTCAGGTGATGTATCGAGCAAGGGAACGCTTGGTGATGTGTTGATTCAAGATTCAGAAGTGCCCGAAGAGTACTGGATTGATGAGGCAAGGTTGCCCGAGTGGGAGTTCCTGAAAGGCGCAAAGAGCTTGGAGCGGACTTCAGCCAGTGGCCACGTCTACCGATACTCCGAGGGAAAAATGGCTTTCCCGGACAGCCTGGACAAGCCAAGCCGAACGATTCTGACTGGAGAAGGCGGTAGCTCCCCGTCAAGATTCAAGCACATCATAAAAACAGCTAGAGGTTATCGAAGACTCACGCCGGTGGAGCTCGAGAGGCTCAATGGCTTTCCAGACAATTGGACCAAATTTGATGCGGAGGGTAAGCAACTTTCCGACGCAAGAAGAGCGTTCTTCATGGGAAATGCCCTAGTAGTGGGTCTAATAGAAAAAGTAGGGGCAGAGCTAAGCCGCAGATTCTTTAGCTAATCTGCGTCTGCCAGCCAATAAGCTGGGCCTAAGCATCCGTGGGGGGTGGCTTTGGAAACTTACGATAAAACTTCACCAGAATCGATTCTGGAATTCGCCAGCCGATTGACCGGTAAATCAATTGCTGAGATGACTGAGCTGCCGGCTGATGTCATGAACAAGAAGAATAAGGGCGATCTGGGGTCCCTCCTTGAGCTCTACTACTTTAAGCATCGACCACCAACAAACAGCGGCCCAGATTTCGAACAGGCCGGAGTTGAACTAAAGGCGACTGGTTTAGTCAGAGACAAGAATCGCAACTTAAGAGCCAAAGAGCGTTTGGTTCTGACGATGATCAACTACGAGAGCATCATCAATGAGAACTGGGACACTTCTTCTCTCAAGAAGAAGTGTCAGTTGATGCTTCTGATGTTTTACCTCTATGACAAGCAAGTTGAAGTCATCGATCGAAAGTTTGTTGTTGACCCAATTCTCTACAGGATGTTCGAGTGGGATATGGAGACCATCCGCAGGGACTGGGAGGCCATCAAGATCAAGGTGGCGCAAGGGAAAGCCCATGAGCTTTCGGAGGGTGACACTGTATTTCTCAGGGCAGCCCGCAAGGGTGCCGGTGGCCCCGACGAACCCTTAAGAAAGCAGCCTAATTCTCCAATTGGAGCTAAAGCCCGAGCTTTTGCCTTCAAGTCAACCTACATCGACTCGATTCTTGCGGGTCAGAACAAGTCCTCTGATGTTCTTGAAATAACTGCGGCAATTTCCTTCGAAGACGCTGTAAAAAACAAGTTCTCGAAATATGTTGGACAACCTATTAGCGACATCGCCTCGAAGTTTGGACTGTCAAAAACGAGTAGTTCGCAAAAGGGCTTTCACCGCCAGTTGGCTTTGAAGATGTTAGCCGACGGAGGCAGCTCAGTTCCAGAACTTGAGCGTGCCGGAATAGAGCTAAAAACGATTCGCCTTGGAGTGAATGGCAAAGCAAGGGAGTCAATGTCATTCCCCGGTTTCAAGTTCCTGGAAATAGTTAATGAAGAGTGGGAGGACTCGAGCTTTCTTGAGAAGCTCGAAAGAAAGTTTCTCTTCGTGGTCTTCCGCACCACGTCGGAGGGCCAAGAGATTTTCGAGCGCGCGCTTCTTTGGAACATGCCTCACATCGACCTTTTGGAAGCGCAGCGAGTTTGGGAGGAAACTAAGCGCCGGGTAGCAATTGACGCAACTGATTTGCCGAAAACTTCGGAGAGTCGAGTCGCCCACGTCAGACCCAAGGGTAAAGACGGCAATGACAAAATCCCAACACCCCAAGGCGGCATGCATCTCAAGCAGGCCTTTTGGCTGAACAGCTCTTACATCAACTCAGTAC
>CAYUUW010000092.1:0-3416 GCA_964448005.1 uncultured Candidatus Peribacteria bacterium
TCAGTTATCTGCGTGAGCAGGGTTTCGATGCATTTAACCTGATCGTCGACTGGTCGCAACTTTAAGTCACCACGCTACCGTCTTGCAGCACCACCAGACAATCGGCCAGACGCGCTGCCTCAATGTGATCATGCGTGACATAGACGATAGGCATCAAATTAAGGTCTTTGATCTGTTCTAGGTAAGGAAGAATTTCTCCCTTACGTTGCGAATCCAGGGATGACAGGGGCTCATCCATCAAAAGAATTTCAGGTTGAACAGCGAGTGCTCTGGCAATAGCGACTCTTTGCCGCTCGCCCCCAGAAAGTTCGGCGGGGAAGCGGTGTAATAAATGACCGATCCCGAGGACTTCAATCAGCGGTAAAAGATTCACCGGGATGGATTTACGATTCGCACATCCAAAAAGAATATTAGATTGGGCCGTCAGGTGGGCAAAAAGACTGTCTTCCTGGAAAACATAACCCATTGGCCGCTTATAGGTGGGCAAAAAACGCCTGTCGTCCTGCCAGATATTGTCACGGACCCGAAAATAACCTTGATCGGGTTGCACCAATCCTGCCATACACCGTAAGACCGTGGTTTTGCCTGAACCAGAAGCCCCTTGGAATACGGTGATGCCTTGACCAGGTAAGCGTAAATCAACATCGAGCTTGAAACCCGGCCGATTTAGCAAGAAACGCGCATGGATCATCGTGTTATCGCTCATGACGCGTGTCTTTCTTCAGCACATGCAGCGCCAGTAACACGATGAATGAGAACGCCAATAGAGCGGCAGCCAAATTATGTGCCTGACTGTACTCCAGAGCTTCAACGTAATCATAGATCTGCACGGAAGCCACGCGTGTTTCGCCAGGAATATTGCCACCAATCATCAGCACGACACCAAACTCGCCCACGGTATGCGCAAAGGCCATCACCGAGGCTGTAATAAAGCCAGTTTTCGCCATCGGCACCACTACCCTAAAAAATGACGCCAGAGGAGATGCACGCAATGTTGCCGCTACTTCTAGAGGACGAGACCCCACTGCTTCGAAAGCCGTTTGTAGTGGCTGCACCAGGAACGGCATCGAATACAGCACAGAGGCAATCACCAAACCCCAGAAGGTGAATGGCAGCAAACCCAGCCCCATAGATTGCGTGAACTGACCAAAGGGGCTATGCGGCCCCATCGCCAGCAACAGATAAAAGCCAAGGACGGACGGCGGCAGCACCAGCGGTAACGACACAACCGCCGAGACTGGCCGGTAGAGCCAGCTTCGTGTTCGCGTCAACCACCAGGCAAGCGGCGTCCCAATCAACAACAGAATCAGCGTTGTGACCCCGGCCAACCGAACCGTTAGCCAAAGGGCTTGAAGATCGGCATCACTTAGCGCCATAACCGTAGGACTTGATCACCTTGAGTGCTTCATCACCTTTGAGGAATGCCAGAAGCTGACGTGCGGCGGCACTATCCTTGCCATTCACAAGCAATACGGCATCCTGATTGATCGGCGAGTAAAGCGTTTCCGGCACCACCCAGGTCGAACCACCCGTCAACTGATTGTCTTTGGTAATCTGGGAAAGTGCGACAAAGCCAACCGCCGCATTGCCTGTCGCCACAAACTGATAGGTCTGGCTGATGTTCTCCCCCATCACGATTTTTGGCTCAATCTGGCTCTTCAACTTGAGTGCGGTCAGAGCTTCCATCGCCGCCTCGCCGTAGGGTGCTGTTTTAGGATTGGCAATGGCAATCTTGTTGAACTGATTTTTTTCCAGGACTTTGCCCTTGGCATCGACCACTGCAGGATCCGCCGACCACAGAACGATCTTGCCTATGGCATACGTGAAACGCGTGCCCTGAATGGCCAGGCCCTCTTTTTCGAGCTGAATAGGCTTTTCTTCGTCGGCACTCAGAAACACCTGGAATGGGGCACCATTCTTGATCTGGGCATAAAATTTTCCTGAGGCTCCCGTAGAGACCTTCAGCTGATGTCCGGTTGCCTTGTTAAAGGCTTTCCCAATTTCTTCAATAGGTGCCGAAAAATTGGCAGCTACCGCCACCTGCACTTCTTCTGCCAAAGAAGATCCGATACAGCAGGCGCCTAGAAGGCCCACCAGAATCACATGCTTTTTTTTCATGGTTTTCCCTGACCTCAGGCAGCAACGGCCAGAATGACATGCGATGCTTTAATCAGGGCGCAGACTTTAATACCGGTTGTCAGTGCCATCTCGATCAGACTCTCATTCGTCACAACCGCGCTCAGCAGCTTGCCTCCAGTCAGTTCCACAACCACTTCCGAGTTGACGGCCCCTTCCGTGATTCGGACAATCTCGCCAGATAGCTGATTTCTGGCGCTAGATTTCATCTTCAGTTCGCGTGTCAGAATCACCCAGGGGGCTTTAAACAATGCATAAGCCTCCTGCCCGATCACCAGGTTCATCGTTTCCAGGCTCTCATGGGTAATGATCGCAACAATCTGGTCCTGCCCCCCGATGTCCAGCAGGACCTCGGCATTCACCGCCCCAGGTTTGATACGGGTAATCCGGCCTAAAAACTGATTCCGGGCACTTGTCTGCATCGTGAATCTCCTGATCAAACTCTGATACTGGCTAAAATCTTCAATCTGCGTTTCGAGCAACTCGAAAAACTGCTTTTGCTCCGCTTCGAGCAGCCTGTACACATGCAGAAAACGCCGACCATAGTCCGTCAACACGGTACCGCCGCCTTTGTTTCCCCCAGCTTGGCGCACCACCATGGGATGTCGGGACAAATTATTCATGGACTCAACGGCAGACCACGCTGCTTTGTAACTCATCCCCAACTCTGCAGCCGCTTTATTCATCGATCCCGAACTGTCAATCAGTTCCAATAGATGTAAGTGATTCCAGCGCGTCGCCCGTCCGTGCACAGGGAGGCCTAACGGCGAAACAGCATCAAGGTTGGCAACATGTGGCATTATTTTTACGCACCGGGTGCGTTATGTAGAAAGGTTACATAACGCACCATAGCATAACTCACCATTAATCTTAAAGATCAAGCCACGCAACCACCTTCAACCAGTCTTATTCGATAAAATCGCGGGCTACGCAAAACACCGATATCGCCATGAGCACGTCAAACACCACAGCGCCCAAGTCTAGCTGGCTCGATAAAAGCCGCATCATCGCCAAACCCGGCTTCAATCGCTGGCTCGTACCGCCTGCTGCATTGGCCATCCACCTCTGTATCGGTATGGCATATGGCTTTTCGGTGTTCTGGTTGCCGCTGTCGCGTGCCATAGGGGTGTCGCAGCCGCTGGTCTGCCCAGCAGATATGAGCCTGCTGACTGAGCTCTTCGCCTCAAACTGTGACTGGAAAATCTCCACGCTGGGCTGGATGTACACCCTCTTCTTCGTCTTTCTCGGTTCATCCGCTGCTATCTGGGGTGGCTGGCTGG
>CAYUUW010000093.1:0-2939 GCA_964448005.1 uncultured Candidatus Peribacteria bacterium
ACCTACATCTGGATTCTTGATAACGACAAGCCGTCGGAGCGCAAGAACAAGGTGCAGCTAATTGATGGCACAAGCTTCAACCAAAAGCTTAGAAAGAACATTGGTAGCAAGCGCCTTGAGTTCTCAGAGCGAAACATAGAGGACATCGTCAAGCTCTACGAAGCTTTTGAAGAGACAGAGTTTTCAAAGATTTTCAACTCGGAAGACTTTGGCTATACGACCATCACCGTTGAGCGCCCTCTTAGACAGAGCTGGCAAATCACAGAGGATAAGGTCATTACCCTCACTGAGATTTCAACTTTGAAGAAGCTTGATCCAGAGGATCGACTAAAGATTCGCGAAACTCTCGAATCTCACATCGCAGACGAGAAGATCCAAGATAAAGATGCATTCTATAAGCACCTCAAGAAGCTTCTTGCAGACGTTGAAGAGCTAACTACTGCTCAACTAACCGGGCTAGTCAAACACTTCGCTCAAAGAGACGATGAAGCCCCGGTAGTTACAGACAAGAAGGGCAGACCCGCTCCAGATCCTGAACTGCGTGACACAGAGAATGTGCCACTAACTCAAGACATCCCCGAATACATCGAGAGGGAAATTGCTCCTCATCTTGAAGAGTTTTGGGTCGATCGCAGCAAAGACAAGATCGGCTACGAGATCCCATTCACTCGTCATTTCTACAAGTACACCCCACCACGTCCACTGGCAGAGATTGATAGTGAATTGAATCAACTTCTGGCGGAGATTAGTCAGCTGCTCAAAGAGGTCGAGAACTAAACATGCGCCAGATGAGGGACTCCGGGGTTGAGTGGTTGGGTGAAATCCCCGCACCGTGGACTATCAGCAAGTTTCGGCATATCTTCAGGGAAAGCAAAGAATTAAATGGGGCTGCTCCTGTTGGTGAGATGCTGAGTGTTTCTGGTTATCTGGGAGTAGTTCCAAAGGTTTACCAGGAAGAGTCTCTGAAGAGAGACGCGGATCAGTTAGAAACCTATCGCGTCGTGCGAAAAGGGCAGCTGGCGGTAAACACAATGTGGCTCAACTATGGGGGCTTGGGAGTGTCAGAACTCGAAGGGCACATGAGCCCTGCGTATCGCGCTTACTGGATAAGCGCCGACATAAACCCACGCTTCGCGCACCATCTACTGAGGTCTCAGCTCTACATTTCTGGCTACACTGCTTTTCTCACGGGCGTGAGGCCAAATTCTCTGCAGATGAGTCGCGAGAATCTTATGAATTTTCCTGTGATATTGCCCCCGCTCGAGGAGCAGAAGGCGATAGTCAAATTCTTAGATAACGAAGCTCGCGAAATCGACACACTCATCTCAAAGAAAGAGCAGTTGATTGAGAAGCTATTGGAGCGTAGGCAGGCTCTCATTACCCAGGTCGTTACAAAAGGCCTAGATTTAAATGTGCCAATGAAACACTCGGGAGTCGAGTGGTTAGGACAAGTACCATCGAGATGGAAAGTCGCTCCAATGTGGTCAATTGCTAGCGCTCAAGCTGGTGGGACGCCTGAATCTTCGACTCCTGAATTTTGGGACGATAGCTTCGGTACTCCGTGGATAGCCATTGGGGATATGTCTGGAGTCAGAGAGGTGACAGAAACCTCGAGAGCGGTCTCTAAACTCGGGCTTGCATCTAAGAGCCTCCCGATCGGTAGACCTGGCGACGTTCTGTTGGCCATGTATGCATCTGTTGGCGCAACTGCAATCCTCGGTATTTCGGCAACCTGGAACCAGGCGATACTGGGCTTGAGGGTCAAGGAGGATTCGGCTGATTTCAGGTTCCTGTCCTTTCTTCTCGCTGGCGTAACCGACGTTTGGAATTTGCTCTCTAACGCAAATACCCAAGCAAATTTGAATCAGCATTCAGTCATGCACCTCAGAGTCCCCGTGCCTCCTCTGGCCGAACAAAAAGAAATTGCCCTCTACCTAGACAAAGAAACAGCACAGATCGACACACTCGTCGAGAAGACCCGCAAAGCCATCGATCTTCTCAAAGAGCGCAGACAGGCCCTCATAACCCAGGTGGTAACTGGGAAGATAGATGTCAGGGGGGTTGCTGGTGGCAATTCATAACGAATACGTCTTCGAGAATGAAATCTGCGCTGAACTGAGAAGCAGGGGCTGGCTGCATTCCCCCTCGGACGCAGGCTATGATCGCGAGCTGGCACTGTTTCCACAAGATGTTTTTGCATGGCTGGAAGAATCTCAACCTGATCAGTGGCAAAAGATAGTCAAGCCGGGGGATTCAGAGACTCACAAAACCAAGGCAAAGAACGACCTTTTGCAACGCCTGGCAAAAACGCTAGACACCAGCCTGTCTCACGGTGGTGGAACTTTGGAGATGCTTCGCAAAGGCTTCAAGGTATCCCCAGCGAAGTTTGAGATGTGCCAGTTCAAACCAGCCGATGGATTGAACCCTGAGACAGTTTCTCGTTACGCCAAGAACCGCCTGCGCGTTATGCAGCAGGTTCACTATTCAAATAAGAGACGCCCCGATGGCGAAAAGCACAATTACAGCATTGACCTTGTGCTGTTCCTAAATGGCATCCCGGTGGCAACGGTCGAGCTCAAGACCGACCACACCCAGTCAATCCATGATGCGGTTGCTCAGTACAAGCAGGACAGGGACCCCAAGGGTGAACCTCTTCTTTCTTTTGGCCACAGAGCCCTGGTTCACTTCGCAATGTCCAACTATGAAGTCCAGATGACTACCAAGTTGGCTGGCAAGGACACCTACTTCCTACCTTTCAACATCGGCAATAACGGCGGGGCGGGTAACCCTTCCCGCTCAGATACGTCCCCTACCGCTTACATGTGGGAGCAGATCTGGCAAAAGGACACCTGGCTGAACATTCTGGGCAGGTTTATGCACCTGGAGTCGATCAAGGAGACCGATCCGGTCACCGGTGAGAAGAAACTCAAAGAGACGTT
>CAYUUW010000093.1:2949-3305 GCA_964448005.1 uncultured Candidatus Peribacteria bacterium
GACGTTGCTATTCCCTCGCTTTCACCAGTGGAGTGCGGTGACATCCCTTGTCGAGGCATCAAGGGTCGAAGGTCCCGGACATCGCTATCTCATCCAACACTCGGCAGGGTCAGGCAAAACCAACTCCATCGCATGGTTGGCTCATCAGCTATCTACACTTCACTCAGAGAGCGGCAAAGTCTTTGATGCGGTGATTGTTATCACTGACCGCACGGTCCTCGATGATCAACTCCAGAGCGCGATCAAGCAGATTGATGCCAAAACAGGAGTAGTTGCGGCAATCTCTGGTGACGGTGAGTCCAAGTCCCAGCAGCTTGCAGCAGCACTTTCAGCCAGCCGGCCAATAATCGTTGTCA
>CAYUUW010000094.1:0-772 GCA_964448005.1 uncultured Candidatus Peribacteria bacterium
AAGTTAGACCAGCTGGGTCGAGAGACCGGTAGCATGATGGGGCGAAGGAGGCCCCTAAGCGTATGAGCACCCCCGAAGAAAATGTTTTTCGCAAGCCCTGGTGGCAGCGATTGTGGGTTCTGGGTCTGCTGGTAGGAAGCGCCCTGGCGGCCTTCATCGCCGTGTACACCTACGGGCTGGGACAGAAGAGCGTCGCTACGGCCTACCAGGTGGACTGCCCCGAGAGCAAGGCCAACCCCATCGACGCGGTCGACTGCCTGACAGAAGCCCGCAAGCGGCACAACGCCGTGCGCGATGCGCATGTGACCCTGCAGGAGGAGATCAAAGCCGAACGTGAGGAGCGCCAAAAGTTCGTAGGTGCCGTCGAACAGGCCACCACCGAGCTGAAGAACGCGCTCGCGTTGGCCAAGCAGGCCACGCAGGCCTTAGACACGGAGCGGCTGAGGATCGTCGAAGAGCGCGAAGCCGAGAAAGCCGCAGACCTCGCGGAAGAAGAAGCGCGCGCCGCCGAAGAAGCCGCCCTGAAGGACAACCCCAACCCGACGCCTGAGCAGTTCGACGCTGCACTGAAGACCATGGACAGAGTCCTCGGCGAACCCGGCGCCAATGGCACCGCCATCGTGGGCGATCCGCCTGCCGAGACCCCACCCTCCGCGCCCGAATCGGCAGCCCCCCCCACCGAGGACGACGGAGACGACTGGGGCTAAACCCACGCGTCTCCCTCCGCCCCCCCTAACCCCCCCCCCCCCTCTCCCCCCCTTTCCCGGGGGCC
>CAYUUW010000094.1:782-3073 GCA_964448005.1 uncultured Candidatus Peribacteria bacterium
CCGAGCACCGAAGTCGTCGAAGCGCCTCCCACCGACGCCCCCGTATCCGCGCCCCCGTCCGAGGCCGCGGCTGCCCCCGCCACCGAGGCAAATGACGACGAGGACGAATACGACTTCTGACGCGCAAGCGCCGAGCTGTATTCTTCAAAAAAACTCGTTGCCCCACACTCCCCCCTCTTCCCCCTCCCTCCATTCCCGGGGTGCTTCTGCCCGATGCCGCATTTTCATGCGTTGTCGAGGCTCAAGCACCCCGCGTCCAATCCCCCCATTGGACACAATCAAAAAAACATCATTAACCTGGTGTTTTTTTGTTTTTATCTCATCTTATTACTGTGATCCTTTTGTCATTGTGAGCCTCTGAAACGCAGTGAAAGCGATCGAAACAATCTCGGTAACAAACCTGTCATTGCGAGGAGCGAATGAAATGAGCGACGTGGGAATCTCTATTATAAACGAGATTGCTTCGTCACTACGTTCCTCGCAATGACAGTATTCGGGTAATCCGTTCCTATAGCATCACCAAGCGAAAGCAAAAGCAATGACAGTCTCATCTTTACATTTTTGTCTTTTTATGGTTAAATCTTACGCACTGTCGGGCCAAAATCCTTCAGTTGAACACCAACACGCGCAGATATGGAGGGTTTTCCATGCGCAACGGGCCTTTCTGGTTTCTTTTTGTCCTGTCGGCGGGGTGCGAACCCTGCCTTGACTACATCCCCACCTGCCTCCCGCCCGCAATGGACGAGGAGGTTGACACCCCTGAACAAGCTCCAACCCATCCACCAGAGCGAGGCTTTTTTTTCTGGGAGCTCGAGAAAGACGAACTTCCTGCCAACGTCGGGCTGGTCGGACTTCGAGCTACTTGCGTGAATGCCGAAGGCGATGGGGTCCCAGGGACTCCACCTGCGTTCTTCGGTGAAGAGGTTACCCCACCCGTCGATCAACTCGAACTCGATGTCGAGCTCGACCCACGCTTCCAATGGTGCTACATCCGCCTCCTCATCAACGAAGCGGAATTGGCTCCTGATGGGAGCCCCCCGCCCGGGACGCTCTCCTACAACTTCGACAATGGCCACATCGCCGAAGCAACACTCGTAGACGACCCCGCCGACCCGTTCTACAGGTCATGGGTGGTAGAAATACCACCTAACTGACGCACCCTCTCGGTGTCTCGATCGTAGCGCCTATGCGTTCTCGAGCACCATTCCCCCACAAATCCTCACCACTTCTGTGGTGTTTTTTTATCTAAAAATGAGCAAAAATACGCTTTATGAAAATATATAAAAAAGATACTTCTGTCCCATTGACAAACTTGTTAAAATAAGATATATTATGAGGTCAATTTACAAAAAATTATGCTAGTGTAATAGTTTGATTTTTTGTAATCATAACTGCCCTTCGGGGCGATTGTGGTTCTGTTCATGACAACTTAGGAATGACAAAAAAGGAAGGAATCCCATGGCGTTTCAACAAATTTTGTCCCGACAGCGTCGCCTCAAGATTCGACACGCTTTTGCCGATTGGTATCGGCAATTCGCCCGTGGAGAACGCGGGAAAGCCGCGGAACGTGTGAATATGCGCACTGACCAGTGCGGACACGCCTGTGATGGGCGTGTCGTACCGCCGCCCCGAGCTCTGAAGGCTCTCTTCCTGGAAACAGGAAACCCAGTCTTCTTGTTGAGCGCAGATGAAAAGTCTGCGTATCGCAAGAATGGCACGACGAGCGAAGTTCCCGATAGCGACGGATGGCCCGATTTGGAGCCGACAGAGGCTCAGGTTACGACTGTTCCGCCGCCAGAGCACCCACCTGAAAAGTGTACCAACAGCGATGAGCCAATGGATCTTGACCTTCTCATCGAGATGGTCCGAATCACGGCGAATGAAGTCCGAAACTTCAGCCGCCTGACACCAACAGACGCTCGCAGGCAAGCCGCCCGTAAGCGACTTGTCGCAGAAACGATGAAACTCTTCCACGGGCTGACAGAACTTCAGCTCGAATTCCCCGAGGCCTTCCGCGACTTACTCGAACAGCTTGAAGTCGCGGGAATGATCACTATCAAATGATCGGAGAGGAACACAACATGGAAATGCAGCTTGTAGCAAAAGCAGGGCTTATGAAGGCCCTTTCTGGGCTCTACAGCTCTGTTGAGGATGAAGTCGCAGAGCTCGTCATCAACGGTCTCGATGCAGCGACTCTCGCAGGACATCCCCCCGTGATCAAGATTCGATTTTGGGCACCTGGTGAGCATCCGCTGTCTCCCAACTGGCCTGCTCTGTCGGTACGGGACAAT
>CAYUUW010000095.1:0-2655 GCA_964448005.1 uncultured Candidatus Peribacteria bacterium
GCATGGCCCCGCTCGGCAAAGCCACTGGAAACGATCAGCGCAAAGCGCACACCACGTTCACCGCATTGTTCGATGATGCCCGGTACCGACATGGCCGGCGTACAGATAATAGCCAAATCAACACGGCCCGGTACATCGTGCAGGGACTTGAAAGTCTGTTGTCCTTGAACCATCTCGTGCTTGGGATTGATCGGGAACAGGCGACCCCCGAAACCGGTTTGCAGCAGATTGGCAAACAGGACCTGGCCAACCGAGTCCTCACGATCACTGGCGCCGAATACGGCCACACTCTCGGGTTCAAACAAGGGCTTCAGATAATGTTCTTCAAGCATGATGATCTCTTTCTACCAGTGCGCATGACGGTCATGACACTAGAATGATGCGGTGCATGAAAATAGATTCTACGCCTAATTTGTTGGGGGTTCCGAGGTCAGAATTTGACCTGCGTCAAACAGAGTGGGAAGGAGCAGGGACTTGGATAGTTTAACGACAGCTCGTGCAGTTGACCTGGATGATTTCCCGTTCTGGTAGGCTGACAGCAGTTAGATGACCGCCCCAGAGGCAGCCGGAATCCAGTGCAATCAGATTGGGTGTCATTTTCAGGCCCAGCGCCGACCAGTGGCCTACCACCAGGGTGTCTTCCACGGTTTTACGACCCGGCACCTCGAACCACGGGACATGGCCATCCGGGGCATTTTCGGGTTTACCCTTGATTTTCAGATCCATGATGCCCTGACGCGAGCAGAAGCGCATACGTGTCATGGCGTTGACCACCACCCGTGCGCGATCCATGGTATTCAGCTTAGGTTGCCATCCCAGTGGGCTATCCCCCCAGAGATTGCGCAGAAACTCGCCAAAGTGGGGTCCGCGCAGGTGGGCTGAAACCTCATCACTGAGGGTCAGCGCATCCTCGGCGGTCCAGGCGGGCAGTAGACCCGCGTGCACCATCACATAGCGCTGGCCATTGAGTCGTTCAGCATGCGCCAGAGGTTGCGCCTTGAGCCAATCCAGAATCTCGGCGGCGTCCGGTGCATCAAAAATAGGGCCCAGCGTATCGTCTTTGCCACGACGGGGCACGGCATCGGCGGCCACCATAAGCAGATAGAGATCATGGTTACCCAGCACCGTGACGGCAGATTTGCCGAGGTCACGCAGAAATCTTAAGGTTTCCAGAGATTGTGGGCCTCGGTTCACAAGGTCGCCAACCAGCCACAGCGTGTCCTGGGCCGGGTCGAAGCGGCACTTGTTCAGCAGCCGCTGTAGTGGGTCGTAGCACCCTTGAATATCGCCGATGGCCCAGATCGTCATAATGACAAGATTCTAACGAAAAACCTGCGTCTCGGTTCAGGTGAGCGATTGCATAATCCGCTCAGCCGCCTCGAAACCGGAAGCGACGGCAGCTTCTAGCGTCGCGGGATAGCTCGGATGCGTCCAGTCACCAGCGAGTATCAGACCCGGCAAGGGTTCGATCTCAGTTGGTTGCAGACGAGCCATTGGGGTTGCGCTATAGGTCGCCCGGTGCACGATCACCGCTTTGTGCCATAAACACGGTGTTGTCAGATTCAATGCGGCCGCGACCTTTGCTGCACAGGCTGCGGATAAAGCCTCATTTTCTAAGGAGCACCAGGGACCTTGCGCCGACAAGGTGACAGCCAGAATGCCGGGCTCGCCGCAGTGCGTGCGATCCATCACCCAGACGCGCGCATCGCCCGCAAGTGGGCCATCGATCTGGTAGAGCGGTGTGCGTAAGCGCACGGCCGGATCAAATCCCAGATAGACCGTGGCAATCGGTTGCGCACCAAATCTCTGGCTAAGATCTGCTGTGGCAAAGGGTAAATCCAGCTTGCTCAGTGACCATGGGGGAATCGCCAGAACGACTCGGTCAAAATGTATGGGTGCCGAAGCATCCGCCATGTGGATTTGGAAGGGCCGCCCATCTGGTCGCATGTTGGGCCGTGTTACGCCCGTGGTAATCGCCGTGATGCGTTGACGGCTTCGTAGCTGCCCACCCGCCACTTCAATGGCCTCAACGAGCGGTGTGACGATGCTGGTGCTGAGATTGCCTGTGGGCTGTAGGATCTGTAAGGCTTCGGCCCCGGTGCCGAGCGTGTCCCGGAGCACTGAGACCAGGCGGACCATCGCCGCTTCTTCCAGGGGGGTATTAAGGATGGCCAGTGTCAGTGGCGCCCAGAACCGATGAATCAGCGTGGGCGTTTGTTTCTGCGTCTGCAGCCACTGTAATACGGTCTGCGCTGCAGGGACCTGCCAGCCATGCCACTGCAGGCGCAATAATGCTTTAAGGAGCTGAAGGCGCTCGCTGAGCTTAAAACAACTGGCACCTAACAGTCCGAGTAATAAACCACCGCGGCCACGACGACCAGCCAGAGAGAAGTTTCCCTCGGCATTCTGATAGACGAAAGCACCTGTCGACAGGGAAACGCCAATGTCATTCAACAGTGTGGCCAGTGCCCGGCAGCCGGACAGCATGAGATGTTGGCCATTATCGCGGTTGTGGCCATCCAGATGGGCACGACGTGCCCGACCACCGGGCTCCGGCGCAGATTCATAAATTACGGGCGCTAAGCCAGACTTTGCCAGTTTGAGGGCGCAGGCCAGACCGGCCCAACCACCACCGATAATGGCGACCGAGGGTTT
>CAYUUW010000096.1:0-2647 GCA_964448005.1 uncultured Candidatus Peribacteria bacterium
TCCACGCCGGCGGCCGCGAAGGATCCGCTGGTCAGAAGCTCCTCCAGATCCTTCTTGATGAGGCCAAGGCGCTCCTCCAGGCTGAGGTCCGACGGCGTGCGAAAGATGCCGTAGTCCAGGCAGTGGGCCTTCCCTCCTTCGACCCGGATCACGCCGAATCCGACTTCCGAAAGGCCCGGGTCGATTCCCAAAAAAAGCATGGGGTGGGGGGGAGAGGTGAAAAGGCATCGTCCTAGCTCTGCGAAAGCAGCATCTGCAGCGAGGACTTGAGGGCTGCCATGTTGTAGGGGTAGTTCATGCGCGTGGGGCCCAGCAGGCCGATGACGCCGCTGAAGCCTTGGTAGGAGTAGGGGAGCGCCAGCAGGCTGCAGCTTTGGAACTCCGGAAGGATGTTCTCCTCGCCGATGTAGATGGCGCCTTCAGCGGACACTTTAAGGGTGGCCAATACGCTGCTGAGCTCGTTCTCCAGAATCTGCACGACTTGGGTCGCGCGCTCCGGGTGGCCCATGAATTCGGGCTTGCGCAGCATGTTGCTGATGCCGATGTAGAAGAGTCCGCGCTCCTCCGGCACGGTGGCGAAGCTGAGGTCCT
The DNA here is from genome assembly GCA_964448005.1 of uncultured Candidatus Peribacteria bacterium. GTDB lineage: Bacteria > Patescibacteriota > Gracilibacteria > UM-FILTER-43-11 > UM-FILTER-43-11 > CAYUUW01. The sequence continues at coordinate 592 of CAYUUW010000096.1, forward strand.
GCGTGACCTCGGAAAGGATGGAGACGGTTTCGTAGAGCCTCTCCTTGGCTTTGCCCAGGCGGTATCTTTTTTGGGCCTCCATCATGTCCCGGGCGGCTTTTTTGAGCATTTTTTCCTCTTCCTTCATTTGGTCCACCAGCATGCGGTAGGCCAGATTGGTCGGGATCCTGCCGGCGGAGGTGTGGGGCTGCACAATGTAGCCCTCCTTTTCCAGCTGGGCCATTTCGTTGCGGATGGTGGCGGAGGAGAGGCGGAAGTTGTAGTTCTCCGTAAGGTGCTTGGAGCCCACGGGCAGGGCATTGCGGATGAAGGCTTCGATGATGGCTTCCAGGATTTTTTGCTGTCGGGGATCCATTGAGGAATGGATTAGGAGCTTGTTTGTCTTGCGTCTGATTTTCGCACGGAATACCGGTTGGGGTCAATTGATGGGATTATTGGGACCCGAGGGATGATTGGGATTATTGGGAGAAAAACAAAAACCACTTGTCGTCCCGAGTGAGCGGAGCGAATCGAGGGGCTTCTGCCTACTATATTCCACCCGTCATTCCCCCGAAAGCCTTCGGGGGAATCCAGAAAAAAATAAAAAAACCTGCGGTCGCTCAGAGCCCCGACGAATATCGGGGTGAAGAGCCTCTGATTCTATTCCAAGCATCATTCGGGAAACGCCGGCAAGCTACACCGACGAGCCCTCACCCTTCGTCGTCCCGTCCCGAGAACTCGGGAGGAGAGACCTCTGTCTTCTGCTTTTAATTCCGGCTGCCGTGAAATTGACATATGATAAAATAAATGATTTAATTCATCCTGATTTTCGTCCAACTGTCCGCAATCCTGCGGCAGTGCTCGTTAACACCATCGTCACACCTCTTTCTGAAAGGAAGATCCCATGGAAAATGCCCCCTTCTTTGTGGGCTGGTTCACTCTCGCGCTGATCATCAGCGGGCTTGCCCGCGCAATGGACAGGAGCGGCTTCTTCTGGTTCCTCTTCGGAATCATTGGCGGACCATTTGCCCTGCTCTGCCTGGTGATTTTGGGAAAAGCTTAGTCCACCAAGTAAAAATGATTTTGCAGCTGCTCACAGCATCAACCCAAGGAGGAAAATCCAGCATGAAATTCAGGGAAAAAACTAAGCCAGAAGAGGGTGTTTTCCCCACATTCCGGGAGCTCCGAGAAATAGAAATGGAGCTTGGTGTCTACATCATACGTGTTGGAGGCAGGTCATCAAAACCCTCATTCAAGATCTTCGACGAAGATGAGAGGCCTGCTCCTTTCTCCATCACGGCCGACTCCAAAGAGCGCTTGGTCTTGCGAATCAAAGCACTGGAGTGACGATGCGGCCGTCTTCACGGCCCAATTTCCTATCGGAGGCAGCTGCATGCTGCCTCCGCCTTTTTTTGTTATAGAACCTACAAATCACCCACCAGGATTTTGCTTACCTCCTCCACTTTATTGCGGATCAACTCCTTCTGGGCCTCATCCTCCATTTCCGTGTCGGCAGGGAAGGCGACTTTGACCTTGAGCATTTCGCCGTTCGCAAGCGTGAAGAAATACTCCCGTTTCATCGCGCCATGGTTGGCCATCACGGCCGATTTGGTGTACTGAAGCGACACGCTTGGGTGAACCTCCTTTTCCTGAAGCATATCTTCTCCATAGGTTTCGCCTGTGCTGTAGCGTGATATCGCATCCTCGAATTCCTCCTGGGTTCCGTACGCTTCGTGATTCCGGTCGTAGACCTTCACGCTCACCCCGGAATCGCTGAAACCCAACACCTTGGCATTGTCTTCGGCTTGGCCTATCTCTACAGAATCCATCTCCGCGAGAGTGAAGCCGCGCTCGGCAAAATTCTGCGTCAATTCAGCCACGAGCCAGTCCATCGTTACGGCAGCCTCCGCCTCATTGGCAATCTCCCCGGGCTTCGCCTCGTTATTTGGCTCAATCTGGGCGCAGCCGGCAGTGATCGAGAGGGCAAGGAGAAGAAAAAGTGCCTTTTTCATGATGGGCTTGCCTAAGAACCAGTCTAGGATCTTTTTGAGGTAAAATGGGGTAAAAATAACCCCAA
>CAYUUW010000097.1:0-2541 GCA_964448005.1 uncultured Candidatus Peribacteria bacterium
GGCGGAGCTGGGCCAGCTCGCCGTCAGGTCGACCTGCGTCGCCAAGTGCCCTCAGGGCAGAGAGTCATTGGCCTCGTGAACAGGGCGTGGACACGCCGGTGACAAGCCGGAGACGGATGCACCCCTCGAAAATGGGGCTCGTGGATTCTGGACACGCTGATGTAAACATCACTTCGCCTGGCTGTGTCCCTTAACTGTGGGGACCCGTACCCAATGAGGCGCTACAGGAGTGGAAACGAACCTGGTGACCCCTCTCGTGCTACAAGCGATGCTGGATTCAGCGTTGGGCGTGCGCACGCACGTGCTCAATAAATTGGGTCACCAAGCCGCTCACATTGCGTTGCTCGAGGATGCGAGCCTCGCTGCCGATTTCTCCTATTTGGTGGAAGCTGCAGAACTGCGACGGCCCTTCTTTCTCAAAACCCTGCAGACCTTGCTCATCGCAGAACTTGTTGTGCAGAGCGCGCAGCCCGTGCTCAAGAGCCTCCGCATGTGCTCCCGCGCTTAGACGCCGGCCGTACTCAGCCGCCAACACGTCGGGATCATCTGCATGCCGCATTACGTGAATGAGGTCCGCAGCATCCTTGTTCGTTCGGCGCACTTCGAAAGCGACGGCCTTCAGCACGATGAAACTTACGGCGTCCGCAAAGTAGATCGTCTCCTTCGCCTTCCCGTTTCCATCCGGGAGTTCGACAATGATTTCCCGACTTCCGTACCAGTCATGGACCATGCCAGCGTGCTGGATCTGCATGGCAGACACTCCTTCGCCGACGACTGACTCCGCTTTGGAGCTTTTGCTCGGATCGTCGGTGTGCTGGAGGAATTCAACCACCACCATCCGCTTGTTGACCTCGCGCTCCCACCGCCAGCTGCTTGCGTTGCCTTCAGCGTTGACGACGCGAGAAAAACCGTTCGCTTTGAGCTGCTCGCTGAGCTTGTTGTACTGCCCCTTCTCGGCCAGCACGGCCACACGCAAAACGATATCGACGTCAGTGGTTCCTGCATGCTCTGGGACTTCTGGCGGTCTGACCGGTGTGAGGTATCGCGGTACAAGTCCGCCGACCAGACGAAGGGTCGGCGCTAGCGATCCGAACGCGCGCAACAGCATCACCAAGGCGATTTCACAGTCTTGTGTGTGGATGTCGTCGTATTCGGCGGCGGTCTTGTACTTGATGTTCATACTTTGGCCCTGATCCCCAGCGCGGCGCGCCTGTATTCCTCGGCCAGTTCTTTGTTTCGCCCGTATCCATCGAGCAGATCCAGGTACTGGATAAACCTACTTGCGAACCGCGAGCCTGGTCGCTCGGGGTGCTCATCCAGGAACATCAGCGCAGCGCCTGTGCGTTCGATCAGCATGACGTTGGAGCCTTTCTCGGCGGGCTTGAGCTGCAGCTTTTCCGCCCAATCCTTAGTCTCACCTGGCGGCACGACTATTTGGACCCGGTCCACGGACGTCAGATGGGGCACTACCGCGTTTGCAGCGGCCGCGCCGGTGATCGCCCAGCCGTCGCCTACGTGATTGCGAAGGCTCCATAGGACTGCATCTGCAGGGTTCGTTTTGGCGTAGATGTACCAGCGCGTGGCGTGCTCTTTCCGCAATGCCCAGTCGTGGGCCCACGCATCAAGTAGGCCGGCCGGGTCGCGCAGACGTCGACGCAAGGCTGGCCCGCTTCCTGTCGCATCTATCCAGTTCTCACGCTCCAATTCCTGCATGGTGCTCGAGACGGTGTACGTCGATGTCTCTGATCTGTTAGCCAACTCAGTGCCGCCGATGTATTCGGTGCCCTTCGTCTGGCGCCAATGCTCAAGCAACGCGTGTACAACCTGTTCCCTGGCGCCAGAGAACAAGCGGACTGAACGGCGCGGTGGGGGTCGTTCACCAACGAGTTCGCGCGACACCAAGTAGGTGCGGTGGCGAAAATACATCGAGGAGCCGCCGTCGTAGTAACAGATGCCGGCTTCCTTTAACTCTGCTTTGGCTCCTGGGCTTAGGTATTCGGCCACGACCGCCAGGACAATTTGTTGACCCTCATCGGCCGTTGCCCGCCATTTGTGGAGCTGGTTCATCACGTGCAAGATGTCCCGCGGATAAGCCCTGCCAAGGATTTCGACTGCAATGTCGAACTCGTCGCCGATCGGCTGGCTCATTCGCACCAGTGCGTCCAGATGGTGTGTCTTGTCCTGCAAGACGAATGGCACCTCCGTCTGCGTAGCAATCGCCACACAGCCAGTTGAGTTTTGGAGCTCGCTTACGAAGCTTTTCAGAAGGGCATTGCTTTTATTAGGCATTGGGCTTTTATTAGCTGCACAGCTAACTTAGACTGATTTTGACGTTTAGTCAAGTTAGCTGCGCAGCTAATGTACTTAGAATACCTAGTATGACGCTTCAGACCCGTCTGATTTGCAAGCTATTAAATCGGGGGAGAAGCATCGCAGAAGGGAGAGCATCCAATTCCTGGGGGTGTGCAGTGCAGCATTCGCCGCTACCGGCATCTTCGAATCTGGCTCAGTCTCAGCAATTGCACCTACTGAGTGTTGAAC
>CAYUUW010000098.1:0-2503 GCA_964448005.1 uncultured Candidatus Peribacteria bacterium
TGACGGCACCCCCGTCACTGCCGTCCCAAACCCAGGGTATCGCTTCACTCAGTGGTCTGACGCCTCCACCGCAAACCCTCGTACTGACACTGGCGTGACAGCCAATCTCTCAGTCACCGCAAACTTTGTCACCTTGGCAAACCCGGGTTCTGGTGGTTCAACAGGATGTGTCGGTCAGGCTTGTGGTGATACATTAGCACCAGAAATCTCAGCGATTCTCGTTTCAGACATCACGACGTCTTCTGCTGTCATCACGTGGACCACAAGCGAACCCGCCACCACCGCCTTCTACTTCGGACTCAATGACGGATATGGCAGCGGATATCGTGGGAGTGGAAACCGTGTCACCTCGCACAGCGTCACCCTCACCAATCTCGCCGAAGGCGCGGAGTATCATTTTCAATTGCAAGCCGCAGACGAGCGCGGCAATACCGCCGTCACGGGGGACAACGTTTTTTCGACCCTCACCACCGCCCAATTGCTCGAGAGTCTAGAGATCAGCAATATCAACGCCACCTTCATCACCGAAACGACAGCGGTGATTAATTGGCAAACCAATGCTCCATTAAACAGCCGTGTCGACTATGGCATCTCTGATGCATACGGAAACGTGGCAACCAATGATGTCTCGACCATGTCTCATACGGTGAACTTAAGTGGTCTCTCACCAAACTCCACCTATCACTATCGCGTCACGTCAGGCGTCGGTACTTCAACCGTGAGCTCGGGGGACTTTGTCTTCTCAACCCTCGTGAGCGTGACGCCTCCAACCAACCCGGTTGATTTTGCCGCAACGGGTGAAGAGGGTCGTGTGCGTTTAACGTGGACGAATCCAGACGAAGACGACTTTTCACGTGTACGTGTCGTCTCTCGTCCAGACCGCTATCCAACCGACATGACCGATGGCGCTATCGTGTATGAAGGTGATGCCGAATCCGCATACCACTCAAGCCTCCCTCCAACCCAAACCCAGTTCTACGCGATCTTTGCCATCGATGATATCGGTGGTCGCTCTTCTGGATCTATCTCCCTTGCAACAACCTTGTCCGCCGAGCCAATGGAAGAACCCGAGACTCCGCCAGAACCCGTTGTCCCTCCAGTGACTCCACCAACCAATCCGCCAACCACGCCAAACCCTCCGACAAGCCCAACCACGCCAACGACTCCAACCAATCCGACAAATCCACCAACAAACCCAACGGCACCACCTGTCACGGGCTTGCCAACCGCGCCTTCAACAACGCCTGAGCTTGTCGTCCCTCCGGTCACGGCGCCTGATGTCGTGCCATTGAAGCCAAATGAACCGACGAATCCTGCTCAAAACCCCCAGGTCACCCCATTGGCAGGTATGACGTCACCAGCCCTTCTTCAACAGATTTCCGAATGGGTTGAGGCTTCTCCTATTTCACCTGAAATGGCTGCCGCGATTGCAACAGCTGCGACGCTTGCTAGCATCGCTTCGGTGGCCAATGCCTTTAGCTATCTTGGATATCTCTTCTCTCAACCGCTCATGCTCATTGGTGCTCGCATGCGCAAAAAGTGGGGGGTCGTGTACAACTCCATCACCAAGCAGGGGACCAACCTCGCCGTTGTGCGCTTGATTGATGCCGAGACCGGCAGAGTGCTTCAAACCAAAATCACCGACAATCTTGGTCGCTACTTCTTTCATGTGAAGCCGGGCAAGTATCGTCTTGAGGCGTCAAAAGCCGATCACGTCTTCCCAAGTGTCGTGGCAAATGGGCTTGCTGAAGATGATGAATACCTCGATATCTATCACGGTACCCCGGTCACGGTTGAATCCGAGATGGATCTGACCATGAATATCCCACTCGATCCAAACCATCGTGAAGAACAAAATCATATCGTCTTGTTTAACCGCTTCAAGACAAAGATGCAGTACGGCATCAGCGCCCTCTCATTTGGTATTACGGCCATTGCTCTTGCCCTTCAGCCAAGTCCAGCATTACTTGGATTACTTCTCTTGCAGGTTGTGACCTATCTCGCCTTCAGAAAACTTGTTGCCGTCCACAAACCACAGAAGTGGGGTGTGGTGACCGAAGAAGGTTCAAGCAAATCCATCAAGAATGCGGTTGTACGTATCTTCGACAAGCAATACAACAAACTTCTTGAAACCCAAGTCACTGACAGCAAAGGTCGCTATGGATTCTTAGCAAACAAAAACCGCTACTTCGTGACCGCTGACAAACAAGGTTATATGCGCTACATCTCAGAAGAGATCGATCTTACCAAAGCCGATGCGCAGACCATTGAGAGACCGATTGGGTTGCGCAAAGCTGAGATTGCAACGCCTGTCCCGCCTTCTGAGACAATTGTTACTCCAACGATCTAATACCTATGAAAGCCGCCGTTTACCATGTGTATGGACCACCTGATGTTATTCATGTGGTCGAGATGCCAAAGCCCGTGCCAAAACCTCAAGAGGTTTTGGTGAAGGTGATGAGTGTTGCTTTGACGGCGGCTGATGTTCGTATTCGTGCTGCCA